>CAZYSQ010000045.1:0-10069 GCA_964649865.1 uncultured Acholeplasmataceae bacterium
AGGAGTGATACAATGTTAAAAAACAAGGTGTTTGTCGTAACAGGTGGCGGTAACGGGATTGGCCGTGAAGTCGTACTACATTTATTAGATAAAGGTAGCAGAGTCGCTGCTATTGATATCAGCGAAAAAGGTTTGTTAGAAACCAAAAAACTTTCCAATAAATCAGATGATTTATTAAAAACATATCCATTAGATATCACCAACTTATTAAAGGTTCAAGAAACCTATCAAGCTATATTAAAAGATTTTAACGTGATTGATGGCTTAATTCATGTAGCCGGAATCATTCAACCCTTTGTTAAAGTGATTGATTTAGAATACGAAGCGATTAATAAGGTTATCAATGTCAATTTATATGGAACACTCTATCTAAATAAAACATTTTTACCAGCATTGTTGGAACAAAAAGAAGCTTATTTAGTGAATGTTTCTAGTATGGGTGGGTTCTTACCTGTACCTGGACAATCTCTTTATGGGGCTTCAAAAGCAGCCGTAAAATTATTTACTGAAGGCTTATATGGTGAACTGAAAGATACCAATGTTAGTGTAACTTGTGTGTTCCCAGGCGCAATTAAAACAGATATTGCGAAAAACTCAAATGTTTCAATCAAAATCGACACTTCAGAAAATACTGAATCTACCTATAAAATGTTAGAAGCAGATAAAGCAGCTGAACTGATCGTTAAAGCCATGCTAAAAAAGAAACTCTATAGTTATGTGGGTAAAGATTCAAGAATAATGAACAAATTTTACCGGTTATCGCCTCGAAGAGCAACCAACATGATTATTCGTAAAATGAGTCATTTACTTCAATAGAAATAACCATTAATGAAAAACCCCTAAATCGATATTTCGAGTGTGGTTTTTTATCTATAAGTATCTTTTTTTAAAAAAATGAAACTCAAATGTTATGATATAATCTAAGTTAGGTGATGATTATGTTAAATGAATTGCTGAATAAATTAACCTTAGAAGAAAAGATTGGCCAACTTGTTCAAGTTGATCCGTCCGTTTATGATATTTCAGATAAAACAGAGTTATTTGGGGTTTCTGATAGTACTTATTATGTCAAAAAAGATCGCTATTTATATGGTTCTATCTTGGGGATTAATAATAAGAATCATGCGATAAGAATTCAAAAACAATATCTTGAAAACGCGAAACATAAGATACCATTACTTTTTATGAGTGATGTTATTCATGGCTGTCATACAATTTTTCCTGTACCATTAGCTCAAGGAGCTAGTTTTAATAGAAACTTAGTGAGAAAAGCGGCTTCTATCGCTGCTAAAGAAGCAGCAAGCAGTGGAATTCATGTTACATTTTCTCCAATGGTTGATGTCACAAGAGATATTAGATGGGGGAGAGTGACTGAAGGTTATGGCGAGGATGCTTATCTTACCGGTGAAATGGGTTATGAACTCGTTAAAGGGTATCAAGGTGATTTTAGTAAAGATAATATTGCTGCATGTTTAAAACACTTTGCTGGATACGGAGCACCTGAGGCAGGACGAGATTATAATGAGGTCACTTTATCGAAAGAAACGTTCTTTAATTTCTATATGCCTGCTTATGCAAGAACATTAGAAGCCCATCCAGAACTTGTCATGACCTCGTTTAATACTTTGTTTGGCATTCCCGCTACAGCAAATAAATATTTATTAAGAGATATTTTAAGAGGTCAATATCGATATAATGGGGTTATTATAAGTGACTTTGCTTCAACGGCTAATATGATTGCCCATAAATATGCCGATAGCCCTTTAAGTGCGGCTATGAAATCAATTAAAGCAGGACTAGATATAGACATGATGAGTGATGTTTATAGTAAACATCTAAAACTTTCGGCAGAGAAAGACCCATCTATTCTTAAGTTGATTGATGAAGCTGTTTTAAATGTGTTAAAACTCAAAGAAAAACTAGGTTTATTTAAAGATCCTTATCGCGGTTTGAAAGAGGATAGTCAAGACCGACAATTTTATGATGATGGAACCAATTTAGAATTGGCGATAGAATCTACTGTCTTGCTCAAAAATAACAACTTACCCTTAAAAAATGAGAAGGTTCATCTAATGGGCGAGTACGCCGATTCAAGAAGAACCAATGGTAGTTGGAGTTGGGTGGGGGGACACATTTCTAACAATAAAACCCTAAAAGAAGTATTTCCTAATCAAACCTCTTATGAAGAAGCAGATATAATCATTTATTGTTTTGGTGAAGGAGAAAGAGAATCTGGTGAATCTCAATCTAAGACAATCCCGTCTGTTAAGTTAGAAGATGTTAAAATTCTTAAACGGCTTCATGAAAATGGTAAAAAGGTCATTGGGGTTGTTTATTCAGGAAGACCTTTAATCCTAACGGCGGTAGAACCTTACCTTGATTCAATTGTGTTTGCCTTTTATTCAGGCAACCAAATGAGCGAGGCCATCAAAAAACTATTATTAGGTGAAGCCAATTTTAGTGGAAGATTACCCATGAGTATTCCACTTAATGTGGGTCAAATTCCTATGTCTTATCGTCAGTTTTCTACCAGTCGTCCCAGAAACACGGATGATTTAACGGAACAATATGTTTCAAATTATAAAGATAGTCCAAACACACCACTATATTATTTTGGGGATGGCTTAAGTTATAGTGAAGTTAAATATCACACTCTGACACTAAATAAAACCAAACTAAGTAAAGGTGAGGCCCTCAAATTAAGTGTTAAACTAGAAAACTTAAGTCATATTTGCACCAAAGAAGTGGTTCAAGTTTATATCAATGATTTGTTTTCAGAAATAGTAAGGCCCAAGATGGAGCTGATTCGATTTGAGAAAGTAGCACTTAATCCTAGACAAACTTTATTGGTGGAACTAGAATTAAAGTATGAATCATTTATGTATAAAGATGGTAATAATGTGAGTAGACTTGAGGCAGGACCCATAGAGATTATGATAGGTTCACCAAGAAAAATAGTCTTACAAGAAACAATCGAAATAATGTAAAAAATATGATATATCAATTTAGTGGGTTATATCAAGCAATAAAGGCTTAATCTTAAAAATTAAGTCTTTATTTTTCACAAAAAAGTGGTGTAAACGCTTGCAAAATATTTTTTTATGTATTATTATGAAGGTAAGAAACACTATCATCCAAATATACAGTTTTTAATTAAATGGTTATTTGGCTTTATTTAAATTTTAATTTCGAAACGTTTCGATAGCGAAAATAAGGAGGAAACGAAATGAGAAAGACACTCAAAGTATTACTTTCATTAGTGCTTGTTACAGCATTAGCAGTATTCGTTGCTGCCTGTAATAAAGATACTAATGAAAAAGTTAAGATTACTTATGCTGCTTGGGACTTAGGTACAGTAGAAAATATGAACCTAGAAAGAAAAATGGTTCAAGAGTTCACCCTTAAGTATCCTAACATCGAAGTACAAATAGTTGAAAGACCTAAGATTCCTGATCCAAATAATCCTGAGAATCAAGTCGATCAAAACTGGGATGATTTTTTAGGTGCGAAAGCTTCAGCTCAAAACTTACCTGATGTTTTCATGCACGCAGAAATACTAAAAACCGTTGAAATGGGTTGGGCAGAAAATGTTAAAGATTTGGTGGCAGCAGATGATGAGTTTGATAAAATCTCACCAGACCTCCTAAATTCAACTTTATTTGATGGTGCGCTTTATGGGATTCCATTAAAGGCTTATTATTTTGGTTACTATGTTAATAATAAAATATTTGAAGATGCTGGTGTAGAAGCACCTAAGGCGGGTATTTCATTTGATGATTTACTTGCGAAAGCTCAAGCGGTATCTGAAACCTCTACAGATGGTACTGGTATTTCCGGGATGAGAGTTGGTCCAGATATGCAATTTTGGTATCCTGCCTATTTAAATAATGATTTAGGTTACTATACATGGGATGGAACGCAATATAACTTAGATTCAACTGAATATAAGAATGCATTAACGAAACGTGCCTCCATATTCACTGGAACCAATTCTGCGTATTATTCAGATGTCGCAACCTCTGAGTTCTTACAAGAAAACTATGGCGTAGATAATGAATTTGCTGCATGGGATGCAGGTAAACAAGCGATTAGATGGGAAGCCTCTTGGATGATTGGTGAGTGGTTAACACATCAAAATGATCCTGATAAAGGCTTATATCAAGCGGATATTGATTTCATTGGTATGCCAGGTGATAAACAAATGATGGTAGTCGATTATTTGGTGATTGGTAAAGGTACTGAACACCCTGAAGAAGCATTATTATTTGCCAAATGGATGGGTTTTGGGATTGATGGTTATACGAGAAGATTAGAACTGGTAGAAGAAAATGATAATTATAACATTAACTTCACCCCAATTGTAAATGATCAAACATTATTAGATAAATACTTAGTTAAATATCCTACCTTAGTTGAGTTTAGAAAAGTGATTGCAACATCAGACATTATGTTTGAATCGTTAGCTAAGACAGTGCCTGGTTATGTGCTATCGCGTTGGAATGGTCAATATGGTCAATTAGGCAATGAAACTGCAACCATCGGTCAGGCCCATGATATGTTAAGAGACGGATTAGTTAACTTTGATGATATTGCCCAACAACTAAATGACCGGGCTAACTTTTTCTATACTCAAGCAAAAGAACAATTATTAGATTAATCTTATGAAGAAAAAAGTTGTTATCTTAATAACAGTATTCGCCTTAATGGCACCAGTATTAAGTTATTGGTTAGTAGACGAAAGTGAGGTCTCACTTGAGGCCTCTTTTAAGGCTGCTGAAGTGAATTCTGATATGATTGTGACAGATAAATTTATTTCTCTTTATAATGAATGGAAAGAAGAAGGCATTACGGAAAATAATGGTTTTTATACCGTTGTTTTCCCTGCTGACTTTGATGCTTCTGGTTTTTCCTATGATAATGATAATAACCCAAATGGTTATGATCCTTTAGTTTGGGATACTAAAGATTCATTTAGTATTGAAGTGACTGTACCGAATACAGCACTTTATCAAGTTTTGATTACCTATTATTCTTTGACCAATGATATCAGACCGATAGAAATATCGGTTGATGTTAATGGTGAAAGACAATACTATGAAAGTGGTCAAATCTCTTTAGAAACGTATTGGGTAACACCGCACGAATTTAACCTAGACCGCTATGGAAATGATATTCTGCCTAGTTCAGAACAACTCAGAAAATGGAACACCACTAGACTAGAAGAAATTCAAAATCTATATGAAAATGGCCTTCTTTTCAAACTAGATGAAGGCATTAACACCATTACATTCAACAAAACCAGAGGCGAATTGTTAGTCGGTGCAATAGAAGTTCAAGGGATTACTGAACCGATTACCTATGAAGAATATTTAGATTCTAATCATGCAGAAGGTGACTACATAGAAGCATACGAAAGTGAATTCTTATTTTATAAGAACTCTCCATCTATTCAAATCGGGAGTAGTCGATCCGCAGGCGTCACCCCGTTTGCCTTAGTCGAAAAGAAATTGAACTTATTGGACGGTGGAACTTATAATAGGCCAGGTCAACGTGTGTACTATGAAATAGAAGTACCTGAGGATGGCTATTATCAAATCTCACTGAAATACCTTCAAGATGGGAATCAAGATGTTATTGTTTATCGAAGTTTATTAATTGATGGTAACCTTCCTTTTATTGAAGCAAGACAAATTCCTTTTAAATATACCCGTAAATGGAAAAATCAGACGCTTGGTGATTTAGAGGGCGAACCTTATTTATTTAATCTAACGAAAGGCACCCACACGATAACCTTAGAAGCATCTGAATATCAAAAGCGTGATTTATATTACGCTTTAACAGATGTTTTACTGGGAATTAATAACTTAGTCTTAGAAATTAATAAGTTAACAGGAAGAAATGTAGATCCGAATAGAGATTGGGATATTACAACCTATCTACCTAATTTACAAAAAGATTTAAATGATTATGCGGATATCCTAAAAGCGGTTTATGAAGAATGGCAAATAATTAACCAAACCAAGAAAAATACACTGGTGACAACCACTTTAAAGCAGTCCTATGAAAAACTAGCTGACCTTGCCTTAGAACCAAATAAAATACCAGCTAAAATTGGACAACTTAGTGGCAGTACTGGTTCCATCATCGAATCACTAGGGATTATTTTACCAACTATTTTAAATTCACCATTATCAATTGATCGGTTTTATGTTCATGAAAGTGATGCGAAACTACCCAAAGCAAACGTGAATTTTTTTAGAAGTGCTTGGATTGGAGTTAAACGATTCTTCATGTCATTCTTTATTGATTCAGAAGTTTCGAAAAAAACCCCAGAAACACTTGAAGTATGGGTTGCAAGAAGCAGGCAGTATGTTGATTTAATGCAAAGAATGGTCGATGAAGATTTTAGCCCTAACAATGACATTAAAGTGAATATTTCCATGATGCCCTCTCAAGATAAACTGATTTTATCTAACTCTGCAGGAAGACAACCGGATATTGCGATGGGAATTGACGCTTGGAGACCTTATGAATTTGCGATCAGAAATGCTGCTTTAGATTTAAGGGAGTTTGATGATTTTTCAGAAGTCGCTTCAAGGTTCGCAAGAGGCTCTTTCTTACAACTCATTTATGATGAAGGGGTTTATGCCTTACCAGATACGCAAAACTTCCAAATCTTATTTTACAGAAAAGATATCATGGATAACTTACAATTACCAATTCCAGAAACTTGGGAAGATGTAACCGATATATTACCAGAGTTACAACGCTATGGGATGAACTTTTATACCAATTTAGCGGGTACGGGTAGCTTTAAAGGATTTGGTGCAACGATGCCGTTTATTTATCAATATGGTGGAAAGATTTATGAGGATGACGCCTTTGGTGCTGGGTTTAATGATCCAAAAACAATTGAAGCCATTACTTTTATGACAGAGCTTTTTACCGTTTATGCATTACCAATTGAAGTAGGGTCTTTTTATAATAAATTTAGAGACGGAGAACTTCCCATCGGGATAGGCGATTTTGGGATGTATGTTCAATTGATTCATGCCGCACCTGAGATTGCGGGATTATGGGAGATTGCCCCAATGCCAGGCATTGAAAAAGACGGTGTTATTGATAGAAGTTTTGTTGGTGCAGCCACTTCTAATTTGATATTCAGTGAATCAACCCATCAAGATAAAGCTTGGGAATTTTTGAAATGGTGGAGTAGTAAAGACATTCAAATTCAATATGCCGAACAATTAATTCAGACCATGGGACCAAGTTATATGTGGAATACCTCTAATAAAGAAGCTTTCGAACAATATTCTTGGGATGAATCCCATAAAGAAGTGATTGTAAGTCAATGGGATTATGCTTATGATGTCCCAAAGATTCCGGGCAGTTATATGTTAGAACGTGAAATCTCTAATATTTGGAATAAAACAGTTTATCAAGGCGCTAATGTCAGAACGGCTATTGAAGATGGATTAATTATTGCGAATAAAGAGATTATTAGGAAAATGATTGAGTTTGGTTATTTAGATAAAGACGGAACGGTTTTAAAACCATATCTCTTACCTACCATTGAAACGATAGGATGGTGGATTGATGAATAAACTAAAACTTTCTTCAAATATCAATCCTAGAAAGCAAGCTAAAATTAAAGAGAATCTAGTAGGATGGGGTTTTGTCCTACCTTATTTCTCCTCTTTCTTTCTGTTTATTACGATTCCAGTATTATTAGGGATCTTGTTGTCATTTACTTATTTTGATTTAATTAATACCCCTAAGTTTATTGGATTAAATAACTTTGTAAACTTGTTTACTGCAGATGATGTTTTCATGCAACAAGTTTTACCGAACACTTTAAAATTTGCGCTTATCGTTGGACCGGTTGGTTATGCTTTTTCATTTTTCTTAGCATGGCTATTGGCTCAGATTCCAAAAAAACCAAGAACTATTTTAGCCTTACTTATTTATTCACCATCCATGACGGCAGGGATTGCAATGGCGGTCATGTGGAGAATTATCTTTAGTGGTGATTCAAGTGGCTATTTAAACTCGATTTTACTTGCGATGAATATTATTGAAACACCGATCCAATGGCTTCAAAACCCAGAATATTTACTAAATATAATGATTATAGTATCCTTATGGTCAAGTATGGGGATTGGGTTTTTAGCGATGCTTGCGGGTGTATTAAACATTAATGAAGAACTTTATGAAGCGGCTTATGTTGATGGGATGAAAAATAAGTTTCAAGAAATCTTTTATATTACCATTCCAACCATGAAACCGCAAATGTTATTTGGTGCAATTATGAGTTTAGTGGGAACCTTTAATGCGGGATCAATTGGGGTCCAGTTAACGGGGGTTAACCCAACCCCACAAAATGCGGGGCAATTAATTGTTAACCATATGGATGATTATGCTTTTAACAGATGGGAAATGGGTTATGGCGCCGCGATAGCAGTGGTCTTATTAATTTTGGTCTATATCATGAGTAGGGTTGCCACAAGATTATTTGGGGAGAAAGACTAATGGCTAGAAATTCACTTCAAGGGACCAAAATCAACCCAAAAAGATTTCACCGGTCCCAAATAAAATTCTATCTTATCTTAATTCCAGTGGCGATTTTCATGGCACTGCCAATTGTTTATATTTTTAATCATGCCTTTAAACCGATTGATGAACTGTTTGCCTGGCCACCAAGATTTTTCGTAAGAAGACCAACCTTCAATAACTTTTTAGAGTTATTCGCGGTTGCTGGTGAATCAAATGTTCCTGTGTTTAGGTATTTATTTAATAGTATTGTTATAACCGCCTCAGTCGTATTAATCTCGATTGTTGTGAGTAGTATGGCGGGGTATGCGTTATCTAAATTAAAGTTTAAGTTTAAAAAAGAAATTTTATTTATGAATAATATTGCCTTGATGTTTGTTGGGGCTTCAGTTGCAATTCCAAGATATTTAGTGATTGAAAATCTAGGTTTGATTGATAATTTTTGGGTTCACATCTTTCCAGTTTTGGCTGTTCCCGTTGGATTATTTTTAATCAAACAATTTATCGATCAAATCCCAAATGATTTGATTGAAGCTGCTAAGATTGATGGGGCAAGCCAATTAAGAGTCTTTTGGTCCATTATTCTACCTTTAATTAAACCTGCCATTGCGACAATTGCCATTGTATCATTCCAATCCGTTTGGAATGATGCCGGCATTTCAACCACCTATATTGATCGAGAATCATTAAAGACATTTGCCTATTATATGTCAACCCTTTTATCCAGTGGCAATGTTGTTGCCGGACAGGGCATTTCAGCTGCGGGTAGTTTAATCATGTTTTTACCTAATCTCATTATCTTCATTTTTATGCAAGGTAAGGTTATGAACACGATGGCACACTCGGGCATTAAGTAGGAGGATAACATGAAAAAACTAATTTCAATTTTCCTTATTATGAGCATTTTCAGCTTTGGATTATCGATGGAACTTAATGCGAGTGACCCAACTGACCCTAATAAGCCAGTCCCTTATCTAACCTACACAACAGGACCAAATAATACTCAAGTGTTGACTCAAACTGCTTATGAGCCAGCGGGTATCATAAACTTTAATGTGAGTTTAAATAATCCCCAAGATATCTTTGTCCATGAGGATCTTATTTATGTGGCTGATACAGGAAACAAACGGATTGTTAAATTGAATAAATCAGGAGCCTTACTACAAATTATTGAAGGCGATTTTATTCTACCAACGGGGTTATTTGTTGATGATGAATTTATTTATGTGGCTGATCCTGAAGCTCAAAAAGTATTTAAATATTATTTAGATGGAACAAAAGAAACAGAATACACAAGACCAACTTCACCCCTATTTGGTAATTCACCTTATCGCCCTTCAAAACTAGTGGTTGGGGCAAGAGGCATTATGTATATCGCTGGTTTAGGTTCAGTGAACGGGTTAATTCAAGTGAACCATAGAGGAGATTTTGTTGGTTTCTTTGGTACAAATCCAACCTCATTATCTTTATTTACGCAAATATTAAAGTTTTTTGGCAGAGACCTTGCCTTAAATGAACC
>CAZYSQ010000046.1:0-2980 GCA_964649865.1 uncultured Acholeplasmataceae bacterium
GATCAGAATCAAATAGTTTTTCCAAATCTAATTGTAGTGTGTTCAGAGATGAGTTATAATATTCTAACTCTTTAATATAGATATCACCATTTTCATGGAGTTTGACATAGTCTGGATTAACTATAAACATCTTATTATATTCTTTCGCGCCTTCTCGACCATAATCGATAATTGATTTTGATGGGTTTTCATATAAATGATCGCGTTTTGATGCTAAAAAGTTAGAAGCCGTTTTTTTATCGGTTTCTATTTCTTTAAATGTTTTCATTAATTTTGTTTCCCGGTCACGAATACGATTTCTATCTTCACGGTATAAAATATATGCTTTAGCTACTTCTGGTAGTTTAGAAGTCATTAAAACAGTTTCTACAACATCTTGAACTTCTTCAACCGTTGGAACACGACCTTCAGGTGTTTGTTCTTCAACTTTTTTAATAATCTCTTGCGTTATTTTATTGATGCGATTAATCGTTACTTCCGCTTCCACCGCTAAAATAGCTTTTTGGATTGCATGAATAATTTTTTCTTCGTTAAATTTGACATAACGCCCATCGCGTTTTCTAATTTTAGCAATCATTTGTTATCAATCCTTTCGGAAAAAAGAGGCATGAACTGCCTCTTTTTAGTTTAGTTTCTTGAAATGAATTTTACAATGTTAGAAAAATTATTATATTTTTCTATCACACCGTTGTCTTCAACAACTAAAGTAGGAACTGATCTAATCTCATATTTGTTAGATAGCTCAACTTCTTTATCGGCAATAATAATATCATATGAAACATTATGTTTTTCTAAGTATTGTTTAATCATAACACAGTTTGGACAGGTGTCAGTAGTAAATAATTTTAGTTGTGCGTTTTTAGAAGCGGCAGATTGGATTTCTTGTTTGGCTTGATTAATGGCATGTTGAATAAAATCAGCTTCATTAATTACATACTCAGTTCTATCTTTATATTCTTCTTGTTTACCATCATTCCAGTTTTTAAGAGGGCGATAATAACCAGTAATTCTTGAATAAACTTCAGTTTCATTGCCGCATTTATCACAAACTGCGACTTCTCCTGGTATATAGCCGTGTTCATCACAAACCGAATAAGTTGGTGAAAGAGTAAAATATGGCAGTTTAAAGTTTTCAGCTATTTTCTTAACGACATTAGCAGCTCCTTGCCAACTTTGTAGTTTTTGGCCTAAGAAAGCGTGGAAGACGGTCCCTGAAGTATATAAAACTTGGAATCTGTCTTGGATTTTTAACGCTTCTGAAACTGATTTTGTATAATCAACGGGAAGATGTGAAGAGTTAGTGTAGTATGGTCTTTTACCGTCTTCAGAGGCGGTAATAATATCAGAGTATCTTTCAAGATCGTGCTTAGCTAAACGATAAGTCGTTGATTCAGCTGGCGTAGCTTCTAGATTATATAAATCTCCATATAACTCTTGGTAATCTGATAGTCTTTCACGCATAAAGTTTAAGACATCTTCAGTAAAGTCTTGTGTCTCTTGATGAGTAAGGTCTTTACGTAACCAATTAGCGTTTAAGCCCGCTTCGTTCATTCCGATTAAACCAATCGTTGAAAAATGGTTTTCAAAATGCCCTAGGTAACGTTTAGTATATGGGTATAATCCTGCTTCTAATAATTGAGTAACAACATCACGCTTCATTTTAAGTGAACGAGCTGATAAATCCATTAAATGACCTAAACGATGATAAAAGTCTTCTTCGTCAGTCGCCAAATAAGCAACTCTCGGAATGTTAAGAGTAACAACTCCGATTGAACCGGTATTAGAGCCGGCCCCGAAAAATCCGCCTGATTTCTTTCTTAATTCTCTTAAGTCTAATCTTAATCGGCAACACATTGATCTAACATCAGATGGTTCCATATCAGAATTAATATAGTTAGAGAAATATGGCGTTCCATATTTCGCTGTCATTTCAAATAATAACTGATTGTTTTCGGTATCGCTCCAATCAAATTCATTAGTAATTGAATATGTTGGAATTGGATATTGGAAACCGCGCCCATTGGCGTCGCCTTCAATCATCACTTCTAGGAAAGCTTTATTGACCATGTCAACTTCTTTTTGACAATCACCATAAGTGAAATCCATTTCTTTACCACCAACAATAGCAGGTCTTTCTTTTAAATCGTTAGGAACGATCCAATCTAGTGTGATATTTGAAAATGGTGCTTGACATCCCCAGCGACTTGGTGTGTTGACACCAAAAATAAATGATTGAATTGCTTGTTTAACTTCATTGTAAGATAGGTTGTCAACTTTAACGAACGGAGCTAAATAAGTGTCAAAACTTGAAAAAGCTTGTGCGCCCGCCCATTCGTTTTGCATAATTCCTAAAAAGTTAACTAATTGGTTTGATAAAGTTGATAAGTGTTTAGCTGGTCTTGAAGTAATTTTTCCTTCAACGCCGCCAACACCTTCTTTAATAACTTGTTCTAAATCCCAACCAGCACAATAAGCTGATAACATTGATAAGTCATGAATATGAATATCAGCATTACGATGAGCGTTAGCAATTTCTTCATCATAGACTTCTGATAACCAATAGTTAGCTGTTATTGCTCCAGAGTTGTTTAAGATTAACCCCCCTAAAGAATAATTTACAGTTGAGTTTTCTTTAACGCGCCAATCTTCAATTTTTAGATAGTCTTCAACTGTTTTTTTGTAGTTGAAAACTGTTTCTTTAGTTTGGCGTGTTCTAGCGCGGTCTTTACGATAAAGAATGTACTTTTTAGCAATGTCAGGATTAACTGTCATTAAGTATTTTTCTACTTCATCTTGTACATCCTCAATATCAACGACTTCTAAGTTCTTTTGGTTTAAAATTTTTGAAATGTCTGCAGCGTAAGTAAAAGACTCCAAATCTTTGGATCCACCAAAGGCTTTGTTAATTGCTGTTGCAATTTTGCCTGGATCAAATTTTTGAAGTCTTCCGTCTCTTTTTCTTATTTGTTTAATCATTTTT
>CAZYSQ010000046.1:3080-9302 GCA_964649865.1 uncultured Acholeplasmataceae bacterium
TGGATCAAATTTTTGAAGTCTTCCGTCTCTTTTTCTTATTTGTTTAATCATTTTTCCCATCCCCTTTTTTATTTAATATATACTTTGTACTTACATTATAAGGGATTGAAAAGTAAATTACAAGCATTTATAAAATGTAAGTGAAATGATTGCTTTTACATCTTTATTACATAAATTACACTGCGATTAATTTCTCTAAAAACTCTTTAACTTTTGATGGTTGAGTATCTTTTAAAACCATATTTCCAACAATGATAGCTGGGGTTGCTTGGATATCATTATGTTCAATAATTTGGGTAAAATGATTTTCTGAGTTTTGTTTTGAAACTTCTTTAATATAGTTATCATATTTACCTTTTAGGCCAAATTTTAAAAACATTTTTAATTTGTCACAATTAGGACAATTATTTTGAGTTACTAGTAATATTTCCATAATTAAAAATTGAAGTCATCATCATCGATGGATTCTGTAACCATCTTTTGATAACCTGTTCCTTTCATTGAAAAATAGTCGTGGGTTTTGGTTTCTGTGTTCAATCCGTTTAAGACAACCGGATTAACTGGTTCATTTGGAAAATAAGGATCAAAGCCTAAATTCATTAACGCTTTATTGGCATTGTACTTAACAAATCTAACAACATCATCGGTTAAGCCGACTTGGTCATACATACTAGCTACCAAATCATGTTGTTCAGCAAACAAGGTGTGGAAAAACTCCATCATCCAAGCTTCTTGTTCGGCTTGTACATTATCAGAAAAATCATTAAAAATATCTTGAGATAAGCGACCAATATATAGCCCATGTACAGACTCATCTCTTAGAATTAAGTTGATGATTTCACCCGCTTGCATTAATTTTCCTTGGCCGTAGAAATATAGCGGATAATAGAAACCAGAATAAAATAGCCAAGTTTCTAAAAACACTGAAGCGACCATCGCTTGCCATTGCTTAATCAAAAATAAATCTTTATTGTAACTTTCATGATTGTATTTGCGATAATAGTTTTGACGATCTAGTTGCTCATAGGCGCCAACAATTAAATTCATTATTCTTCTAATGTTGGGGTGCTTTTCGCCCCAATCAAATAATTCATCAATTTCTGGCGTTGTCATGTAAGTCATAAAGATATTTGAATAACTTTTGGCGTGCACGGCATTTTCCATCGCTGCCATAAAGTTTAAGACCGCTTTTTGTTGATGTTTCGCATCATCAATTGACCTTGAGACAACCGGCATGCCAATGTCTCCTTGATAGGTATCTAAAAATGTTAATACCATTAAGTTTTTAGCGTAAGCATCTTTAATGTTTTCCGGCAAAACATTCCAAACATTTAAATCTGGTTGTAAACTAATATCTTCGGGACGCCAAAACTGTGATAAGTTTTGTTCATAAAACTGTTGTGTGTAGTCATCATCAGTTTCATTCCAGTTAGCACCCGTAAAATCTTTATCCGTTTCAAAAGCTAATTTTTCTTTTTTCATAATTTACCCCCTATACAACACACGATTCACACTCTTCAATTGAGAGTTTACGTGTTCTAATATAATATACTGTTTTTATCCCTTTATGATGAGCATACAAATAATATCTTTGAATGTCTCTGGTCGTTTCTAATGAAGTAACTCCTAGTTCCATTGATACTCCTTGGTCAATATGTTTTTGAACGGTTGCAATTAAATCGATTACTTTATAATTATCGATATCATAAGAAGTTTCATACATAAACTCAGCCGTTTCTAAGTATGGCATTGGAAAGAATGTATGAGATTTTCCGAAGGTTCTTTCTTCAACTAACTGCTTTATCGGCGTTAGGGAAGCGGTGGCTGACATTAAATATGATGTTGAACCGTTTGGTGCTACCGCTAAACGATGCGAGTTATATAACCCATGTTTCATCACGCTTTCTTTTAGTGATTTCCAATCGTCATCGGTCGGGATATAGACATCCTTTAAGATTTCCTTGACTTCTTCTGATTTAGGATAAATAGCCCCTCTACCATCAAAATAACTACCATCGGCGTATTTTGACGATTCAAAAGTGTAAAAGATTTCCTTGGTTTCAATCGCTTTTTGATTAGAATGGACTAACGAATAGTAATTAACAATATTGAAAAAGACATCAACTAATTCAATACTTTCATCACTTCCGTATAGTAACATATTTTTAGCTAAAAACCCGTGTAATCCCATCATCCCAAAACCAACTGAGTGCATTAAATTGTTAGCTTTATAAATGCCTGGAACATGTGACAAATGAGTGTTTTTAGAAACGGAATTCATTACATCCATTGCCGCAAACACCGTTTCTTTAATTGTGTTGTTTTCAATCATATTGCCGATATGACCACTTGATAAGTTACAAGAGACATCAAGTCCGATTTGATCTTCTTCACGTTTGTCATAATCAGCATAATGTGAAGTAATTGTTGGTTGTAAGATTTCAGTACATAAGTTAGAAAACTTGACTGGTAATGATAACGGATTTTCTTTATTAACGTTATCAATATATACAACATAAGGATAACCACTTTCACCTTGAACTTGGGTAATCATTTGTAGTAGTTGTCTTGGGTTGATCGCTCTTTTTCTAACTTTTGGATTAGCAACTAATTTATCATACCATTCACCTATGTTAACGGCGACATCATTGAAATCTACACCGTACTCTTGATAAATAGTGTGAGGGTAGAAAATATACATTTCTTTGTTTTCTTTTGCTAATTCAATCATCTTATTAGGAATAACAACACCTAATGATAGCGTTGCTAATCTGATATCATCATCAGCGTTTAATTTTTTAGTTTGTAAAAAATCAATGATGTCAGCGTGGAAAACACTTAAGTAAGCGACTCCTGCGCCAGTTCTTTGACCCATTTGGTCAGCATACCTAAAGTTGTTATCTAATAATTTAGCAACCCCAACAACCCCTTTAGAGACGTTAGGAATTCCTTTAATCGCTTCACCTTTTGCTCTTAAACTATTCAAGTTAAGAGCAACTCCGCCACCAATTTTAGATAGTTGCATTGAGAATTCGGAAATTCTAGCAATATCATTAAGTGAGTCTCCCGCTTCTAATAAGAAACAAGAAACGAACTCACCACGATGTTTTTTAGCGGTGTTTAGTAAAATCGGTGTTGCTGGCGTAAAATCTTGATTAATTAAAGCGCTAATTAACCTTTTAGCCATTTCAAAATCACCGTTTGCATGATATAGTGCAATCGCACTTAACCTATCTTCATAAGTTTCTAAGTAGTGTTTTTGATCTCTTGTTTTTAAAGAGTAGTCGTTAAAGAACTTTGAAATACCCATATAAGTAGGAAACTTAAACTCTTTATCGTAAGCAATTTGATATACTTGTTTCATTTGTGATAATGAATAATTATCTAAAAACTCTTTTTCATAATATTCATTATCAACTAAGTAATTTAGTTTTTCTTCTAATGTATTAAATCTTTTAAGCTTAGGTTTTACTTCTTCTTCTAGAAATGCTTCCGCCGCTTCTAAATCTTTATGTAGATTAACGATGTTACCATCTTTATCAATTATTTCGTTATTTAATATTACCCACTTAGGTATTTTTGTATCAATCATTGTTCTTCCCCCCTAAATAATTATGTATCCAATCGATTGCAATTTGTCTTTCTTCTGGAAAACCAGGACCTTCAAATTTAACAACTAGTGGTATGTTGAATTGCTCTTGAATTTTATCACCAGCTGCACCGTAATTAGTTCCCCAATTCCGGTTGCCACTAACAGCAACACCCACTACTTTGTGATGCCATCTTTTTAAAAAGTTTAGGGTTGTTTCAGGAATTTTTCCAAATCCATGTGATCTCGTACATAACAAAATTTCGTCATCGCGATCGAAGCTAAACTCACTAATCGCAACAGCTTCTAATCCAAGTCTAGTGGCAAATCTTTTTGTTTGTCCAGTTAGGCTGTCATAGACTACTATCATACTTCTCCCCCCTCTTTTTATATTGTTGTTTATATTATCATGTGATAACATTATGTAAGTGTATTTCCATTATAAGTTATCGGATAGATTTAAAACAACTGATTTGCTATGAAAACAAAATGATTTTATTTTCATTATTTTTACACCATTTTATGCCATAATAAAAGAGGACGTCGCCGTCCTCTTTTTGTGTAAATTTTATCAGATATTTCTCTATTTTTGTAAAGCGGTAATAATTGCCATTTTATACACTTCTTCTGATGTACAACCGCGTGATAAATCATTGATTGGGGCATTTAAGCCTTGTAAAATTGGTCCTAAAGCTTCAAACCCGCCTAATCTTTGGGCAATTTTATAACCAATATTTCCAGAGTTAATGTCTGGGAACACAAAGACATTAGCTTTACCAGCAACTTTGGAAGTTGGTGCTTTAATTTTTGCTACTTCTGGTGAAAATGCGGCGTCGAATTGTAATTCACCGTCAACCGGATAAGATAAATTCATTTCCTTTAAGCGGTTAGCAGCATTACTCATTTTTTCAACATCTTCGCCTTTTCCTGAACCATAACTGCTATATGACAATAAAACAACTTTGGGTTCCATATCAAAAACCTGAGCAGTTTGGGCACTTTGTTGGGCGATTTGCATAATTTCATCTTCATTTGGATGTAAATTAATCGCACAATCGGCCATAATATAACGTTCCTCAACTTCTTCCGTCACTCTTCTCATTAGAAATGAACTAGAAACAATTCGACTACCAGGTTTAGTCTTGATTATTTGTAAAGCTGGTCTAACCGTATCGGCTGTTGAGTAGGTGGCCCCACCTAATAAACCATCAGCATACCCCAATTGAACTAACATGGTTCCAAAATAGTTTCCTTTTGTCAGCAACTCGTTAACTTGTTCTCTTGTCATTTTGCCTTTTCTAATTTCAAACATTGCTTCTTGCATTTCAGTTATCTTATCATAACTTTCAATTTCAATAATTTCCATTTTATCAATTACTAATTGGTTATCTTTGGCTAATTTAGCAATTTTATTTTTATTACCAACAACTACCGGCGTTAGAATTTCTTCATTTAACAGTCTAGCAGCCGCTGTTAATACCCTAATGTCTTCACCTTCAGTGAAAACAATTCTTTTATTTTGATCTTTTAATCTTGTTATCATTTCTTTAAACATAACTTTGACCCCCGTTCTTCTTTATTATACTATTTTTAGCTGTTTTCTTCAATGTATATGTAATTTATCATTTGATAATAAAAGCGGCTAATTTTGTCGTTTTTTGACGAGAAAATAACTAAAGTTTTTCATTGTCGCTTTCATTGTTTTATCATTTTTTATGTGATAAATTATCTAACACAAAGGGGTATTACTGTGAAAAAATATCAAACACACCGCAATATAATATGTATCGACTTAAAAAGTTTTTATGCTTCAGTTGAATGTGCTTTAAGAGGCTTAGATCCTTTTGAAGTTCCTTTGGTGGTCGCTGACCGCTCACGTGGTGACGGCGCTATTTCGCTAGCGGCCACCCCTTATTTAAAATCCCTTGGTATTCCAAGTCGTTGCCGGCTTTTTGAGATTCCTGATGCCCTTAAAGAAACAATAATCTATGCTCAACCACGCATGAATACTTATCTTGATTTTACAATGAAAATTATTGAGATCTATTTATCATTTATTGCTGATGAAGATTTATATGTTTATTCAATTGATGAAGCCTTTTTAGATGTCACCAATTATTTAACTTATTATCAAATGACTGATGTTGAATTGGCAAAAGCAATCTGCAAAAAAATTTATAAAGATTTAAAACTACCCGCTAGTTGTGGAGTTGGACCAAATATGCTAATGGCCAAACTGGCGATGGATTTAGATGGGAAACATCAAAAAGACGGGGTTGCTAAATGGACATATTCTGACATTTCAAATAAGTTATGGCCGATTTATCCCCTTTCTAAAATGTGGGGAATTGGTAATAGAACCGAAAAGCACCTTAATATCATGGGCATTTATACCATCGGTGATCTTGCCAACTATGATGTGGCTGAATTAAAAAGACGCTTTGGTGTGATTGGTGAAGAACTATATTATCACGCTCATGGCATCGACCAAAGCCAAGTCCAAGACAAAGATAAACTAAGAACCAAAAGTAAGAGTTTTGGTAATTCGCAAATTCTTTTTAAAGACTACTTCGTTCCCGATATCTACACAATAATTTTAGAAATGGCTGATCAGTTATCAAGACGCTTAAGAA
>CAZYSQ010000047.1:0-9117 GCA_964649865.1 uncultured Acholeplasmataceae bacterium
TTGTTAAATTAATGCGGTGGTCAGTAACTCTGTTTTGAGGATAATTGTAAGTTCTTATTTTTTCAGATCTAAATCCTCTTCCAACTAATGATTGTCTTTTTTCTCCTTCTTTTTGGAGCTGTTCTTGTTTAAATTTATCATAAATTCTAGTTACTAATAAACGGTAAGCTTTGTCTTTATTTTCGTGTTGACTTTTTCCTTCTTGACACGCAACTGCAATTCCAGTAGGAATGTGAGTTAACCTCACAGCTGAATATGTTGTGTTTACAGATTGTCCACCAGGTCCACTTGAGTTAAAAGTGTCAAATTTAATATCATTCCAACTAATATCAACTTCTATTTCTTCTGCCTCAGGCATTACTAAAACAGTTGCCGTAGAAGTATGTACTCTTCCTTGTGATTCAGTTTCAGGTACTCTTTGCACACGGTGTACACCTGACTCATGCTTAAGTGTTGAAAAAACATTTTCTCCACTAACAATAAACTCAATTGAAGAAAAGCCTCCCATTGTACCAAACATTGTATTTAAAACTTCTATTTTCCAATTTTTTTCCTCAGCATATTTAGAGTACATTCTAAACAAATCGCCTGCGAAAATATTAGCTTCATCTCCACCAGCTGCTCCTTTGATTTCAACAATAACGTTTTTATCATCATCTGGATCTTTTGGTAGTAACATTATTTTTAATTCATGTAGTAATACTTCAACTTTTTCTGATAACTCTTCTTTTTCTAGAGTAGCCATATTTACTATTTCTTCATCATCTTCATCTAAAAGTAATTCTATTTCTTCTAATTGATTATTTATTTTGTTATATTCGCGGTATGCAAAAACAATCTTTTCTAATCCTTTTTGTTCTTTAAGCAATGCAGTCATCTTACTAATATTGCTTACAATTTCAGGATTCATTAAAGATTCATTTACTTCATCATAACGTTTTTCAATTAATGCGAGTCTTTTAAACATAATAACACCTCACGACCTTTTTTATTTTAACACAATTAAGCAAAAAACTCTAATCATTTTAACACTTTTTTTCTAATATGCCCTTTTAAATTATACATTTTTATGTTATAATAATAATGCAAATATTTAGGAGGAAACAAAATATGAATTTAGAAAAACTATTAAACGAACAAGTTGCTAACTTAATTGTTTTTTATGTAAAACTTCATAATTATCATTGGTTTGTTAAAGGATCACAATTTTATCAATTACACGAATTGTTTGAAGAACTTTATGATGAAACAACTGAAAATTATGATGAAGTAGCAGAGAGAATGCTTATGCTTGAAATGGTTCCTGTTGCTACTTTAAAAGATTCACTTGCTTTAGCTACTTTAAAAGAAGCTACTGGCAAAGAATCAACTGATGAAATGATTTTAAATGTCTTAAATGATTTCAAACATTTAAACGAGCGTTTTGGCGCAGTTTTAGAAGCTGCTGATGAAGCTCAAGATGATGTCACTGCAGATATTATGACTACAATCAGATCAAGCTTCCAAAAGCATATTTGGATGCTTAGAGAAATGCTTAAATAAGATTATTTAAACAAACAAAAAGAAAAGTTGTCTGTGACAACTTTTTTTATTCTTCTCTTTGAGAAACTGAGTTAAATTTAGATTGATTTTTTTGGAATCTAAGACTAAATATTCCTGTTTGACCTTGTCTATTTTTTGCAATACTAACATCAATAATGTCTTCACCTTTATCACTAGGATACATAAACATTACAATATCAGCGTCCTGCTCAATCGAACCTGATTCTCTAAGGTCAGCTAAAACAGGTACTTTATCTCCTCTTTTTTCAACATCTCTTGATAATTGAGATAAAGCTAAGACAGGTATTTCAAGTTCTCTAGCCATTAATTTTAATCCTCTTGAAATTTCAGCTACGTTTTCTTGACGGTTTGCTCCTGATTTACTTTCTGTAATTAATTGTAAATAGTCAATAATAACAAAGTCTAAATTACCTTCTTGTTTTAATTTACGACATTTTGCTCTAATATCATTTACCTTAACTGTAGCAGTATCATCGAAATATAAGTTATAACTTTTTAATGCAATGCTAGCTGCGTTAATATCAAGCCAGTCATTTGCAGTTAACGTTCCATTTTTAATTGATTTATTATCAACCATACTTTCAGCCGATAACATTCTACTTACTAATTGTTCGTTTGACATCTCAAGCGAGAAAATAGCAACTCCAGCTTTACCATTTTTATTGTTTTTACATGCTTGTAATGCCAGATTCATCGCAAAAGCACTTTTACCAACTGCTGGTCTAGCTGCTAAAATAATTAATTCTTCTTTTTGAAAACCGGATGTTAAAAAGTTTAATCTACCAAAACCAGTTGAAAGCCCAGTAACGTCTCCTTCAGTTCTTCTAACTTCTGCTTTTTTAGTTACTTCTACTAAAACTTCACCAATTCCTAAAAACTCTCCTGCTTTTCTTCTTCTAATTAATTTAAAAATTGTTTCTTCGGCTCTATCAACATAATCAGTTGCGGAAACTAAAGGATTATAACCATCCATACTAATTTTTGCGGTTGCTTCTATCATTGCTCTTTTTAAAGAAAAATCTCTAACAACTTCAATATAATCATCAATATGAGTTACTGTTGGTGTGAAGTCAGTAATATGTGACAAATAATCACTGCCTACTTGCCTCATTGCATTTAATGACGCTAATTTAGTAGAAACTGTTGTGTAGTCAATTTTAGAGTCTTCTTCAAGTAGTAACACTAAAGCTCTAAAAATATTTTTATGTTTAAGTTCATAAAAATCTTCTATTTCTAATTTGTCTCTAACAATTGGGACAACGTGCGGATCTAAAAAACATGCACCTAAAACTGATTTTTCTGCATCTAAATTATGAGGCATCACTCTAATTTCATTCATTACTACACCTTTTTCTCTAAAACATTAATTTCAAAGATCGCTTTAACATCAGGCGCTAAAGCAATTGTTGCTGTATAAATACCAATAGAATTAATTTCGCTAGTCAATTCTAGTTTCTTTCTATCAAATTCAATTCCATGTTGTTCTTTAAAAGCTTCTGCAATTTGTTTTGTAGTTACACTACCAAATAATTTTCCATCTTGGCCAAGGTTAATAAAAATATCGATTGATTTAGATTCAATTTCACTTTTTAATTTTTTCATTAAAGCTAAGTGTTCTTTAGCTTTTTCTATAATTAAGATTTTCTTTTCTTCTATTTTCTTAATCTCTTCCTCAGTAGCTAAAATACCTTTTTTAGAAGAAATTAAATATTGCCCATACCCATTAGGTACTTCAACAACTTCGTCTTTCTTACCTTTACCTTTAATGTCTTCAAGTAAAATAACTTTCATATTTTCACCGCTTTCATCTAATTCTCTTAATATTAGGTTTTTAAGTTTTGTAAAAATAGAATCTATTGATTCATCTTTAATTTGGGTAGCTGCACTATTTAAATGGCCACCACCGCCCATTTCTTCCATAATAATTTGAACATTTACTCTATCTAAACTTCTTGCGCTTATTCCAATTTGATCTTCTGCCACTCTTGCAATTGTAAATGAGGCATTAATATCTTTTATTTCTAACATTTTCTCACTTACTTGAGCTAAAAGTGTTCTATCTCTAATTACGCCACTACGATCAACTACAACGCCTGTTCCTTTAGCTGGACTAATAATCTTGCTAACTAACTCATTAATAAATAAAGTTCTTTCTTTATCCATTCTGAGCCATTCTTTAACTTTTGCACTTGAAGCGTTAAATTCTTTTAAATAACTTGCTGCACCAAATGTTCTTGATCCAGTTCTATAAGTAAAATCATTCGTATCTACTAAAATACCACCATACATTATTGAGGCTTCAATTGGTTCAAGTTCAATTTCATTACCATAAAAATCCATCATTTCAGCAATAAGTTCAACACTACTTGAAGCATAAGGTTCAACATAGTTAAAAACTGCGTTAAATGATTCTTCACTTTGGCGATGGTGGTCAATATTAGCCACTTTTTTAGCTTTTTCATAAAGTTCTTTAGAAGATGCAATACTTGGTGATTGTGTATCTACAATTACAAGTAATGTTTCGTTAGTAATTTTATTTAAAGCTGTTTTTTCATCAATTATATATTTAGCTACTTCATATTTTTCTTCTTTTAGTTCTAAAATAATTTTTGCAACAGTTTCATCAATTTCTTTACTATCAGCTAAAATATATGAATCTACATCACTAGCTAAAGCCATCTTATGAATACCAATCATTGCGCCTAAAGCATCAATATCCGCATTTTTATGTCCCATTACAATTACATCTTTAGATGATTCTAATAAATCTTTAAAACTTTGGGATTGAATTCTAACCTGAACTCTACTACTTTTTTCAGAAGCATTACTCTTTCCACCAAAATAAGCAACTTTTTCATTTTGAATATTAACTACTACTTGGTCTCCACCACGTTTTTCAGCTAATTCAATTGCATTTTGAGCTAATGTTCCTAATTCTTCATAACTTACATCAAAGCAGCTTATTCCAACAGATGCACTAACTCTAATTCTGTGCTTAGCAGAAATTTCTCTAATTTTATTTAAAACATCAAATTTTTCATCAATCATTTTTTGTAGTTCTTCATAACTAAAAACTACAATCATTCTATCTTCAGTGTAAAACTTTAAATAACCATCATGTTCATTAACCCAGTCAGTTATAACACCTAAATACTCTCCTTTAATGTTACTTCTTTCATAAATATCATAATTTTGTAAAGACTCTTCAACGTTGTCTAGATATATAATTCCTAGCGCAGTTTGTCTATTTTTATATAAAGTTTTAATTTTTTCTCTTTCAGAAACATCAAACAAATAAATAACTTGATTTAATTTATTGTGTACTAAGTCATATTGTTTTCCGTTTATTGTTGCAGTAATTAGTTCGTCTTCCCCTTCAGCTAAGTAAACTAACGCTTCATTTAATTCATTAAGTCTTTTATTTTCTAATTGATTAGTGTCAAACATTGTTTGCGCAAAATTATTATGCCAATGTACAAAAAGAGTGTCTTTTTCATAAATAATAATTCCAATTGGGAGTTCATTAAAAGCCTCATCACCAATTTTATTAACATGGTAAGATAAACTACTCCATGCAGTTAATCTTTTTTCAAGTCTTCTTATTTTAAGTTCTCTTTCTTTGTTTATGATTAAAAAAGTTATAACAACTGTAACAACTAAAAATAGCCCTAAAATAGAGTAATATAAGACAAAGTCAAAATCATTAAAAAAACTATTTAGTGCTCCATATGTTACTACTAAACCTAATAAAATTAACGACAATATTAAAAGTAAAAATCTTTTCATAAATCCACCTACTTTATCTTATTATATCACGTTCAAAGTATTTATGAGATAAAAAAATGATTGTTAAACAATCATTCTTATTTATTTTATTATTCTTTAACGAATGGTAGTAAAGCCATATGTCTAGCTCTTTTAATAGCTATAGCTAATGGTCTTTGCCATTTTGCAGACGTTCCTGTAACTCTTCTTGGTAATATTTTACCTCTATCAGAGATAAATTTTTTTAATAAATCGACATCTTTAAAGTCAATATGAGTTACTTTATTTTGAGTAAAATAGCATACTTTTTTACGTCTATTAAATCTTCTTTGTTGCATCATTAATTCCTTTCTTAAAATGGTAAGTCATCTTCAGAAGCAATATCCATATTTTCATCTAAAAATGGATTTTCTTCTTCTAATACTTCGCTTTCAGCTGTTCCTCTAGTTTCTAAAAATTGGATACTATCGCAAACAACTTCTGTAATATAGCGATTTTCGCCTGTTTGAGTTTGATATGATCTAGTTTGTAATCTACCATCAACACCAATTAAAGCTCCTTTTTTAACAAACTTAGCTAAATTTTCAGCTTGTTTGCGCCAAGCAACACAATTAATAAAGTCAGCTTCTTGTTCCCCTGATGCATTAGTGTATTGTCTATTTACTGCAATTGTAAAAGATACAACTGGAATACTTGTTTGGGTGTGTTTTAATTCTGGATCTCTTGTTAATCTTCCAACTACTACAACTCTATTCATGATATCCTCCTTATTTATCGTCGTTAACAACGATAAATCTCAATACGTCTTCAGTTATTCTAATAACTCTGTTAAATTCTGCTACAGCTTCATTGTTAGCTACAACATTTTGCCATACATAAAACCCTCTTTTAAAGTGATCGATTTCATAAGCTAATTCTTTTAAGCCGATTTCTTTATGCTCGACTATTTCAGCTTTTAAATCTAAAAGAACTTTGCTAAGTTTTTCAATTAATAACTTAACTTCTTCACTTTCAAGATTTGGTTTGATGATGTACATAATTTCGTATTTCTTCATCTTTTCTTACCTCCTTATGGTCTTTTGGTCATTTTCATGACAAGGATGGTCATTAACCATGCTTCGTTATTATAACATAGCATAATAACATATACAATACTTTTATTTATTTAATATATTATATAATAAACTATAAATTGCATCTGTAGTCTTTTTTATTATATTTTCTCTATCGATGTTTCCAAATTGAAAGTGATAAGTACTATACTCACCTAAATATAAAAAGCAAACCCAGACTTCTCCAACCGAAGAATTTGGTTCGCTAGTTGGGCCAGCACTTCCTGTAACTCCAACACCAATGTTTGCATAACTTTCTAATAAAACACTTTCAGCTAACATCATAGAAATCATTTTACTAACAACACCAAATTGGTTGATTTCTTTATCAGTGATATTAGTAAATCTTTTTTTCATTTCATTTGAATAAAGAACTAAGCCAAGTTCACAAACCTTAGAAGCATTTTCATGTTTAATAAGTTCGCTAACAACTGCTCCTCCAGTCATAGATTCAGCAAAAGCTATTTTTAATTTTTTTTCTAATAGTAAGTCTAAAACTAGTTTGCTTTTCATTGTCTTTCTTTGTGAGGCATATACTTAACAAAAGCTTCATACGCCGTATAAGATAATCTCATTGTAATGCCGTTTTTCAAAGATAAAATAGTAAAAGATTTATCAGTCATATATTTGTTTTGATCAAAGAAATTATAATAATATTCTTCAAACTTTTTAATTGGTTTTGTTTGTCTATCTTTTAGTGGTTTATCAGTTAAATAAAAACTTTCAACATCATCTATTCTAGCAGTAACAATCTCATTTTTAACTGAAGCCTCGTCAATGTTTCTTAAAAATAAATCTTCGTTTCTAATATAGACTTTAGGTAATTTATACTTAGTATCTTTAAAATAATCTTCTACAAATACAAAGTGATAACCGTCAGTCAACATATATATTTTTTTAGATCTCAAAGCTTTAACATGAGGGTTTTTATGTTGCCCAATATAAAATAAATCATAGTTTCTAAACTGTTTAAAAGCGTCCTCATAAAAAGCATCAACGGCATCTAAATACTTATATAACCTTTTATATTTTAAAACAAACGCTTCAAAAACAATTAAACTAACTAAGGCAATAATTATCGCTACTGTTATTGTTAAATCAAGTGGTTCTAAACTTCCAAAAAGAGCATAGATAAAGAGCCCAATTATTGCAACTGTTAAAATAACTTCCCAAGTAATTCTTAAAAAAGATTTGTATAATCTAAGCTTGCTTGCTAAATCTTTTTCTTGTTTATCACTTAATGATTGTCCTGTTTCAATTTTTAAAAGTAATGGTTTAAATCTCATCTTATCACCTTCTTCAATTTTACCATAAAATTGCTTTATTTTAATTTATAAAATAACCTTTTTGCATTATTAGTAGTAATTGTAATTAGTTCTTCTTCACTTATATTAAGTAAGTTAGATAATTCTTTTAACACATAGCTAACATTTTTAGGTTCATTTACTTTTCCTCTAAATGGAACTGGAGCCAGATACGGTGAATCTGTTTCAATTAATAATTTATCTAAAGGAATCTTTTTAGCAATATTTTTAACTATTATAGCATTTTTAAAAGTAACAATACCACCTACGCCTATATAAAATCCTAAGTCAATAAACTTTTCTAATAATTCTTCATGTTCACTATAACAGTGCATTACACCTGTTAATCCTTTTTTGTCTTTAATAAGATCATAGATTAAACTAGCTGAGTTTCTTGAATGAATAATTACAGGCATATTTAATTTAATTGCTAAATCAATTTGTTTTAAAAACACTTCTTTTTGTCTTACAAGATTATCTTTAACCCAGTATAGATCAATTCCTATTTCTCCTAGTGCAACTACTTTATCTTTTTTTAGTTGTTCTTCTAATAAATTTAAATCTAATTCTTCATCTACTTCACTTGGATGAATTCCTACTGAGGCAAAAACTTCATTATATTCTTTTGCTAATTGTAAACTAACTAAATTTGTTTCTTCATTAATTCCAACACAAATAATATGATTAACTTTATTTTTTTTAGCATTTAAGATAATTTCTTTAGTGTTATTAATAAGTGGTTTAATATTTATATGAGCATGAGTATCAATCATTTTATCACCTCTTTTAATTTTACCACTTTAAAAGAAAAAAAACACCTCAACTTGAGGTGTTAATTATTTATTTGTAATTATTCAATAATTCTAATTACTGCTCCAGCTCCAACAGTTCTTCCACCTTCACGAATTGAGAATTTTGTTCCTTCTTCAATTGCGATTGGGTGAATAAGTTCAACTATCATTTCTGTATTATCGCCAGGCATAACCATTTCTACGCCTTCTTTTAAGTTAATAACACCAGTAACGTCTGTTGTTCTAAAATAAAATTGTGGTCTGTAGTTTGAGAAGAATGCAGTGTGTCTTCCACCTTCTTCTTTTGATAATACGTAAACTTGAGCTTCAAATTTAGTATGAGGTTTAACTGAACCAGGTTTAGCTAAAACTTGTCCACGTTCGATTTCATCTCTTGAAACACCACGTAATAAAGTTCCAACGTTATCTCCAGCTTCAGCTCTATCAAGTAATTTTCTAAACATTTCAACACCTGTAACTACAGTTGTTCTAGTTTCTCTAATACCGATAACTTCAACTTGGTCGTTTACTTTAACTATTCCTCTTTCAACTCTACCTGTAGCAACTGTTCCACGTCCTGTA
>CAZYSQ010000048.1:0-8789 GCA_964649865.1 uncultured Acholeplasmataceae bacterium
CCAAACGCGCGGCTACGCCGTCCCAACAATATTTAGTATCTTCCGCCCACGCTTCGACCAGGGCGCGTAAATCCGGGCTTTGCGAAGTCATAGCGACCATAATGTCGTATTCGTTTAGCTCGTTTTCGTCCTTAGTTCGCTTAATAGCAATCTTAGGAATGTCGCCTTGAATACGCGCTATTGCGTCGCGTGTCTTCTTGTTAATACTCGCGCCCCTTGCTACAAGGTCGCCGGCAATCTTTAACCCTACTTGCGCTTCGAGTGATTTCCAAGTAAGCGTATAACTTTCCTTCAAAGGGAAAAGCGTAGGGTAATAATACGGTTTAAGGTCGTAGGTATTAATTACGGCCTGCATATCCTTTTCGGTTATGCCTATCATTAACGATTTTTGCATATCAATTCCCTTTTAATTAAATGAATGAAATACCCGGAAGTTTTGCCTTAACGGCCGAACCTATGCCCGGTATGTTTGCTTCTTTCACTTGGCCAATAGTCCAAGCGTTTACAATTAGGTTACTTAGTTCTTCAACGTCGTAACTTTCGCCTACAAGTGCTTTAGGTTCATACAAGAACTTAGAACTTGTACCCGCGCTTTCTGCGGCTGCTTGGTAAATAGCGTCGCCTATTGCGCCGGTTACTCCAAGCGTAGTACCTACGGTAATTACGTCGTTTGTAGAATTGGTGGTAGTGTCGATAGCGGTAATAGCGTAAGCCTTTCCGCCTTCCTTCAACATAATAAAGTCGCCTACTTTGAAGTTATGCCCTTTTTGTACGTTGTAGGTTGTCGCCGTTGCCGTTGCTGCAGCCGTAAGAACTGCAACCTTAACAATGTGGTAAAGCCCGTCGGAATCCTTTCCTACCGGTGTACCTTCCGCCAGCTTCTTCTGTGTGAAGTCTTTTACGGAAACGGTAATACCGTCGGGAATATCTGCGAGCTTATGGGTAAACGCGCGTATTACGCGTTCGTCTTTTTTCTTTCTAATCGTTAAGCCCATGTCTTAAAATATTAATTCGTTAAACTTCTTTTCCGCCAAGGGTTTTACCCTCTTCGGTTTTCTCTTTGATGTAGTTTTGAACGCCTGCGCTTACACCTTCTTGGTTCACGGTTCCAAAGAAGGGTTTACTTTGTTGTCCTAATCCTTTGTCGGCTAATTCTTGGCCGAAAGCTGCTACATCTGTTTTTGTGTCGTTCAAATACTCGTTAAAACTGTCCGCGTCTTTGAAAGTCATACGGTCAAAGTCTTTAAGAACTTTTGTTTTATAACTTTCCGGTACGTCTGCCAATTCTTTTACAAGCAATTCCCGGCGGTTGGCGTTTATTGCGCCGCCTTCAAGCGTGGCTATCTTTTCCAATAGTGGAGCCGTAGCCGTATTTAAGGCTTGCGAAACAATGTTTTGAATTGCTGCCGCGTCTAAGGTTCCCGACGGAACTTGTACCGGTGGGGTTTCTTCCGTCTTTTTTTCTACAAAATCGTACTTCTTTTTAAGGCCGTCTTCGTAGGTTTTGTTTGCCTTAGTAATTTCCGCGTCGGCTTCTTTTCGCCAATCGTTTACAAATGCGTTTACTTGGTCGGCGGTAAGTTTACCTACAACCGTTTGCGCTTCTTCTTTGGTAGTAACCTGTAACGCGATTGCTCCCGCTAATTGGTTAAGCCCGTCTTTACGCACGCCTGCGAAAGCTGCTAACAGTAGTGCTAAAATTTCTTCTTTCATTTTATAAAATCGGTTTTTATTGAACGTTGTACGCAAAAATAACGTATTACTATAATATAATTCATAAAACAGCAATGCAAGTTTTCATATTTCTTTCAACAATGAAGAAAAAAGAAGGAGCCTATAAGCCCCTTCCAAGCTGGTAGAAAGAAGCTATAAGGCTCCTTGTGTGTGGTTTACGGTAGTTTTTATTTTATTCGGAAGGAAAATAATAAAAGGCAATGCCAATTCTTTGTAAAGCAAATTAGGGCGTTTTAACGGCTTATCTCGGTTCGGAATGATAACTTATACCACCTACAGGGTAAAAGTGCCACAAAACGAAGGAAAAGGGCTAAATTCGGGTATTGGTTCTTTATTGGTTGTCCTGCTTTTTTCTCCTTCGCGCGCGTGCGCGTGTAGACTCAAAACTAATTATTAATTCTAATATTAAATATCTATATATTTATCCTTATCTTTATCCATAAGGGCTTATAAGCCCCCTATAAGCCCCTTCAAAGGGGCTTCGTAGCCCCTTGTTTTTAATAAATTAAATTATTGATAATTAGCTATTTAGCATTTTTGGATTTCCGAAAAGTTGCGCGGAAAATCAAAGCCCCTTGCAAGCCCCTTCGTAGGTTCTTCAAAGCTGGTAGGAAGCCCCTTATAGGCTCCTTTGTAGCGCCTTGTTTTCAAACCTTTTTTCGCATTTCCATTGCCAAGTAGGGAAGAAGTTGTATTTTTGTACTCGATTAAACTTAGTATCAATCTTTAAATTAATTGTTTATGAAGAAAACTGTATTTATGTTAATTGCATTATTTATTCTTGCTGTTTATTCTGCAAATGCTCAATATAAATATGCTGGTTGCTGTATTGAATTAATTACAAGTGGTTCGGATGGTTTAGTATGGGAAAATGATAGTATAAAATTTACATTTTCTCCAACTGATTATTTTTGGAAGGTTACTATTGAAAATAAAACTTCTGAAAAGGCTGTTTGTTTGTGGGATGAAACGCTATTTATTAGAAATAAAAAAAGTTCAAGTATTATATTTGACAATACTATAAGGTTAAAGAAGGATGAACCTAAAGGAGAAAGTATAATAGCTTCAAATACTGAAATTAGGAAAGAAATATTTCCTTTAGAATTATGGTGGGATACTGGTGCATATCCTGTATTTAAAAAGAAAAGTATCAAAAAAGAAGGGGATATGATTGTAAGGCTAATTTTTCCTATTGATTTCGGGGAAGAAAAAATAGAATATGAATTTTCGTTTAATGTAACTGTATGCTAACTATTGATTTCGTATTACCATAATACGAATTGAGTATTTTTTGCTATTTTTGATTCTGAAAATTTGTACTTCTTTTGCACGTTTCGGATTTTATAGTACCTTTGTAGTGCGTTACATTTTAAGTCGGCGGAATATACCCGCCATTATTAGCGGGCTTTTTTATGCCTGTTAATTAAGATATGCGGCTTCGTACCCCCGTGTAGCTGGTTAATGCCACTACTGCCGACTTAGGTGTAACGCAACGGGAAAGGCGGGGCCGTTTTTCATTGCCCGCAACTTTCATTAAATTACTTATCAAATGAAAGATTCAATTCAAATTTTCAAATCGCCGCAATTTGGTCAAATTCGTACCACTGGTACAAGTGAACAACCATTGTTTGCGGCTTGTATTCTCTAATCCTACGAAGCAACAAAAGGGAAGCGAAGTTCATTAAAAAGTGGGTAACCTCGGAACGACCATACAAGAACAAGAACAAGAATTGCATTATCTATCGTGGCGAAATCCACCGAAAGAAAGGAAACAGAAAAGGGGGTATTTAACCCCCTTTTATTTCTAAAAAACCACCAAGTTCTTTAATTAAAGAAATAGATTGGTCTATCCCAAAAGAATGTTTTCCAGCTTCTATTCTTGCAATGTGGGGTTGTTTTAACCCAACCATTTCCCCAAGTTTTTCTTGGGTTATGCCTTTTTTTTCTCGCAATGCTTTTATACAATTGCCAAATTCAACTCTATTACCTATTTTCATAAGCCTGTTTAATTTTCATATAACAGTGTCGCAATGCTTCCATGTGCTTTTCTTTGTTGGAATCATCATTGATGTAGTCCCAAGCTTCTGAATCAGTTGTGTGTGCTTTTACATCAACACCCTTGTATCTTGATACAATGTAATATTGACCATACCCATTTCCACGAATCATGTGGAATTCTACTTTTCTAAAAGTTGCCATTTTAAATTTGCCGCTGTTATACGTTGCCGCCGTATCTTTATAAAATTATTTTGCTAAAAATTCATTCGCACTTTCAATCGTGAATTTTTTTGAGTAGAATTCACGAGAATACTTTTTGTTTTTCTTCACAAATTTATAGTAATCAGCTAATTTTTTGCCATTTGCCTTGATGTAATCAAGAATACTTTGCGAAGCGGCTTTGTTTGCTTGAAGCTTTGATTTTGATGCTGCCAACTTTGCATTTGATTTTGCTTCGCGTATTGAAATTCTTTCAGAAACCATTTTGTTAAATTCTGCATTTCTTTCAAGTTCATAAGATATTACCCACAATTGCTTTTCGGTATATCTTTCGGAACTTGTCAGAATCTTATAAGCTAAAGAATCTTTTGGCAAAAAGCCTAACACTTCTTTATAAATAGAATCTGAAACCATCTTTGATGATTGACTTACATAGCTTCCAAGTGAAGAAATCGTTGAAGTTTGAGGATTTAAACCATCAATTTCATTAAATATTTGCTTAGTTGTTGCCATTTTAAATTTGCCGCTTAATTCCGTTGCCGCCGGGTTCTTATTGTTTGATGTTTCAAAAGTAATGCTTTCTTTTGGATATACCAAATTTGGTATATTATTATTAGCATACTTTAACTCTTTTAACCCGTTTGACAACAAGCCACCTTTGAAGTTATCCTTAACGAAGAAGGGCATATTTCCCCAACCTTTGGCGCGTTCCCGGTTGTTCTCTATCCAATCAAAGAAAGCCTTCGGCGGTTCCTTAATCGTTCTTTGTGGCTTCCATTCGTCCAGCTTCCCGGCTTGCCTTGCTTTTTGCCTTGCCTTAAAATCTTCGTCGCTAATCATTATTGGAATCATACGGCAACGGCAATGCGGATGCCATCCCGTCCAAAGGAAGGTTTTAGGATAAACGCCCGCCATGTCGTCGCAAATGTCGTACAACGTCCGAACCTTCCCGTTAATTACTACGGTGTGGTTATTGCTTAGTTCTATCCTGTAACCAACTATAAGCGGGTTGTTTTGGTAGCTTTCCCACTCGGCGCGCCTGTAAGCTGCGTTAATCTCGGTAATCGCCAAACGTAAGGCGTTCTTATAAGCCGAACGGTAAACGCCCCTTCCGGGGTTGTACTGTTTGGCCGCACTACTTAACTCCATTTCGCCAGTCTCCTTATTCTTTACGCGCCTATACAATCTATCCGGTTCATTAAGATAGTCCTTTAAACCCCTTGTAACTTCGTCCGCGCTTTTCCCTTCTAATATGCCGTTTTGTATAATTACTTCGAGGTCTTTTTTAGCGTTCCCGGCTAAGTTCCAAACCCTTCCGGAAACATTAAGGCCGCCCCGTTTTTCATTTGCGAAAGTGTGAGCGGTTACGCCGGCTTTGCGTTGCTGCTTAACCGCGTCTTCCATTACGTTGTTTACTTCCTTTGTGTAGTCCTTCTTCCCGAAGCGTTCTAATATTTCGTCTTTAACCTGGCTTTCCCCTTCTTTCCAACCGCCGGTTATTCCGTTATAAATTGCCTTGCTGGCTCTATTTGATAGGAGTTCTAATTGTTGGTTAAGTTGTCTTTCTGCTAAAGGGTTCCCTTTCCATGTGAATTGCGCGCCGCTCTCTATTGCGCTTCTTACCGTTGCAAGCTTCAACACTTCGGCATAAGTATTCCCGTACAAGGCCTTTAACTGGTCTTCTACTTTGCGTATGTATAATATTAGTTCCTGGCGGCTCTTACTCATGGTTAGTCAAATATTAATCTTAAGTTCTTTTCTAATATCGGGTAGGCTTCTAAAAATGGGCCGGTAAGAACGTCGTAGCCTTTGCTTTCTACATATAGGGCGTAATCTTCCCCGGCAACTATTACGCCTACCAGGTCGTTAGGAAATTCTTTAGCGGCTTCTTCCGCTACTTTCTTCCCTTTCTCTATTCCGGTACTTCCGACCCCTTGGCTCCCGGCCCCCGCTTGGGTAAAATGTTCCGCTACTTTTTCGCCGTTGTTATATACCACGTAGCCAATAGAAGAACGCAAATTATTAGTATGGTCTTGGTATGTGTCTAACTGCTTGGCCTTGTTTGTAATTTCAAGGCAAGTCTTTTGCATGGCTTCTATAACCCCTTCTAAAATAGCGTTAATCTTCCGCCCTATGTCGTTAAAAAGGTCGTCTATATTAAATTTCGGTTCTATTCCCATTGTCCCGCTTTTTTTCGTAGTGCCTGCAAACGTGCGCCCAGCAACCTTTTTTATAGCCGTCGGGGTTCGCCTGCTTGTTACTACAATCAATTAAATAGTTTTCTATCGTACCGCCGCTAAGGCAATCCTTACAAAATACTTTAGGTTCGTCTTTCTGTATCTTCTTTGCCATTATATGGTAGGTTCAAAAACGTTAGAATATGAAGAAAGAGCGGCTTCTTCCTGTATTTGTTCGTACTCGGTTTCGTTGTCATTAACCCAGCCTAATAGCTGAACCGTTGTTTTTTGTGAAGCTACCGGCTTACCGCCGTTGGCCGCTACAAGTAAATCTACTTTTGCTTTTTTGTCCTCAATCATAAACGGCACTATTTCCGGTTCAATAGTAAGGCTTTGGCAAGCGTTTTTAAATTCGCTATCTTTTTTATTCATTTCAGCTAAATAGGCTTGTACAATGCTTAAACGGCGTTGTAAATAGTCGTCGAAAATTTCCATTTTGTCTTGTACCTTCAAATGCGCGTCCAAGAAAAGCAACTTTAAGGCAATCCCGGAGATAGCCCCAAGGCCTTTAACCGCTTCAAAAGAAATGTCCGGCGTTTGTGTAATTGTGTAAATCATTCGTAGAAGCGTTTCTATTTCAAGTTTTACGCTTTCCGGAGCGTTCTGCCAAGCTAAGTATTCGGCGGTTGCGCCTTCTTCCCCTTCGATGATAGCCCCGGCTTCCCCTTTCTTGGCAAATCCTAAAATAGTACCGGTCGTAAATATCTTCGGGCTTGCGTGGTAGTCGTTCGTATCGGCGAAATTGGAAAGAAGTTTTTCCAAACGGTCTATAAGCCCTTGTACGTCTTCCCATTCTACGGCGGGTTGTCTTCCGTAAATAACCGGAATTTTACCTATTGTATTAACTTTCGGGTAGCCTTCTACTACTTCCCATTGGTTATTAGTGGTTATCCACATTTGGTGCGCTTCGTCTGTGTAGGTTTCAAAGTAGGTAAACTTAACCCCTGCGTTATCCTTCCGGGTAAACTCGCGCGAAAAGGCTATCATATCGCCCGTTTCGTCAAAGTAGGGGTAAAGTTTATCCCCAAGAAGGGGGCTAAATATGGCTACCCGAAGTTTGTACTTGGAAGAAAACCCGTAATTCTCGTTAGGCTTTTCTACCGGATACCAACGTTCGGCGGCTTCGGTATAACTGAATATATTACGGGCGACCTTCCTGTTTAGCGTTCGGCTCTTAGTGTCGAATAGAACGCGCTTAACTGCTTTTAGTACGTCTTCTTCTTTCGTGCCTTCTTCCGGTTCGGCGTTAAGGCTTACAGGGTTCCCGAAGGTAAAAGCTACGGCCCGTTTAACGATAAGTTTTTGAAGTGCCAAAGCTATACGGGCTACTTTCTCGGTACGGGTATTTTCTTCCGTTTCCCCGCCGCTTGTAACCTGTATTACCGTTCCGCTACTTTCGGGTATATCTACCTTTACTTTTTTGTCCGGGCGTTTAACTCGGTCATTTATATCGTGGTCGTCCGGGTTAAGCTGCGCTTCAAACTTTTCTACTTCCGGTTCGGCGTTGTTGCGTCCCGTCTTCAATTCTGCGATAACTGTGTTATGGTCTTCGCTGGCTAATAAAACTTTAATATCCATATCTATAAAATTTAATTCGTTAATATTAGAAGAAATCGGCCGCGCGCCCTTTCTTGGCGTTCGGTCTAAACTCAATAGTACCGGTAAGCGCGTCCGGCCCGTCGTCGTGGTCGTTTCCGCCTACTTTCATATACCGCGTAATAGCTTGGTAGAAGTCCGGCCACATTCTATCCCAACCCCTCGGAAAGTAGGTTAGGTTTTGAACTTCCCCGCTTCGGCTGAATATCCGAACTTGCTTATTATCCTTTTGATGAAACCACTTTATACGGGTCTTGGCGTTACCCATTAACCGGCATTGGGTTTCTACGTTCCGGGCGAATCCGCGCCCCCCGTTATTGCTTTCTACTATGGCTAATTCTACCAAGTGTTTAGTAAGTATTTCGGCGGTCTTCGGCTCGGTGTACTCCATAGCCTTTTGGGTATAAAGAACGTCAAGTACGAAGTTCCCTACTTCGGTTTCCAAGTAGGTAATAGAGCAAAGGAAGTCTTCGCCGGTATCCGCCGTATCGGTATAGTTTTTAATCTTCTTCGTTTTGGTAGCCGGTAGTATTTCGTATTCCTTAAATGGGTTTTCGTACATAAGCCCTTCTAACGGCTTCGGTTCTTGCTGGTAAAGGCTCTCGAATACGTGCGGGTTACGGCTTCTTACGCTCTCTAATTTGTGTAAGTTGTGTCTTTCCGGCCATAGTGGTTCCCCTTCTTCGCGCGGGTCGTATTCGGTCGGCTTGCCCTTCTTAATGGCTTGGTAAACTACAACTACCCAACCGTCGGGGTTGTCTTCGGAATAAATGCCTTGTTGCTCCAACAGGCGGCCGGCTAAATCCAATTCGTGCCAACGGGTAAATACTATAAGTTGCTGGCTATCGTTATGTAGGCGGGTTTCGGCTACTGTGTCGTACCAATCTTCAATAGCCGAACGAACTACGGGCGACCACGCTGTTTTAGCGTCCTTATAAATGTCGTCCATGATAAGGCAATCTACCGGCTCTCCTGTTAGCGGGCCGCCAACTCCTACGGTTTTAA
>CAZYSQ010000049.1:0-8567 GCA_964649865.1 uncultured Acholeplasmataceae bacterium
AAAAGGAGCAACGCTCCTTTTTAAGTATTAATCTAACCAAAGTACTTTGTCATTTAACACCAAAGTAATAATGTCAACTAACCATAAGAATGGAATACCAACTATTAATAAAATTATTCCAAAAACAACTCCAATAGTATTTTTCTTAGTAGCACTCTTTAAAATTCTGTAAATAACCCAAAGAATGTCTAAAAGTGGGATTGCTAAAATAACTTTTAATAATTTTGGATTCGCATCCATCCATTTAACATAGCCTTTCATATCATATTCCTCCTTCTATATAATAAGTATATCACTTATTTATATCGATTATAGATTGTTGTTAAAATATGTAAAATTTAAGATTATTAAATAGCCATTATTTCTGCTATTTTAATTTTAGCTTCTTCTTCAACTTTAAGTGAATAACTGTTTGTTAGTTCTTGAACATCATTAATGTATTCATATTCTGCATCTTCAGGTAATCCTAATTTTTTTATTTGATCATTAGCATCTCTTCTAATGTTTCTAATATGAACTTTACCCATTTCTTGAAGCTTTTCAACTTCTTTTGATAGTTCTCTTCTTCTTTCTTCAGTTAATTTTGGTAAAACTAGTCTAATTCCTATTCCATCATTTTGTGGAGTAAGACCTAACTGAGAAGTTCCTATTGCATATTCAACTTTTTTTAAGATTTGTTTATCATAAGGCTTAATATAGAGTTGATTTCCTTCAGGAACAGTAATTGTTGAAATTTGTTTGATTGGTGTGTCTACACCGTAATATTCAACATAAATTTGCTCAAGTAAGGCTGGATGAGCTCTTCCTGTTCTAATAGTTTGATATTCGCCAATTGTTGATTTAAGGCTTTTTTCCATTTTTTCTTCAATTTCTAATAAAAGCATATCAGCTTGTTCAACCATAATACCCTCCTTAAGTAACTTTAGTTCCTATTTTCTCTCCTAAAACAGCTTTTTTTAAGTTTCCAACTTCATCAATATTGAAAACTACAATATCGATGTTATTGTCTTTACATAAACTTGCTGCAGTAGAATCCATAATTTCTAAACCGTGTTCTAAAACAAATTTGTGTGTTAATTCATTATACATAATCGCGTCTTTATGTTTTTTAGGATCTTTATTATACACACCATCAACACCGTTTTTACCCATGATAATTACTTCTGCATTTAATTCAGCAGCTCTTAATGCTGCAGCGGTATCTGTTGTAAAGTAAGGTGAGCCAGTCCCACCAACAAAAATATAAACCGTTTTAAGTGTTAAATGTTTTTCTACTTTTTTACGTATATATCTTTCTGAGACTTGATTTACTTCTAGTGCGCTAGCAACTCTTGAAGGAACTCCCATTTTTTCAAGTGCATCTTGTAGAGCTAGTCCATTCATAATTGTTGCTAACATTCCCATGTAGTCTGCTTGTGCTCTATCCATTCCTAAAAGCGCTGCAGATTTACCTCGCCAAATGTTACCTCCGCCAACAACAATTCCTATTTCTACGCCTAAGTCATGTACTGCTTTAATTTCTTTAGCGTATTTTGTCATTGTAATTGGGTCAATCCCGTGCATTGTGTTTCCTTTGAGTGCTTCACCACTCATTTTAATTATGACGCGCTTATACATTGTTAAATACCTTTTAGTTGGGCTTCAACTTCAGCGGCAAAGTCTTCTTCTCTTTTTTGTAATCCTTCACCAACTTCTAATCTAACAAAGCTTTTAACTTCTGCTTTTTCACCTTTTAAATAATCACTTACTGAAATGTTAGGATCTTTAACATAAGGTTGGAATACTAAACAAATGTCTTTTAATTGTTTATTTAATCTTCCTTCTACCATTTTTTCAATAATATTTTCAGGTTTTGGTTTTGCTTCTGTTTTATTTTCTTCTAAAGCTTGATTTAAAAGGATTTGTCTTTCTGATTTAATAAATTCTTCAGAAATATCTTCTTGTGTTAAGTATGTTGGTTTTTGTGCTGCAACGTGCATTGCTAAGTTTTTAGCAACTTCTTCATTGCCTGTTGTAACTACTAAAGCTACAATTCTACCACCCATATGTTTATAAAAACCAAAAGTTTCATTATTTTCTTTAACTACTCTAGTAACTCTTCTTAAAGTAATTTTTTCACCAATAGTTGCTGTTGCTTCTTGAAGTAAGCTTTCTACTGTTTTACCTTTATATTCTACTTTTAAAGCTTCTTCAGTATTATTAACTCCACTTAAAATTAAAGCTTCACCAATTTCTTCGATTAATCCTAAAAACTTTTCGTTTTTAGCTACAAAGTCAGTTTCACTATTAACTTCATAAACTACTGCAACATTACCACTAATAACTCCACTACATAAACCATCAGCTGCAATTCTTGATTCTTTCTTAGCAGCACTTGCGATACCTTTTTCTCTTAAATAAATAACAGCCTTTTCAACATCACCATTTGTTTCTGTTAAGGCTTTTTTACAGTCAAGCATTCCTGCTCCTGTTAAATCTCTTAATTCTTTAACTTGTTTTGCTGTAACCATTTTAATTCCTCCTATATTTGCTTTTTCTCAAAGAAAAGGGATATTAATTATCCCCTTCACTATTTTCTAATGCTAAAACTAATTCAGCTTTTCTTAATGTAGAATAATTTTCAATATTTTTATCTTTAGCCATTTCTCTTAATTCTGCAACTTTAAATGAGTTGTAGTCAACTTTAGCTTCTTTTTTAACTTCTACTTTAACTTGTTCAGCTTCTTTTTTTAACTCTTTTTCATGTGTTTGATATCCAGTCATATGATCTCTTCTTGGACGGTTATCTCTTTGTCTATGCTCATGTTTTACTTCAACTTGTGTATCTAAATCAATAACTTCATCGTCATCATACTTTTCAACTACTCCACCTTGAGCTTCGATAATTGCGTTACCAATAACATGAGTAATTAATTTTACTGCTCTCATAGCGTCGTCGTTTGCTGGAATAACATAATCAACATCATCAGGATCACAGTTAGTATCTACAATACCAAATACTGGAATACCTAATTTTCTTGCTTCACGAATTGCGTTAATTTCTTTTCTTGGATCAACAATAAAAATTGCTTCAGGAACTTTTTGCATTTCACTAATACCTGATAAGAATTTTTCTAAACGATCTCTTTCTTTAATAAGACCGATAACTTCTTTTTTAGGTAATAAATCAAATGTACCTTGTTCTTCCATCTCAAATAAATCCTTAAGACGTTTAATTCTTCTTCTAATTGTTTTGAAATTAGTTAAAGTACCACCTAACCATCTTTGGTTAACATAGTAATGACCAGTTCTTACTGCTTCTTCATAAACAGCTTCTTGAGCTTGTTTTTTTGTTCCTACAAAAAGAACTTTTCCACCTTCGCTAACGATATCAAAGATTAATTTATATGATTCTTCGATTTGTTCTGCAGTTAGCTTTAAATCAATAATATGGATACCATTTCTTGCAGTGTAAATGAATCTACCCATTTTAGGATTCCATCTTTTAGTCGCATGACCAAAATGAACTCCCGCTTCTAATAATTGTTTCATTGAAACTACTGACATTTTTTCTTTCCTCCGTTTGTTTTTTTCCTCTGCTTAACATACATCAACTTCCACCATTTGGCACTTGGAAGAAAACTGTTTAAGCATGTGTATTTTAATGCCTTATTAAATATAACACATAATAATATATTATGCAAGATAATTCGACTACTATAAGTGTTTCATTTAAATAGAAGTTATTATAAATAATAAAAAAAACTGCTAAACTTTAAATCGTTTAAGCAGTTATTATTAAATATGTGTTATTGCCTCATTATCAAAATAAGGTTGTGTAGATAAAAAGTTTGTTATTGGCTGGTAAAGTAAAAACACACTAAATGCTCCACTAAATGCCATTAATAGTTCAAAAGGAAGGTCACTAATTAAATAAGGTATAACTGGAAAATTATATTGTAAGATTGCTCCTACCATCATAACCGAACCATATAAAAACCCAAATACAAAAGCAAACCCTGCTAAAAAATAAATAGAATTAAACCTTTTAAATATTGTTAGTAATATAGGTATTAATGCCCATGCAACAAGCATTGGTAAAGAGACATACGGGTTTAAAGTCCCCATATACAAATTGTCTAACAATGTATGGATTACGACTATAATAAGCGTTTTCTTTAAGCCTAACATTTTTGTATACACAATGAACAAAAGTACTGTTAGTTGAATGTTTGGTAAGATCGTTAAAACTTGTTCTAAGACAAAAATTATGCTAGAAAACATTGCAATTATAACGATATCAATAATTTTATTATTCATCTTACCACCCTTCTACAGTAAATGTTAAAACATCTCCGCTTTCTACATAATATGAGCTAACTCCAACCATTGAAGATTCTCCATTAACATAAAAAGCTATAAATGTTTGATTTTCTGTTGCACCAACAATAACGATTTTACCTAGTTGAATTTCACTTAAAAATACTCCAAATTCACTTTCAGTATATTTAAGTTTATAAAACTCATCTAACAATTCAAAGGCACTACTGTTTTCAGCTATTTTGTGTACTTTGCGAGAAACTTCACTTTCGCCATCATTTAAGACGACAGTTACATTTACAAAGTCCCCTTTTTCTGGTGCTTTACACGCACTCAGTAAAAACAAACTAAAAAACAATGCAACAAATGCTAATAATTTTTTCATTTCTTTCACCTCCAGTCTAAAAATAAAAAATTCTATACCTGGAAGTATAGAAAACAATCATAAAATAGATTCGTTTAGCACACCCAGGCAAAACTAGATAACATATTAGGTAGGTCTCCCGGCTTCGGTTTCATCCTAGTTTATCCCTTCTCAAGTTTCCTCAATGGTTATGATAAATAGTCCACCTTCACGGTTGCTGGGGCAGCGTAAGCTTTTACTTACTTCCCTTGTTAACCCTAATAATTATTTCGTTACTTTATTATATCTAAAAAAAGTGATATTTTCAAGTAAATGTTACTTTACTTTATCACTACTACCAAAACCGCCTAATCTACTTTTTGATAGTGGTTGATCATCATTTGTCTTTAAATAATTAACAAATATTCCTTGACAAACTTTTTCACCTTTTAAAACGGTTACTGGCTCATCTTTAAAGTTATATAAAGGAAACATTATATGTCCTTCATTATTATCATTATTAAAATAATCACCATCTATTACACCAACACTATTAGATAACATTAATCCTTTTTTAATACCTAAACTGCTTCTTGCAAAAATTAATAAAGTTTCATTTTCACCCATTTGTGCTTTTATACCAGTATTAATAAACTTTATTTCTTTGGGATTTATTACTACTTCTTCTAAACTAGCAAAATCATATCCTGAAGAATGATTAGTTGCCCTTGTTGGCAGCGTTGGATTTAAATCTTTAAATTTTTCAATTATATAAAATTTTCTCATTAATATCTCCTTAAATTATAAAATCTTTAAGACTTATTTTGTTTTTTTGCTCTTGGATGAAACTCATTATATGTTTTTTGAATTTTTTCAGTTGTTAAATGAGTATAAATTTGAGTTGTTTTTAAATGACTATGACCTAAAAGTTCTTGTACGACCCTTAAGTCTGCACCATTGTTTAAAAGTGCAGTCGCAAAGGAGTGTCTTATCATATGTGGGTGAATGTGCGTGTATTCTCCTGCATCTTTCATTAGTTTATTTAAAACTACTCTTAGTCCTCTTGTAGTTAGTGGAGTACCTTTGTAGTTAATTAATAAAATATTTGTATCAATTTCACTATGATATAAAAGCTTTGGTCTAACAAAAGTAATATAATAGCTAATTTCTTCAATTAAACTATCATGTAAAATAACTATTCTTTCTTTAGAACCTTTACCTAATATTTTTATTTGTCTTCTTCCTAAATCTATTTTTGATATCTCAAGATCACAAAGTTCAGAAGCTCTTAATCCAAGCGAATATAACATATCAAAAATTAAGTAATTTCTTCTTCCTAAAAGTGTGCTTTTATCAATTGACTTATAAATTGCTTCGATTTCTTTTTCATCAATAATATTAGGCAATGTTTCTTCTTTTTTAGGCGACTTTAAAAGCTCAGTTGGATTATTCATTAAATATTTTTCATTAGTTAAGAAAGTATAAAATGTTTTAAGAGCAGATATTTTTCTTTTAATTGTTGTTTTTTTATAATTACTTAAATGATTAAGATAATAACCAAATATTCTTTCTCTTTCAATTAATAAAGAATCACTAAAGTTTTCTTTTAAAATAAACTCTTGAAAATGTAAAATATCACTTAAGTAACTTTTAATAGTTTCTAAAGCGTAATTTCTTTCATATTTTAAATAGTCATGAAATTTTTCTAAAATAAGATCGTCTTTCATTTTACTCCTCTTTGAGATATTCTTTTAAATAACTAATACTTCTTTCATAATATAATCTTTTGCGGTCTTTCTTTTTATGCTCTTGATCTAATGTTGGTAGTAATCCTAAATTAGCATTCATTGGATTAAATGAAGAATTATAAGTAGAAATATATTTTGCTAATGCGCCTATCATTGTGTAATAAGGAAAAGGCTTAATTTGTTTTCCTTTTAAATAGTTTACCATATGATAAGCTGCACTTAAACCACTTGAAGCACTTTCTACATAACCTTCTACTCCAGATATTTGACCAGCAATAAAAATGTTAGGACTATTTTTAACTTGAAAACATTCATTTAAAAATAAAGGTGAAGGAAAATAGGTGTTTTTATGCATTACTCCATATCTTAAAATATTAGCATTTTCAAGACCTGGAATTAAATTAATAATTCTTTTTTGTTCACCAAACTTTAAATTAGTTTGAAAACCTACTAAATTATACATTGTTTTTAAAGCGTCATCCTGTCTAAGTTGAACTACTGCGTATGGTTTTACTTTTTCTGTAGATAAACCAATCGGTTTTAAGGGTCCAAATAAAAGTGTGTTTTCGCCTCTTTTAGCCATTACTTCAACAGGTAGACAGCCTTCAAATACACCTACTTCAAAACTTTTAAGAGGTGCAACTTCCGCTTTAATTAATGCATCATGAAATACTTTATATTCCTCTTTATTCATAGGACAATTAATATAAGCAGCTTCCCCTTTATCATACCTACTCTTTAAATAACAAACATCCATATTAATTGAGTCCTTTTCAATAATTGGCGCAACGGCATCATAAAAATTTAGTTCATCTAAATTAAATAACTCTTTTAAATATTTTGCAAAATCTTTAGATATTAAAGGACCGGTCGCAATAATTGTAGGAATATTAACATCGATACTTGTAACTTCTTCATTTATTACTTCAATTAAAGGATGATTTTTAATTTTATTTGTAATAAAACTAGAAAAAGCTTCTCTATCAACTGCTAAAGAACTACCTGCTTCTACTTCAGTTTTTAAAGCAGCTTCCATTACTATACTATTTAAAAGCGTTAATTCTTCTTTTAATAGTCCTACTGCATTATAAGGATCTTTACTTCTTAAAGAATTTGAACAAACTAATTCTGCAAACTTATCAGTTTTATGAGCTTCTGTCATTTTAACTGGTCTCATTTCATAAAGTTTTACTTTAATACCTTGATTTGCTAAATAATAACTAGCTTCTACACCAGCTAAACCTGCTCCAATAACTATAACCATAAAGTTCCTCCTTCGTTTGCAGTTTCACTTCTATTATTATATAATACAAACATGTATTATTCTAATATTAGTCAAGCTTTTATTAGAAAAAGTTAAATTTAATAAGATTGGAGAATAAAAAATGACTTTTAAAATGTGGTCAGTAATGCACTATATTTACCTTGCTTCACCTTTTATTTTATTATTTGTTTTATTATTTATTTCTAAAAAATATAATGATTCTCAAAAAAGAAAAATGGGAATAATTTTATCATTAATTGCCGTTCTTCTTTTAATACTTAGAAATGTTGAGATTTATTTAGATAGAGGAATTGATGCTGAGTTAATTCCCCTACAAATTTGCCATTTCGCTAATTTTGTAATGTTATTTGCCTTTGTCTTTAACAACAAGACTTTATTTTCTTTATCATTTTTGCTTAATTTACCAGCAGCTTACGTCTCAATTATTTTTGCGAACAGCTTAAGTAATTATCCAACCATTTTAAACTTTAGAGGAATAGCTTATATTTTTGGTCATATGATGATTGTTGGTATTGTAATGTGGGCTTATTTTGTTGGTTTTATTAAAATAACTAAACAAGTGTTTTTAAAAACATTAACTCTTATGGCTTCTCTTTATGTAATTAGCCACTTAATAAATAATGGTTTAAGGTTTTATGGCCTTACTCCAAATTATTTTTATTCAATAACTCCTGAAGGTGGAACACCTCTTGAAATATTTTATAATTGGGGAACTAATTATGAGATCTCAAACTTTATAATAAACCCTATATATCTTTTAACTAGTGCATTATTTGGAGGAGTTGTAGTAGTAATCTTTTGGGGTTTATACAAACTTTTACTTCCTTTAACTAACAAAGAAGAGGAATTGAAAGTTGTAATGTTTCACCGTTAGAAATTGTTTTAATATTAG
>CAZYSQ010000050.1:0-8493 GCA_964649865.1 uncultured Acholeplasmataceae bacterium
TGGTGCCCGAGGCCGGACTCGAACCGGCATGCTTTTGGGCGCTTGATTTTGAGTCAAGTTCGTATACCAATTTCGACACTCGGGCTTATCAATATTTTATAAAATTTTATTATAAATATCAATTTTTATTTTTTGTTTATTTCAATTGCTTCTTCATACACTTTTGTAGCATTTTTAGCGTATTCTTCTTTTGAATATTTCTTTACGGATTTATAAGCATTTTCTTTAAGTTTATCACTTATTTCTTTACTTTGGCTTAGTTTGTTTATAAGCTCTGGAAGCTCTTCGTTTTCATGAAAGAAAAGACCGTTATATTCGTTAGTTACGACATTTTCTAAAACTTTATCATATTTAACAATCAATGGTAATCCTGATGCTAGTGCTTCAATGTATGTTAAACCTTGTGTTTCTGATAAACTAGCGTTTAAAAATACATCACCTAGCTGATAGTATAGACCAACTAAATCCCAACTAATCATTCCTGTAAAAATAACATTGTTTTCTAAGTTTTCTTTTTTAACCAAAGCTTTTAATTCACTCATATATGGGCCATCACCAACAATTAAAAACTTCATATTTTGATAGTTAGTTTTCTTAAATCCTTTTATTAAAACATCAATACTTTTCTCTGAAGAAATTCTTCCAACATAAAGACAAACAAACTCATCTTTTAAACCTAAAGATTCTTTTAACTTTAAAACTTGTTCATCAGTGTAATTTTTCTTATAAAACCTACTCATTTCTATTCCCGTAGGAACAATCTCATAATTACCATTGATCCCATAACTAATCATTAAATCTTTAGTTTTATTAGAAGGAACAATTGTAACTTCTGCTCTTTTAATATAACTATTCATTAATCTAATTACATTGTTTCTCATTTTATTATGAAAAAACTTATTTAAAGTTTTAGAAACGTAGTTAATATATTCTTCATACATAGTGTGAACTGTAAAAACCATAGGAACTTTAGTACGGTCTTTAATTTTCTTTCCTAATATTCCAATGGAAAATTCTGTATGAACGTGAATTACGTCTAATTTAAGTTTTTTTATCTTTCTAAAATATCTCCCAACAAACGGAATAAATCTAAAATGCCTTAATCCTTTAAGTGGAAAAGGAACACCTTTAATTCTAATCATATGAGGATCATTTTTGTCATACTCTTTATAACCTCTAGCAGTCGGAGTAATAACATAAACTTCATGACCCATTTTTATTAAGCCTTCTTTTAACATTAAAAGCGAAGTAGAAACTCCACCAGTTATTGGGTAATATGCATCACTGAGTAATCCTATTTTCATATTTAGCACCTCTTTTTTTAACTAAAATGTAGGAAATTAAGCCAATCACCATTCCAAAATAATAAGTGAAAAATCTCCAAAGCAGTATACTTGGCACTATTAACTCTTGCGCTAATAATCCTACAAATAAAACACTAAACGCCCACTCTACAGCACCAGCGGCTCCAGGAGTTGGAATCCACATCATAAATGTTTGGGCAAACATACTCATCATAATAATGAAGAAATAATCGCTTCTTTCTAAAGTTACTCCTAAAGCTAAAAAGATAACTATTGGAATACTATTAGCTACAATCAAATCTAATAACCTTAAAGAAACAGAACCTAAAAACACTCTTTTTCTTTTAAATAGTTCTTTAGTGCTTTTTTGAAACTCACTAACAAACTCAAACAATTTCACTTCTGCTTTTTCCATTACATTTTTTAGTGGTTTAATTTTACCTAACCATCTAATAAAAACTCTAAACAAATGAGCAGCCTTTGGAATAGTTGAAAGCAAAATTATTCCTACTAAAATAATCATGTTTATGGAAAATCCTAAAATAATTAAAAAAACTTGTGAATGCAATAAATTAGCAATATCTTTAATATATAAAATTATTCCAACTGTAGAAAAAACGGCTGCTGTTGCTTGATAAACAATAAAATTGCTAACTAAAATTGAAATAGTTTTATCACCATTAATTCCATATTTCATAAAATAATAACCGTGAATTGGTTGTCCTCCAGAAGCAAATGGTGTTACTGCGTTAAATAAATGTTCTGTATTTGCAATATTTAGTGCATCTAAAAAAGGAATATCAAAGTCATCAGGTGTTGTAATAACAGCAATTGCCAAGCCAACAATAATTAAATGAAGCAAAGCTAAAGTAAACAAGTAAAAAATATACTTTATCTTTATTCCTTTAATAATGCTTACAACATCTTCAATATCATGAAAAGAAAATAATATTATAAAAACAGCCACTAAAACAATAACTAAAAATATTAAGTTACCAATTAGTTTTTTTCTTTGTTTATTATCCATTACATTTCATCCAAAATAGTCATATTAAGTAATCTCATACCTTCATTTATAACAGTTCTAACTGCATAAATTAAATTAAGGTTTGCAGATCTTAAATCATCATTACTTACATTAATTTTATGTTGAGCATAAAATTTATTAAATGTTGCGGCTAAATTAAGTAAATAACGCGAGATAACATGAGGTCCATTTTCTTTTAAAGCTCTCGTTAACACTTCACTAAATGATGCGATTTCTTTAATCAATTTAAAATATAATTCATCTTTAAATATTTCATAATCTCTTATTTCTGTTAGTTTAAATTCTTTTAAAATAGAAGTAATTCTAACACTACTATATTGTAAGTAAGGACCAGTAAGTCCCTCAAAAGATAACATTTCTTCTAAATCAAACTCAATATCTAAATTACGATCTTGTTTTAAATCGTTAAAAATAATTGCACTAACAGCAACGCTTTTAGCAACTTCTTCTTTATTTGTTAAATTAGGGTTTTTTTCTTTTACTTGATTGTATGCTAAATTAATTGCCTCATTAATAACGTCGTCTAATTTAACAACGTTACCACCTCTTGTAGTCATCTTTTTACCATCTTTTAATATTAACCCAAAGTTAACATGGCTAATATCAAAATTATAACCCATTAATTTGCTAACCAACTTTAATTGTTCAAAATGAAGTTTTTGTTCATTACCAACAACATATAAAACTTTATTAAAGTTAAATGTTTCAAAACGGTATAAAAGAGCAGCTAAGTCTCTTGTCATATATAAAGTTGCACCATCACTTCTTTTAATTAAAGCAGGAGGCATATTTTCAAGTTCAACAATTAAAGCACCGTCATCAATCTTGGCAATTTTTTTATTTTCAATTTCGTTTACAACTTTATCCATTTTATCGTTATAAAAAGATTCCCCTTGATAATAATCAAAACTAACATTTAAAAGTTGATACATTTTATCAAAAGCAACTAAAGATAACTTTTTAAAGTAACCCCATAGTTCTAAATATTCTTCGTTTCCTTCTTCTAACATTTTAAAGACAGTTCTTGCCTTTTCTTCTAGTTCTTCAGTTGTTTTTTCATGAAACTTCACATAAAGACTTTGTAAGTAATCAATTGGGTTTTCTTTTAGTTCTTCTTCATTACCCCACAGTTCGTAAGCAACTATCATTTTCCCAAATTGTGTACCCCAGTCACCTAAATGGTTTACTCCAACGACATGGTAGCCTAGTTTATCATAAAGTTTAGCTAGCGATGCTCCAATAACAGTGCTTCTTAAATGTCCGACACTAAAGTTTTTAGCAATATTAGGTGATGAGTAATCAATCACAACTGTTTTATCTTTAGTTAAAATAGAACAGTACTCTTCTTGTTTTTCAAGTACTTCATTTAAAACTAGTTTACTAAATTTAACTTCATCAATATTTATGTTTAAAAAACCTCTATCAAAATAAGCTTCTTTAATTAATTCTATTTCTTTTAAAGATTCAATAACTTCGTTTGCTAGAAGGTCAATTTTCATTGATTTTTGTTTGGCTAAGCCAAAAAGTGGGATTGCTAAATCGCTTCCCTCTTTTTTAGGTATTTCTACTACTAAGCTAACACCATACTTATTAAAAAGTTTTTCACCAATTTGTGACTTTAACTTAAAAAGCATTTTTATATCCTGTTTTAAGCTTTGTTTTTAACTGCTTTATAAAAGCTAACAATTTGACTAGCAAAATTTCCGCTTGTATACGTTCCTCTACTAATTACAAGTTCACCTTCATTAAAATAAAACAGTTCTGCTTTAAAACCACTTTCAGTCGCTTGAATATTAAATAGTTCCACTAAAGTTTCAAATTCTTTTTCTTTTAGTTTTGCTAAATTAATATAATATATTTTTGAGAATTTTTCATCCATTCCTTGATTATAAAACTCAATTTGATAATACTTAACTTCAGAAATACAATTTGTACAACCTGGATAACCAAAATAAACTAATAGTTTTTCATTTTTAGCTATCTTTTTATTTAATTGTTTTAAAGAAATTTCTTCAAAAACATGATCTTCAGGTATATCTGATTGTTTATAACTTTCATAAAATCCTTTCTTTGAATCTGGTTTTAAAACTACCACTAAAACTGCTATTAAAATAACAATAGCTCCTAAAACAACAAATGGTATTGGTTGAATTTTTGGTTTTAATCTACTATATTTATTTGCCATACATAAATCTCCTTTTTGACACTATTACGATTATATCATATCACTATCTTAAAAACAATAAAAAACAAAGCCCCATAAATATCTATTTATGAGGCTTATTTCTTTTAATCAAAACTAGTAATGTCGTCGTATAGACCCCATTTTTTATCTTGTGTTTCAGGATTAATTACTATTGCAAGTTCTCTAGTAATTGGGTTAGGTGATGTACTATAAACATAGTAAAATTTACCTGTGTTTCCTGAAATAATTGAATTCATTGCTGGAAGTTTATAATCACTATGATACCAGTTAAGCCCTGTAACACCACCTGCAATAATAAACATATCGTAAGTATATCTTTCATTTGGTGTTTGAGTTTGAGTTTCAGCACCTAAATATTTAGGAGTTACTACGTTAAAGTTATATGCTCCAGTTGAGTTTCTTCCAAAACGGTAATTAATTAAACCATCATTTTCCACAAAATAATATAAAGACGATTGGTTGTTAAGCGCTCCAGTAAAGTTTATTCCATTTGGAAAGTCTGTAACTTTATTTCCACTTGTAGGGTAATTTCCAGTAAACTCCAAGTTTTTTAACGCAATTAAAATAACACTTTCATTAACTGGAGAGTTAATGTTATTAGCTTCTATTAATCCTAAATTAGGATGATTATAATAAATTTTAAATCTTAGTGTTAAATTATATTTAACGTCTCTTGTAGTTACAAAATAAGTAACACTATTACTATAATCATTTTCTGCATTTTCTTCTGGAACTACACGGTATTGAATAATTTCAAGTACATCGCCTAGCCCTACATAGTCTGTTTTTAAACTTAAATCATTAACATCACTTGTAAGTGGAGTCCATCCATTTACTGGATCATATCTTTGAATTCTTGCGCCAAACGGTAAAATAAATCCTGGGCTATAATTTTCTAAGTCAATGTCTGAAACTTCTCCATCAATTCTAAACTGATAAACAGATCCCATCGCATCAACATAGTCGATCCCTTCAGAGAAAAATCTAGTGTCATATGAATCATTTGGTTCACCGCTATTATTACTTGGCCTAATTGTAGGGTATTTAATAATAAGCCCACCATCTAAACCTTCAAACTTAACATCAAGTAAATACGCACTAACACCTTTATTTTTAGTAATAATAACTTCACCTAAAACAAATGTATTATTTTCTCTAGTAATAACTATTTGATAATTACTTGTGCCTACTTCTGCTTGTGATGTTATTACAAAACTATATTTTCCATATCCATCTACTAAAAATACTTCTTCATTATCTTGGTGTAAGACATTATCTATATTCATATCCATTAAAGTATATAAATTATTATCTATCAAATTAAAATCTACTTCTACTAAAGATTGAATCGCTTCTCTAGTAATGCTAAAGACGTTAGATGCTTGTAAGTTGCTGTCTAAATAAATATTAATATTTGTAGGCGTTCTTTCTTCAATTGTTTGAGTTACAGTTTGAGATGCACCTGATTCTGGTTGGATTGAATATGTAACAATGTATTGTTTTTTACCCCTATCAGGCCCGTTTTGAGTAATATATTGATATCTAATGCTTGCTTGTAATAATCTTGCGAACGGTGATATTACAAAATCTTCAATTAAAACTTCTCCACCTAAAGATAACTGATAACTATGAACATTATCTTGATAGTGTTTAGGATTATTGTAATAATTTGTTTGAATTTGTAATGTTTGGTTAGTAGTTGTTACATTAGGTAGTTCATAACCAAACTCAATATATGATTTAAAACTATTACTACTTTCTATTGTAAAGGTAGTGTCTTCACCTAAAGCATCTTTTGAATAATAATTATACTCTCCATTAATAATTGATCTTTCCGTTGACACTCTTTTTGTAAATGTAATTGTCTTAATAGGTGAAGTGTCATAATAACCATATTGAATAATATAAGTTCCTGCTTGTAATTGATCACTTAAAATAACATTAAACCCAAACTGGTTAGCATTACCTGCTACTTGTCCTTTTGGAATAATTTCTAACTCATAAAAACTTTCATCAATTTTGTTATTTGCATTAACACTTCCTACATAAAGTCCTCTTACAGACATTTCATGATGATTTGGAATTAAGTTGTTAATTGTAGAGTTAGTTCCTGTAAATAATGCCATTAAATTTCCAGCTGGTGGCATTGTTCTATTAGTAATAGCAACACTATCCGCAATATTGTTATGAGTACTATTTGTACCATTTAAGTTAATTGTTGCGTTAGTTTGTAATGTTGTATTATTTCTAACTATTCTTATTGTATAGTCAGTGTAATATTTATCTTGGTTTCTTATATTTTGATCTTTTATATAAATTTCTGAATAAACTCTTAAGTTAGCTGAAACAGTACTGTTATTAGGGAGTGTCCCTGTTAAAGACCATTTTACTGAACTTGTTGAAGGTAAAATATCATTTTCTCTATTTTCATAATCAGCTTTTAAAGTATTATATTCGTTATTTGTTAAAGGAGATTTTGCAATAATGGCTCCCTTAGAAAGTTCATTATAATAAACTTCATAATAAAGATTGTCGTTTTGGAAAGCTGTAGTACTTAATGTATAAGTGATTTCATTAGTATTCCTATTAATTACTCCACCCCTTAAAATTGGAGCATTACCATTTGGATCATATAACACAAGCTCAGCGATTTTAGTTGATAAAGCTTCATCTTCTGCTAATACTTCTGATTTATTATTATAACTTAACTGATACATTTGGATATATTGATAAAGCACTTCATCTTGATCATTTTCTAAAGGAATAACTTTATCAGAAATATCAACATTATCTAAGTCAATATATTTATAAGTATCCTCATCTAATTTATATAAATCAGTAACTTTAATGTTAGTAGGCAAGGAAGCTCCGTCAATACTTCCTGTAGTACTAGATAAAACATACATTCCATTTGGTTTAGGATTACTTCCACCAACTTGGAATCTATCTGCTAAAGAATCAACTTCAACAGCATAAATAAACTCTGCGTTTACAGTTTGCATCAATGGGAAGTCATTATGGAAAATATTAAATATTCCTGTTGTATTTGGATCATCAGTAACTTTTCTAATTGGATATCTTAAACTTTCTGTTGTTGGTGGAGTTGAAGTACTTCCATTGCTTGCGGTTACTGCTAAAACAGGATAATAAGTGTAATTTGATTTTGTAAATGTTATTGTTTCGTTATTACCCAAAGTACCATAATCTGCTGCAGTTAAGCCAAATGCCTCAACACGGTAATTAGTAGAAGTTGTAGTGTTATTTTGTAAAGTAAAGCCTACAAAGTTTGGCGTGTTATAAGTAATTGAAACACCACTTGTGGAAGTAGCATTTTCTCTCATTACAACTTTATTTACTTGTTTTACTTCAGTAACTGTATTTGGTGATAAAACTTCAATATCAGTAACATAATAAGTACTAAATGAACCACTTCTTCTAACTGTAAATTTAACTGTAGCATTTTGGTAATTGTATCTAATGTTACTACTGTAAGTCCATCCTGCAAAAGCATTTGGAGTTTTATCATCAACTTTTGCGGTATAGTAAGTTTCTTCTCCAGTAAAAAAGCGGTAATAAACTAAACTACCAGGTAAGTTAGAGTCTACTCTTCCAATCATATCAATATTAGCGTCCATGTTCATGACATTTCTAAATACTGTTGATCTCATTGTTCCGTAGTTACCTCTTTGCAGTCTACCAAAAATACCACCAAAGCCTCTTCTAGCTTGTTGGTAAGTTTCAATATAATTATTTGTAGTATTACCTCTATAATATATATAATCTGCGTATTCATTCGTTTGATAGTATCTACTTGAATTATTAAAGTTTTCATTTTCATTATAAGTAAATGCATTATAAGTTGACATGTTTACTACAAACACACGGCTATTATTATAAGCACCTATTTTAATCGCTTTAATTTGTCCGTAGTGCAC
>CAZYSQ010000051.1:0-7818 GCA_964649865.1 uncultured Acholeplasmataceae bacterium
TTTTTAACCCCAATATTTCCTCATAATATCTTTTTGCTTCTTCCATATTATCTACAGGAAGAAAATAGTTGTCATAATTTTTCATATATTTAAGCCCTTCTTTCTACTACAAACTATACTACTATATTTTATAGTAGTTATAATTAAATGTCAATAAATAATAAAAAAATAATTGCATTTAATTCGTTTATAATTCTTATAAAAAATAGATTAGTTGCACTGAACTAATCTATTTGTATAACTGCTTGTCGTACAAAAAAGACTGTCATTACTGACAATCTTTTCGGTAAATTACTATAAATCAATAACTATAAAATTGTAATTTCTTATTCTAATTCTTTTTTATGATTTAAGTGTATTCCTATATGTCCTATTCCTAATACTATTGTTGATATAATAAGAAATATATTTCTACCATATATACCTAGTAACAGAAATGCAACTACTGGCAAAGTAGCTCCTGCAACTGGTATTCCTAACAAGCTACTATACATATCTTTCATTGTTTTATTACTTTTAAAATATCTTATCCAATATATTTCGTATAAAATCATTATAATAAAGGCAATTAACAATATACTAGACCAGTTTGATATTTTATTTATATTAAAATCACTAAATATCAATGACAGACAGGTTACTAGCATTTCTCCAAGCCACTCCAATAGTAGTAATACTTTATTTTCATTTTTTACATATTTATCATAGCCTTTAGGCTTATTTTTACTCCATATAATATTTGGTAACATCAACATTAGTAAAAATATTAAACCTATATATGAAAATCCAAAGTGAATATTCATTAACTCATCTCACTTCCATATTGTAATTTGTTATTTAATCGGAATATAGATCTCAATAACAGAATCTTCTCTATTCCAATGAAATTTATAATCATATTTTTCAAAATAAACAAATTGCCTATTTTCTACTAAAATATTATTTTTAGGTATTATTTCTTTATAAACATAATTGATAGTATCTTTTAGTTTATTCATATTACCAATATGTTCTACCCTTAAATATTTACTTTTCAAAATTATCTTTTCTGTAAAATCATTTGGTACAAAATCTTTTTTAGGAATATCAAAAAGTTATCTAAATTGTATCACTTTTTTCTCAAATTGTCTATTGTTCGACATTATTAGTCCAAAATTTTTCCATAATTTTCTCAAATTAGTCTCTGATTCTTTTCAGAGATTTTTTCTTTTTTATGTATAAAGTAGCTTTTCTTCATCCAACTACTAGAAAAGATAAATTTCTTTTCAAAAAGTCAAACATTCGGCCAAAAAGTGCCGCCTTAGATATGAGGGTAAAAAAAGATTTTAAAAATCCCGAACTTTAAGTCAAAAAGTCAGTCCTTAGACTTGAGGAGGAATAAACAAAATTTTTCCGACCAAAATCGATATTTATGTCCAAGGGATACTAAGGAAGATAAAAAGTTTCACAAATTTTTGGCAGATTATTTATTCACTGCCATTATCTCCTGAAGGAACAAGAATTGACTTTTTAATAAATGCAGTCGTTAAAGAACATTTATAAGGATTAATGCACTGGCCAGTCAATTATTCCGCACTACTCAAAAGAATCGAGGTAAAGAAAATGTTATGAAATTTAAAATCACATTAACGCCGTCTAATTATTATCAAGACACTAAGAAATCAAAATATTTAAATCCTGTGGTTGTTGAATCACTTGAGGATTTCAAAAAAGTAATATTAAAGGATTACGCATGTGCAGTATATAAGAATAACCATCGTTCCATTGATGACTTCCTATATGCTGATGCCATAGTCTTTGATATTGATAATGATCATAGTGAAAATCCTGATGATTGGATGACTCCTGATAAAGTATCATCGTTCTTCAGTGATGTTCCTATTTACATTCAACACAGTAGGAATCATATGAAAATTAAAAACGATAAGCCTGCTAGACCAAAGTTTCACATCATCTTTCCTATTGATAAGGTAAAGGACGCTAAAGAGTATAGGGCTATAAAGGAAAAGGTATACTCCATATTTCCTTTCGTTGATAGACAAGCATTAGATTCTGCTAGATTTCTATTTGGTACTGCAGAGCCTAAAGTTGATTATATCGATGGAACTAGGACTCTTACTGATTTTATTAAGGAATATGATGACGAGACCAAGCTTGCTGAATTGGGTGAAACTATACCAGAAGGAAGTCGCAATAAAACGATGTACTCTATTGCATTAAAATTACTTACTAGATATGGATTATGTAATGAATCATTAGATAAATATCGTGAAGCATCAACTAGATGTTCTCCACCTCTAGAAAATGATGAACTAAACACCATATGGAAATCTGCTCTTAAGTATTACGAAGTAATAAAAGCACAAAGGGATTATATACCACCAGATGAATATAATAATGATTCCTGGGACAAGCTAGTACCTTTGAATGAAGTGGTTCTACCTGCATTTCCTATTGATGCATTACCTGATGTTTTAAAGAATTATGTATCCGATGTAGCCGAATCCACACAAACTCCTATCGATATGGCAGGTGTTGCTTCACTTGCTCTTATGTCAATTGCTATGCAACCTAGATATAAGATTATAGGTAAATCTGACTGGGAAGAACAATTATCACTTTACTGCATGATTGTTGCTGAGCCAAGTGATAGAAAGTCAGCTGTATTCAACCAAATCATTAAAGTAATTCAGTCCTTTGAGGCCGAATACAATGAACATCATTCAATCGATGTTTTAAAAAGTCAAGAGGAACATACTTCCCTAGAAAAAAGGTACAAGAAAGCCACTAAGGAATATGAAAACGGAAAGATTACTAAAGATGAATATGATGAAGCATTTAGAAAATATTCTACTCATAAGGTCATCAAACCTATATCTCTCACTCTAGATGACGTAACTTCAGAAAGCCTAACGAATGAGATAGAAAGCCAAGAAGGATGTATTGCTTTAGTATCTAGTGAAGGTGGAATATTTGATATCATTTCAGGAAGTTATACCAACTTTCCAAATATCGACATTTTCCTAAAAGGATACTCGGGCGATTTCATCAAGGTTAGTCGTATTGGCAGACCATCGCTTTACGTGAAGAATCCAAGATTAACAATACTTCTTACAGTACAACCGAAGGTACTTGAAAGTGTGGTTAATAATGGAACATTTACAGGACGAGGCTTATCGGCAAGGTTCCTATATTCCGTTCCTAAATCGCTAGTCGGTTCAAGAAGGTTTGAGACCAAGCCTATCAACTTTGATAACAAGAAAAGGTTCAGTGATTTAATCCACGAAATACTAAAGGAACCTAAATCTTCCACAACATACATAACGCTATCGAACGATGCCTATTCCTTATTAAAGGATTATTACGAGGAGTTTGAATCTAGGCTTATAACTGACCTAAAGGATATCGGTGGATGGGCAGGTAAACTTGTTGGAAATATCTTAAGAATATCTGCACTAATCACTAGGGCAAGAAATATCAAATATGATGCATTTCTATACACTCCATCAACTGATGATTCAGCTGAATGGATAGTCCAAAAGGAAGATATGGAAAGTGCCATAAAACTTGGTAACTACTTTCTTGAACACGCAAGATTCGCCTTTGACTTTATGGATGATAACACCACTAAAAAACAAGCACTTAATTTCCTTGAAAAGTTAAAAGCAACAAAAACAAATGAAATCTCGTTCAGGGAAGCTTCAAGAATGTGCAAGTATATGAACAAGAAGGAAAACGCAACTGCGGTTATCTCTCTACTTGTCGATTATGGTTATCTTCGTGAAAAACAAGGCACCTCAAGAGCCCATAATAAAGGATTAGTCTATGAGGTTAATCCTGCAATCTATGATAAGGAGCGTCCACCTTAAAGTCTAGTTGTCGTAGTTGTCGTGCTGTCGTATAGAAACTCATTTTATTATTAATTAATTATTAAATATAAATATTAAAGTCCTAAATGCGGTGACAACTACGACAACTGCAGTGACCCCCTAGGGGCCATCACATCTCTACAGCTATTCAAATGGAGACCGGCCATGGGGTTTCACGCATAAAAATTCGATTTCAAACGGGGTATATGCCCTGATTCAAACAAAACAATTATTTATATTTCAATAGGAGGAATAAAACACATGAAATTTAAAGTGTATTATGGTCCAATGCCTAACTTAAAAGCTAGCGACAAAAACATATTCTCTAAGCCAAATTCAGAATGTGTCGCATTGTACCTAGATAAGTTGAAACGACCTGTCATCGTTTCAAAAGTTCAAAACACAAAGATGCCTTATAGAGTCTCTGTAGGTACTTCAGTTATTGTATTTGCAACACTTAAGGATGCAACTGACTACTGCTCATTAAGATTTAGGGAGGTCAAGTGATTATGAAGCTACCTGATTCATTTCAAAAGTATCTACGTGCTCACATCGATTTTTCTTCTTTTATCTTACTAGATATGGTGATAATCAATGATACAAAATCTGCAGTATTTTTAGTTCCTAGAAATGATGATACTAATTACTGCAACTTACAAATCAATAATGAAAGTAAATTCTATGGCTCATTTGATGAGATGATGGAATATGCTATTCATTTCAAACTAATCTCTGAAGGATACAAGAAAGACCTTATTAAGAGATACGAAACAATTAAACAAAGCGGAGGAAATAAATAATGTTTAAAACAAACGTTTATAAAGAAGCATTTAGTCATATGCTTACAAACAAAATGACTACTGAAGATTACTCAATTTTAAATCTTGCTAATGAAGCATACCCTGCTATGCCATCAGTTGATTCAAAACTTGATGATACCCTTGCAAAATATAATCCTTTTAGAAAGGTTGCTTCTATTTTCAATATTGAAGGTGAAGGTTCAATCGTTGTTACAACCGCAAATGGAATTGCAACAATTGTTGATGAAGCGGGAGCATTGCCTGAAGTTAGTGATGAATCAAAAGAAATTAGATTCTCTTCTTATAAAATTGGTTCTTTAGCTAAATTAAAATTAGCATTCATTAATGATAGAAACTTTAATGTTGAAGATTATCTTTTTACCAAGTTTGCTAAAAGATTCGGTATTGCTGAAGAAAACCTTATTGTCAATGGTACTGGAAACAAAGAACCTTTAGGTATTATGAACTCAGGCATTGCAAAATCAACTGCATCAGCTCTTACCTATGATGAGGTAGTTAAGTTGTTCTTCTCATTAGATAAAGATTTAAGAGTAAATGCCACTTGGATGATGTCAGATGAAATGGCTATGAAACTTAGAAACATTAAGGACTCTAATGGTTATCCATTATTTAATGGTGAAAAAATTATCAATAAAGATGTAATGATCATTAATTCACTTGATGAAAACACTATTTTATTCGGCGACTTCTCTTACCTTTACATCCTTATCAGGAAACCTTTGAGCGTCCGTGTATTGACCGAGAAGTACATCGCTAATGGCGAATACGGATACGCAGGTATTGAACGCTTAGATGCCAAATTAACCGACGTTAATGCTGTCAAGGCATTAGTTATCCATACGGAGGAATAAACGCAACACAAGCCTTTTATGGGCCTATTCTGGGGAGTCTACCCGCTCCCTGGGATGGTGTTGCCACTACGATTATGGAGACTAATACATACACGAAGGAAATCAATAATATCACCTATGTCATCAGCTCCATACCTTGTAGTGCGGAGTCTGAAAAGGTACTAAAAGAAAAGCTAAAAAAACTCATTTTAAACGAGTCGAAAGATAAACAAAAAGGTTCATCTATATCGGGCAAATGAGTTGCTATTTTAGGGATTAAGAGTGATGTATATACACTGACAAACGGAGGTGTATTTATGTCAGAAAACAAGCAAAAACTTATCGAGCTTTGCAAAACAAAAGGTGCCAAGATTCAAGGCATCGAACATCTAATCGAGTACTACCAGAAGTCACTTGGTTGGACTGAACAACAAGCAATCGAATACGCTTTAAAGTTATTCGAAGATGGAACCATCGATTCCATAATGGTCATTTCAAAGAAAGGAGGCAATGACGATGACACAAACAGATAATACTAAAATCACCGCACTTTATTGCCGTCTTTCTAGAGATGACGAGCTTCAAGGTGATTCAAACTCAATCATCCATCAAAAGGAAATACTCAAAAAGTACGCAGATGATAACGGATTTAAGAAAACTGAGTTCTTTGTGGATGATGGTTATTCAGGAACGAACTTTAACAGACCTGATTGGCTAAGGCTGATTGAAAGAATCAACAATGATGAGGTCGGAACCATTATCGTTAAGGACATGAGCCGTCTTGGAAGAGACTACCTTAAAGTTGGAATGTACACAGAGATGCTATTTCCTGAAAAGGACATAAGATTCATTGCAATCAATTCTGGTGTTGATTCAGCAAATCAACAAGACAGTGACTTCACTCCTTTCCTAAATATCATTAACGAATGGTATGCAAAGGATACTTCAAAAAAAATTAGGGCGGTCATCAAAGCAAAAAGCGATTCAGGTAAACCAACTGCTCCTATTCCAGTATTTGGTTACGTTAAAGACCCGAACGACAAATACCACTGGTTAGTTGATGAGGAAGCATCTGAGGTTGTTAAAGAGATATTCCACTTAGCCGTTCAAGGCAATGGGCCATCTAAGATTGCAACCATTTTATGTGATAGAAAAGTGCTTAATGTCACTGCCTATAAGAATTCTAAAGGCATACCAAATACCCACAGCAAAGACAACATTGACCCTTATTGGTGGGATTGGTCAGTAGTTTCAGATATTCTATCAAGACAAGAATACTTAGGTCATACAGTTAATTTCAAGACTGGTAGAAAGTCTTATAAAAACAAAAAGTCATTTATAAACCCTCCTTCAAAATGGGTAATTATCAAGAATACTCATGAAGCAATTATTGACCAAGAAACATTTGATATCGTCCAAAGGTTAAAGGAAGGTAGGAAAAGAAAAAACACCCCGATGGGTGAAATGCCTGTATTGTCTGGAATGCTCTATTGTGCAGATTGTGGAAAGAAACTTTATGTTTGTAGAACCAAATCACTCCAACCAGAATCCTACTACTATTGTTGCTCCACTTATCGTAAAAGACAGGGATTATGCTCTGCACATCAAATAAGAATCAAAATTATTGATGCAATTGTTCTTGAGGATATTAAGCGTCATATTGAATTTGCAAAAGAGCATGAGGATGAATTCGTTAAGCTTGTATCTAGCGAAACCATAGCTAGTCTCACTAAAACGGTAAATCGACTTAGCAAAGAACTAAATGCATCAAGAGCGAGAGTCGAGAAACTCGATACCATCATTCAGAATCTTTATGAAGATAAGCTTGCAGGAATTGTTTCTGAGGATAGATTCAAGAAAATGAATGAGAATTATGAGCAAGAGCAAATTACACTTAATGCAAAGATTATTGAATTAGAAGGCAAGATAAAAGCTATCAACGAGCAATCATCATCTACATCACATTTTATGGAACTAGTTCAAAAGTATACACGAATCGATGAACTTACTCATGAGGTAGCAAGAGAGTTCATTGAAAAGGTCATTATTCATAAAGCCGAGAAGGTCAATGGCCATAGGCAAATGAAGATTGATATCTTCTATAACGGAATAGGCAAAGTAGACTTGCCCAACGAAAAAGCGTAGCCACGTTCAGGAACTAACCTGTTTGTAACTACGCTATTTTTATACGAGAATAAAATCCCTAACGGGCTTGATACTTGTATCAAACCTATTCCATCAACTTGGTGCGGGTGACAGGAGTTGAACCTGCATGCCTCGCGGCGCTAGATCCTAAGT
>CAZYSQ010000052.1:0-2911 GCA_964649865.1 uncultured Acholeplasmataceae bacterium
CTGGCAACAACTCCCCGGTTACATCTGGCTTGCAGACGGACCCTACTTCGCATTCCAGATTGACTTCTGCGAGGATGGCTGGTCGGAATCTGACGACAACTTCATGTACATGGCAATGCGCAACGATGCGGACGAGCCGGACTGCGAATATTTTCTCACGCTCGATGAGGCGAAGGCGCATTGCGAGAAGCTGTACCATGAGGATATGGATAGGTTTGCGAGGTTCCTATGCTGAGTGACACCCTCCTCAAAAGGATGCATGCCGCATCAAATCGCAACAACTATGAGCTCCGAAAGGAGCTCTGTTGTGCTAGGGATATTCTGGACGGAATCTTAGACGAATGGCCGGAGTATGCATGCAAGCATCTTCCATTGATAATGACAGAACTTGATAAGATGAACCAGAACGAGGATGTGCAGGCGATCAGACAGGCACTCATAAAAAAAGCGGAGGCGATGGGATGGCAGATTTGTTTGGATTGAGACCGTATCAGCTTGATGCGGTATCACAGATTGAAAAATATTGGTCGGAAGGCAAGCAAGCGGTCCTTTGCCAGCTGCCTACTGGCGGCGGCAAGTCAAGGATCATACGCCAGATTGTGGATGATTACTCGCAGTCAAAAAAGGTGATCTATCTGATCGCACATAGACAGACATTGGTAGAGCAGCTTTCGCGCGAGATTTCTGAGGCTGACATCAAGCATGGCATCATCCAGGCTGGTATGCCGTATATACGATATCGGGTGCAGGTGTGCAGCATGCAGACGTTGGTTCGAAGGATGGACAAGCTGGCTGAACCTGAGATATTGATATGTGACGAAGCGCATCATTTAAAGAGTTCATCATATATGAATATATTGAACTACTGGCCCAACGCCAAACTTCTAGGTATGACCGCAACCCCCCAGCGCATCGACGGAAAAGGCTTCGACGATATTTTTGATGAGCTGATTTTGGGTCCGAACATGCGCGATCTGATAACCGCTGGATACCTCTCGGACTACGAGTATTATGCTCCGGCATCGGTGGATATGGACGGGGTGCATCAGGTTGGCGGCGACTACAATGCAAAAGAGAGCGTCGATCGCGTTGATCGCAAGGTAATAACAGGATCAGCGGTTGAGCATTACCGAAGATATGCCGATCATCAGCCGGCCATTGCATCATGTGTGAGCATTGCGCACAGCGAGCACGTTGCCCAGGAGTTCCGCGACGCTGGATACAAGGCGATAGCCGTCAACTCAAGGATGGACCAGCTTGAGGTGAAGCGTGCAATCGCAGGGCTCAAGGATGGCTCGACCGAGATCCTCACCCAGTGCGAGATGCTGGGAGAAGGCGTCGATATCCCGGCGGCAACGTGCCTCATCGGATTAAGGCCGACCGCGAGCCTGGTTGTCTACCTGCAGCACTGTGGAAGGGTGTTGCGCAAGGCTAAAGGCAAGGACAAGGCAATCATACTAGATCACGTCGGCAACTGGTCGCGCTTCGGTCTGCCCGATGATGAGCGCGTTTGGACATTGCAAGGCAAGCCAAAGGGTGCAAAGGAACCATCAAAATATAAGCGTTGTCCAGAATGTTTGCGCCCCGTCCTTGTCAGTGCAAAGAAGTGCGAGTTCTGCGGATACGTCTGGGAGTACGAGGCGCATGAGCGGATTCCTGCCGAAGTTGAAGGTCAGCTTGTCAGCATCAAGGAGGTGAAGCCCGAAGATGTGCAGGACTTGATGCGGACAATCTCGAGGAAGGCGCACAACCTGAAGGAGGCAATCAAGATCGCAAAAGACCTGGGTTACAAGCACACATCTGCATATCACATCTGGGTAAACGAGTTGCACTTGAGTGTTGACAGCATACGTTCTATATGATAATCTGACTACGGAGGCAACATATGAGATTCAAGACAGAGACTAAAATGCGGATTCAAGCCCTCAAGTATCGCGATGGGCTGGAAAATCATCAGATTGCAAGAGAGATGGGCATATCGCAGACCATGATCTGGCAGTACGTGGAATCGCTGGAGAAGCAGATCAAGGCAGGAGAGATCACGGTTGCTGATATCGTGAAGAGCGTGAACACGCTTAAGATTGAGGGGCCGAAGATCGTGAGGGAGCAAGAGGCTGATGAGATGTTTTCCGAGCAAGGCATGACACAGCAAGAGCTCAGCGAGAATGTGCAGGCGTTGAATGAGGCAGTGTCGGGGGCTGGTGATGTTGATGGCGGCAAAGAAAAGACAGCACCCATCAAGAAGAACTATGGCGGCAGACCGAAGATGATAGTCGAAATTGACGGAGAACCGATGAATATCAAAAAGCCTGCCAAGCAATCCGACTACGTCATCACCATCATGAGCCATATCTACGACGAGCTTGTGGCAGGAAGGCTCAGTCTCAAATATTACCTCATGGAAGAAGGTGTCCATGAGTTGCAGTTTGTGGAGGTAAGGAAGAAATGACCACAATCAACGCTCTGGCAAAAGAGCTGAAGATGCAGAATCACCAGCTTTGGGTGCTAGTGACAAAATTGGGATACGGTGAGAAGGTTGGCAATCTTCTGGTGATAAGCGACGATGAAGCGGATAAGATCAGGGCCATGCGCAAGGATCGGATCACAATCACGCAGCTGAGTGCTGAGCTGGGTGTCAGCAGACAGGTGTTGAGCAAACGTGTACGCAGGCTTGGCATCAAGGCAAAGGAGAGGACGCGCTTGTATCTGACGCAGGAGGAGGCGCAGATGGTGAGGGAGGATAGGAGATGAGGAAACGACCAGCCCCGCAAAGCAAGCGCCCAGGTCGCAAGATTGGAGCAGAGCGGAGAAGGGTTGCGCGCGAGACGTTGAGGCAGTTCTATGGCTTGAAGGCATTTCATGATTTGCCTGGGAAAGTGAGAGTTGCGATGCTTGAGTTGTGTCCAAGGGA
>CAZYSQ010000052.1:3011-5996 GCA_964649865.1 uncultured Acholeplasmataceae bacterium
ATGATGTTCCGCAACGCAGTAGGATACGGCTTGGCAACAAATCCAAAGGCTATACATCGCCTCGACAACGGGAAATTCCTTGTCGACCGTGGCACTCCAATCCGATTTGGATTGTTCCCAGGATCATCGGACATGATCGGCTACAAGCCGACAATCATCACCTTAGATATGGTCGGCCAGATGGTCGCCATCTTCCAGGGCATTGAGGTAAAGACCGAACATGACCGCCTGAGTGAAGAGCAGCGCAAGTGGAACCGAGCTCTCATAAGGGACGGTGCCATCGCGGAAGTCTGGCATTACAATGGCCATAATATCGAGATACTAAGAGGAGATCGCATCATATGACACCCAAGGAACAAGAGATTTACAACACACTTGCTGAGAAGATGGACAAGCGCGATAACTTTTTTGAGGCATTGCTTCAGGTCGAGAAGCTGGGACACGGAATCCCTGCAAAGTATGCCGATGATGCGGCGATCATGCTCAACTTCGAGTCGTACAAGCTGCAGGGGTCATGGCGCAACAGCAAGGCAATCGTCGATAAGCTGAAGAAGGCCGCTCGCAAGATTGCGAGAAAGAAGCATTGACAGTTATCCAATTATAGTTTAATCTGTATTTAGCCAAGGAGGCAAAACATGGCGAAAAACAACAGTGACGCATATGCGTATCAACCAGGCGACAAGTCCGTTTACATCAATTTTGATGCAATCAAGGACTTGCCGGAAGAGTTCGAGGTGGTCGTGACCGAGGTCTTATTCGACCCGAAGAATCTTGCTGAGAGTTTCAGCAATGTAGGCTCGAACAATAACCCCGCATGGCAGCCGAAAGTCGAGCTGATGTATAAGATCGCTGAGGCATGTGGCATCTCGGGCGGTGACGAGTCGGAGACCCAGCCGATGGTGGAAGAGGTGGACATCAACCCGATGCTCATGAAGCCGATGGATGCACCGCCGACATATCGCAGAATGACGGTGGGCCGTAGCGTATCCAAGAGGTCAAGCAGGCTTATGGAAGATGGATCACTTCTCTGGTCATCCTTGTGTACCGCCGAGTACAACGTGTGGGAGCGTTGCATGGAGCTCTGGAGCAAGGAAGAATCCTATACTGATGGATACAAAAAACCTGCGAAGTACGACAACAAGTACGACAACCCGTACAAGCGCCGAGCACATTTCGACAGCGAGATGAAGTTCGCGCATGCCAAGGCAGAGACCAAAGCGTATGTGAAGTCCATCAGAGAGCTCGCAGGCATGCCGACCGGCTACGCAACAGCAGACCTTGCATCGGGTAAGTTCGTGTTCGCACGCATCCGTCGCTCCAAAATGGTGCTCAAGATGGAGACTGCAGCACGCATCTCCGCGATCAGCCGCGGACAGGCACCACAGCCAGCACCCGCGCTCTTCGCTCCCGATGAGCCTGTCTATGATGATCTGCCGGTTACCGAACCCGAACCCGAACCTGTGAAGAAGGAAATGCACATCGTTGCACTTTTTGAGGAATATCTGCCGAATATCAGCGATCTTACCCTTGCGGAAGATGCGCAGAAGACCTTAGACTGGTTGAAGGCGCAGTACGACCCGAAGGCTAAGCCAAAGTTATACGCCAAGGCTTTGGACAATCTGAAGCGCATCGAGGATGCAATCCCCGAGGCATTCAGAATCCAGCACAATCTCTACCAGGAGGCAAACTGATGAGATACTTATCCATTCCCGATTTTCACTTCTCCCCCAAGTGGGGAGAGGTATCGGTCAAGATCGCAAAGACAGTCGCGAAGGCTGCGAAGGACAATCACGTTGATCTGATTGTACTCCCTGGCGATCTCTACGACGCTCCGATCATGGTCACAGACAAAGGTGGCATCAACCAGCTCAGGCGCATCATGAAGATGTGGCTTGCTATCTGCCCGGTTGTCACCATCGAAGGTACGCCTTCACATGACGGCCCCGGTTGCTATGGTCCGCTTGAGGACATGGGATTGGTGGTGCTCAAGCCAAACAAAGTGTATGGGCTTAACAAAGGGAAAGTGAGAGCCGTTGATGCTTCAGATGATTCAGAGCTCCTCCTTTTCGGCATCCCAGAGCTCGACAAGCACACCCTGCAGGCACGCTTGTCTCTGCCTGCAGACAAGGCAAACGGCAAGGCTTTGGAATTGCTGGAACAATATCTGGTTGAGTTCGTAGCTCCCAATCGGGCTATGTTTCCGAACATCCCTGCACTTGGGCTGCTCCATGGCAATGTGTCAGATGCACACAAGGAGAACACATCGGATATAATCCTGCGTTCAAGCGATATCGTGATTCACACGGAGATGCTTGCACTCGCAGGGATTGATAGATGGGAGCTCGGACACATCCACACCCCGTGGGAAAGTGAGATCATCAACGCCGGGTACGCAGGGTATCCTGGCATCGACCACAACCCGTGGGGAAAGCGCGACTTCGTGCCGGCTATGAATCTGGGTGATATGTCCAAAGTTGAACGCATCCCCTACGGTACGCCCATGCGGAAGAAGATCTACAAGCCGCTTGATACCTATGATCCATCCATCGCCTACTGGCTGGTCAGCAAGGACCCATCCTACCAATTCCCAGAAGGTATGCACGAGTGGTCGCGCATTACCTTTGACGAAGAGAGGAAGGAAACCCGACGCGTTACAGCAGATCAGGCTGAAGGTGTGAAAAAACTGTCAGATTTGTTCCGTCTCATTGATCCGCAGGTCAGCGATGAGGCTATCGAGCTCGTGGATACCATCCCGGAGAGCAAGGCGCATGTCGGCAATCCTGTCGATATCCGCATGACAAGCCTTACCGTGCAAGGTTGCATCTTCTTCAGGGGCAAGACCGTCGAGTTCGACTTGTCAAAGCTCGCAGACGGTGTGACTGCCATCAGAGGCGACAACGGAAGCGGCAAATCGAGCTTGCTCAGTTTCTGCACCCCGTATCCCCTGGTCGTAGGCAAGGACACATCAAGCGGCCGCATCTCTGC
>CAZYSQ010000052.1:6096-7799 GCA_964649865.1 uncultured Acholeplasmataceae bacterium
GACCGCGAGCAAGAGAAGAAGTATGCGCTTCTCTGCCTTTCTGAGTGCGAGAGCGAAGCGCAGAAGCTCAGCAATTGGGTTGTCGGGGCATCAAGTATGTGCGAGGACGAGCAAGCCCTCATTGCCCTGAAGCAGGGCCACATCGATGCGAAGCCCGCGCTCATGGAGAGAATCGCAGAGAGCGAGAAGGTCGGCAAGCAACTGAAGGACAAGCTGGACAAGCTACAGGTAAGGAAGAGCGACAGCGATGCCGAGGCAAGGCGCAAATCTAACGATGATTTAAGCAAACAGAAACTCGCACTTGCCAACGACCAGATTGCAAAGCAGATTGTTGCAATCAGAGACAGCCAGGGCGAGGTCGAGTCGATCAAGAAGCAACTTGCAGACAATGATGCCAAGGTTGCCGAGGTGAAGCGCATTGAGGAGTTGGAACACAAGGCAAAACAGGCAGGCTGGGAATACGATACCAAGGTTGCAGAGATTGCGAAGATGCGCAGGTCATGGCAGGACGATATCCAGCGCGTGACACAGGCCAACGAGAAGGCGATTGTCGAATATCAGGGCAAGCAGCAGATGATCGTACGCGACCTGGATGTGAGCGAATCATCCATCCAAGCCGCAAAAAGGAAAATCGAAGCCTATGACAACCCATGTCCGAAGTGCGGTTATATCGACCCTGATTCGCAGAACATCATTGATGCGAACAGAAAGAACATCGAGTCGATTGAGAAGCACATCACCGAGAAACAGGCAGAGCTCAAGAGCTTGAGGCAACCGTCGCCTGTAGCTGAGCCCGAGAAGCCCGCATCGTTGGTGAAGGCTGAAAGTGAACTTGGTGAGCGCCCGTCATTCGATATCCCGAAGAAACCCGCATGTCTCAGCACATTCGAGGTCAACACCCTGCGTGATACCTTGAGCGACGCCTTGAATGCAGACTCCAAGATATCCGAACTCGAGGGCAGATTCAAAGCTAATGCAGATGCAATCGCATTGCTTGAAGCAGAAGTGTACATGATTGACCCTGAGATTGCGATAAGGCTTGAGGACACACGCACAGCATACGAAGAGGAGCGCAAAAACTGGTCGGATTTGCACTCTGAGCTGTCCACAATCGATGCACGTATCTCGGATGCAGAACAACGCATCGAACGAGCAAGAGCCCAGCGTGAGGCCATAGCGCAAGCAATGAAGAAGGCTGAGAGGCAGACCGAGAAGGCAGCTATCTGGAAGTACATCAGTGGAATGCTGATGCCTAGCAAGATCCCTGCATTGGAGCTCGAGCTCCTGCTTGACAGCATCGATGCCGAGGCTACGAGAATCATCGAACCATACCACGAAGGCCAGTTCGCAATCAGAACCGAGACGCAGAGCGAAGGCAAACAAGGAAGCGTCGACCGGTTCGACATCATGGTCTATGATGCGGAGTCTGGCGAAGAGCGAAGCTTCATGAAGCATAGCCCCGGGCAGAAGGCATTCTTCTCTGATGCCTACGTCAAGGCCTTGGTGAGACAGCGCAATCAGCGGTCACAGAGAAGCTATGCACCCGTTATCATGGACGAATCGGATGGGCCGATCCAGCCAGAGCTGGTCGGACAGTATTACGAGATGCAGCGCCGCTACTGGAATCTGCCGGTGTTGGTTGTGAGCCACAGCCCTGCATCACACGAGCACATTGAGTATGCAATTGACATTGAGGAGGTCAA
>CAZYSQ010000053.1:0-2915 GCA_964649865.1 uncultured Acholeplasmataceae bacterium
GCACGGCCTTTTGGCTACTCTTACTCACTTTCCCAACTGCACAAAGCAAATATGATAAATATATTTTGAATACGCAAATTTTATTTTATATTTGTTGTTAAGGTTTATAATTGGTTAGTTTCAATCCCCCAGGCGCCCATCGTTTGGGGGTTTGTTTATACCAGGTGTTTAACATCCCTCCGCGGATTGTCTGCCCATATCCGGTAAAGATGTAGCAAGTACAGCCCCCTTATTATTGCCCGTCGTTTAATCTTCATAGAGAAATCCATATCGAACAGCCTTGCCCTGCGGCGATCTTCCTGGAATGGGGTACGGCTCCACGTTGCTTTGCTGAACAGCATAAAGAATCCCGCAATCAGCTCGGTAGTCGGCTCAACCTGCGGGCCGTTAGCCTGTATCATAGCCCCTATCTCCCAATGCTGTCGTAAGTCCATTACATCCATCATGCCCGGCACTTGATGGTGCTTCCAGCCTATACGATTTGTCACGGCTCCAAAAAGGTCGTATTGGCCGCCGTATTCCCGGGTCACGTAGTCAATGGTTTTGCCCCAATCGGGAGTGGTGAACATCGCGTCGCCATCACGAAGGCATATCCAATCCCCATCCGGCACCAATGCGCATGCCTCATTAAGCGCACGGCCAATGTTTCCGTCAGTGGCGTATGGTGAAATGTAGTGAATTGTCATATTTTTACGTGGCTCCATGTACGACCCTGCTTAATATCATGTATAGTCCAATGTTTTACATTAAAATCTTTAGATATTTTTTTGCAAGACTCTCCTGATTTTATTCGATTCTTAATCTCTATAACATCTGATTCTTTTAGCGATGCCATACCGTGCGATTCTCCTACGTTGTTGTAAATCCCTGCATCCCATGCAAATTGTATGTTTTCTTTAAATGTACACCACCTCAAATTATCAGCCCTGTTATTTGTTTTGTTCCCATCGATATGATCTACAAAACACTTATCGCTTGATTTTAAATGAAACGCATCCGCTACCAGTCTATGTATTTTAAAGGTTTTACCCCTATCACCAATACATAAAGAAACATACAGGTATCCGTCCCTATTTAAGTGCGGTTTTCGCATCGATCCTTTATATTGTTTATAAAAATTGTTGCCACTTCTACTTATTGTTTTAATCGTCCTATCAACACTACGCACCCTACCTAAATTACTAACCTCGTAATATCCCTCATACCCAACAACCGGTTTCCAAACCTCCCCTTCCAAATCCTCAATATTATTTGCTACCTTTGACATAATAATTAATATTTAATTACCGTAAAGTTACCACATTTATACAATATGTCAAAGAAAAAACGAACATCTTTTTCATTGTCTGAGTCAGCGTTAGAGTTGTTGAAGAAACTGGCCGATAAAGAAAACAGGAGTAGCGCCAATATGCTTGAAACATTGATATTAGATGCGGCTAAGCTCGTCGATATAAAGTAGTATATTTTTCGTCACTTGTACGCAACATACATGTCCGTTTTCTTATAAATATCATACAGAGGCGTGTTCGTTCGTATTGATCTTATCCTATCTGACTGGGGGACGCTTGATTTAACGTCGCCGTAATAATCGCCAACGTGGAAGTATTTTATACTTTCAGGAATGTCCATGAACGGGTATGGCGTTAAGCCCGAATTATGGATTCGCCAAGAAAATGTTTCATGCTCCCTCCCCCATACATCAAAATCTGTATTCATCCCACCCACAGCATCCAGTACCGTATTCTCCAGGTACAGCATGCAGCCATTCGGTGCGTTGTAAATCCAGTATTCAGGCGTTTTTCGTGTCAGGTATACGTTATGGCTTAGCCGTTGCCCCTTGCTGTTTCGCTCGAATGACAGGCACATGTGTTTTAATCCGGTGTTGATGTAAGGCACGTACCAATCTGGGCGAGTCGGGTAAACGTCATCATCGACAAGGAATATACGGCGGCAATCGTCCACGAGGGATAATGCCTTGTTCTTAGCCTTAGCAATTCCCTGCTGCGTATCGAATCGGTAGTCAGCCACCGGGCACGGAATGTCCGAGGCATCGTCAACCACTACCAGCCGCCAGCCGAACGGAAGGTACTTTTTCCACTCGGCGTACGACCTCTCAAAGGTTTCACGTCTGTTTCGGGTTGTGATTGCAACCGCCCCTGCTTCCATTTTTTATAATTTGGATTGTCTAAAAATTTGGTCTGCCCATACTTCTCGTTAAACCGCTCCAACTTACCCCAACATAGGTCATCCCTTTCCGATTGGGGCAACTGTTTCAGCGTTGTGCTTCCAAGGTGCTCAACCAGTGCGCCCGGCACCAGCATCGGATAGACGTTAAGTCGCTTGCATTGTTCTATGGCGCTATCATCCGCAAACCAACCGTCGAACTCCTCATCAAGCCCGCCTATGGCTGTATACAGCTCACGAGACATCATGAAGCACCATCCCGATAGGTTTCGGCCATTCTGTTCGCCCAACTCGTTACGCTTCACGCCCACCTGCCTTGCATCCTTCGGGCATTTTGGCGATACAAGTGGCCATTCGGCAGTCAATAGCTGGTGAAGCCATCCAGATTTGAATAGTAGGTCATTGTTTGCGAACATAACCCACGGTGCTTTGCCTTGCCTTGCCCCAAGGTTCATGAATGCATTGTAATTGAATTTAGCCGTATGGTATACGGTCTTTGCATCCCTGTACTGCACGTGCGGCATCTGCTCGATGACAATGATATTTACCGGTAGCTCATCGGCCCCGGCAATGCAGGTATCGATGGCTTTCTGTGTCATGGCCTTCATCTGCGGCGTGGATGCCTTGGACAGCATAACCACGTCGACTATAGGTGGTATCGCAGCTCTACGCTTCATCCTGACCGATGGCAGCTCATCCTGCGCCTCTGTTGTCATCTCATTGTAATCGTA
>CAZYSQ010000053.1:3015-7765 GCA_964649865.1 uncultured Acholeplasmataceae bacterium
GTGTGAGTCGACGGAACGAGAATGGACAACTTTATCATGCTATTACCTCCAACGCTTCATTAACTGTTACGGGGCTGTCCGACCTTCGACGTGGCCGCCCTGCTGCATCGCGTTGTACCTCGTATACCTCCGTGCAACGGCAATTTATTATGTTGCCCGCTGATAGCCGCGGGTCTCCGGGGCAATCTGCTGGCTCCAAGCTCCCCTCACGCGTAACCAGCCAATACTCATTATCCAATGGCCGGTAGTCCTCCTGTGCTATCAGTCGGTGGCTTAGCCTTGTGCGCTCGTCAGGGCTATCAATCCACTTCTTATTCCACAGCAGATTAGACGTATGCATACTTAGCCGCCTCCCCTTGTTCATCGCGCTTATCGTCTCGGTACGGGCAATCACCACGCTGCGATGCCGGTTCACTTCTCCCTGTGACTGCTGGCGTATCTCCCGGCTTATCTGCTCAATGCTGCCGCCCTCATTGATAGCCGATTCCACAACCTTCGCTATGGCCCGCTGCGTGGTCTGTGCGATGTTGTTTATTTTCGTCAGGATGTTGATACTTAACCATTCCCTTGACACGTCGCGCCACAACCGGATAAACTCGCCTTCGGGTACGTTGACACCTATAATTGACATTAGGTCATCAAAGAAATCCTTTCGGTCGCCTGCCAGCGGCCTAACGTACATATCCCACGCTACCTTAGCCTCTTGCGGCAGTACGGTGGTGTAAAGCTGTATCAGGATGGGGCGGTAATCGTCGGGGTTGACCGTGTATGGTGACGGGTAAGCCTCGGACGCCTCACGGTATTGGCGGGATAGGACGGACAGGAAACGTCGCGCATAACGTCGCTCGTGCTGGTCAGCTCGGTGAAGGAACTGGCGGTGGATAAGTCGTTGTTGGCGGGTTGGGGCAGGCATTACTCTGAAACTATTAAATCAAAACAGCTTTTGCACACCTTAACATCACTGGTCTTGGTAGGCCATTGCTTCACACCTGAATATGGAGTTGTACAAAACACCATCATCTTTGAGTAGATTGTTTCATCGCAACACCGGCATGTTGATAAATCTGTATCAAATGGTAACCATTCTGTCCGGATATTCAATGTTAGTTTAGCCATCACTTCCCCCTTTCATACACGTTAACCCCCAACAACGCCAATCCGGCCCATATAGCAGCGATGGTCGGAGCTGATATGTACCAGTCAGCCCACAACGCGCAGACTGTGCCAGCAGCGCCTAATGCGGCCAAAACGGCTACAAGTAGCGTGATTGATAGTATTGATTTAAGGCGCGTCATATCTCTCGACTTTTAATCGATGCAATTAGGTCGGAACCTTTGATGTTAAACTTCACGTCGAGGCTATCCTTGAAAGCCCAAAGCACGATTTTTCTAATTAGTTTCTTCATCTTCGTTTTGATTATTTCCATCCAAAGCCCCGGCAGCGTCCAGCATGTCGATGTCGGGGTCTACTAAATCCGCGACTGCATCTTCCAACTTCACCAGCCCTGACGGCACCAGCATCACATCGCCGTCCGGATCTTCGTCGTAATCCATAGCCCTGCGCTTCTCGTTGACCTTAATCCACCACGCTTTGCTAAGCCATTCCGATAGGTCTTTCCGGTCTTCCTGCAATTCAGGGAAGTATTGGGTGTCGCTGATGTACACCAGACTGTCATCGTTATACACGCGCCGGATGTGCTTAGTTTCGCTGTCATCGTAGTCACGCAATAGTGGCATTACGCATGATGTTATCACCTGCTTATCGGCCAATCCCTGAGAGGCGGTATTCTGGCTACCTGTAATGCGTTCTTTCGGGTAGTGGTACAGTGCGCATAGCTCCTGCAATAAGTCGGCCTTACCTTCAATAATATTCAAGTCAACTGGGCTTATACCTATCTCCGTGAACTTCACGTCTGCCGGGGTAACAACGATCTTACCGCCGTTAAGAATACCCGTATGGGATTGTGTAAACTTATCCTGAATACCTACCGCTGTTTCTTCATTCAGGTGGTCGGTGCCATCCCCGGAGATGATACCCAGCGGTCCCATGTTCTGGAATAACGTCCCCTGTGCAGTAGCCGCGGCCTTCATCTGACCAAGCGTGGCGCGGCCTGCCTGTAGCGGCGACATACCATACAGCCAGTTGTTGCCAACGATATCGCTAACAAGGTTCATCATCTTCATGTGCATTACCCGATGCTCGTCTAAGATGTCCTCTGTGAAGTAAGCTACCTTATAGCCTTTAACAGGCTCCGACCGGTTGCCGGAGGTCACGATCTCCACGCAAGGCGAAGGTATAATCCACTGCTGCTTAGGCAGGCCACCATTCATACCAACTCCCGGCACGGCATCATAGCGGTATGCGTTACCGGTAACCAGTGTGTATCCAAATAGCTCCCGGCGCAACTGCTTTCCCGTCTGCGTTGGATTGGGGTTCTCAATAACGCCCATGTAGTGGTGACCATCTACTAAATCAAACGCCTGCGCCTTAAGGGTAATGGCTTTCTTAAACGATTCAGACGTTTGACGGCCCTTGGTGACAGCAAAGTAAGCCTTAGCCTTCTGTTTATCCTTAACTCGGTACACACCGCCCGGAGCGTCGCTGGCCTTGTCTGCGATGTGTGACACGATTGAATGCACATAGGACGTGGCCTTAAACGCCTCGTCGATGTACTTGGCCCCGCTATCTGTCATCTGCACCCACATGCCGCCAACAAGCGACCACTGCGGATAAGGTAAGCCAAGGGCCTTCCGTTCCCCTCTAAACAATCCCCTCAAGCCCTTAGCTATATTCATATCACGAATGCTTTCTTTCGCCCCAAAAGGCGGTTAATCGATTGTACCAGAGCGTCCTGCAAGTCATCATGTTCCCCGTTTGGGAACAGCAATATGCCCTGCTTGACGTCATGGTACAGCTTATTTATCAAACTCTGCCGGATATATATCATCCCCGCCTCTGCGAAGGGAGTGGCCACATTGGCCCTACCAACCTTATCCCCACCAACTACGGTAACCTCAATGGCAGGTACGCCCATGTTCTTCAATGTCTGCTTGGCACTTTTTCCACTGGCTTTGGCCTCAATGTAGTGCGGCGCGGTCCGACCTCGCATGAACTCTATCATCTTAGGGAACTCAAACCAGCCCCATCCCAAATCATCGATGTACATCTTTGTGCCTACCTTTCCGGCTGTAACGTATGCACTTGCGCTGTTCGTCTCCTTCTCGGTATATGCCAAATCCCAATCCGTTCCAAGTTGATCCAGTTGAGACGGGAACTCGCTATCCGGCACCGGAATGAACCATTTCTGCCAAATACCTCCGTCATCCGGCGACGGTGTCTGCTGTATCTGCCCCGCATATCCGTAGCTCCCCAAATCCAAGCGCAGGTTATTCAAATCACGGTGTCCCAACCGTACCGGATCGAGCAGCCCGTCAACATATCGTTCACGTAACTCAACCGGCTTAACATCCTTACTTAGCTCGCCGGGTAGGCATATGTGCTCAATCTCCTTACCCTCCTTATCCAACCAGTTGCCAGTGCAATCCTTCTGGTGAAGCCTCTGCATAATCAGGATAGTGGGCGTAATCGACTTATCTACTTTACGCGTCGATAGCGTCACATCCATCCAGCTATTTGCCGTCAGCCTGTCCGCTTCACTCGCCGCTTCCTTTGGGTTCAGTGGGTCATCAATGATGATGATATGTGCGTGGAAACCCGTAACCGTACCGCCCACCGAGGTGGCATAACGCTCACCGCCTTTAATATTCTTGTAGTGCGTCTTGTTGTCTTGATCTCGCTTTATCTCCAGCTCAGGGAAGTAATCCCGATACTTGTCGCTACGGATAACGTCGCGGGACTTAACGGCGTGGTCAGTGCTCAATGAAGCCGAATAAGAGCCTGTGAGCGCTCTAATCGTTGCGTCCACTGTCCATAGCCATGCAGGAAACATTACGGTCGCTATCGTGCTCTTAGACGTGCCGGGCGGGATATTAATAATCAGGTCTGACAGCTTAGGTTCCCGGCGTACTACCCGCATCCCGTATTCCTGCAATCTCCCGCAAAGGTATTCGATGTGCCAGTTCCAAACCGGCGGTTCCGGTATGACGGCATGCCAGAACTCCTTGACGAACTCGAAAAAGTCCTGTTTGCAGATTTCCGAATTGATCTCCGCATCACTGAATACCGCTATCTCGTCCAGTTCAGTCACCTTTCAGTTTGTTGTTGATGTCTTTTAGCGCCTTCAGTTCCTCTAGGCTTAGCTTGGATAGGTCTGTCTTAACCCTGATATCCTGCTTAACCTCGGATTCGGTCTTATCGGATAGACCAAGGTACCGGGCAACAATGTTGGAATTGAACGCGCCTACTGCCGCTCCCTCAAGCTTCTGTGCATAGCATTTTGCTCTCGCGCGACGTATGACAGCGGAATAACGCTTTGAGTCTTCATCATCCCGTTCCCTTATTGCTTCCCATAATTCCTTGATATATCCTATCCCAAGATCATGAAAGGCACAGAAACCTTCTTCGGTGTATGGTCGAGATGTTGGAACTTTGATTAGCTGACCGCCTTTGGTCTGTTCGGTTTTATACCATGGATTGTCATCGCACCAAGCAAAATACTGCTGCCATGCAAGCTCCAGTGATTCAGGGGTAAATTTAAATGATCCAAATGGCCTAGCCATAATACACGCCTCCACCGCAAAGCTATGAATTAGGTTTAACATTTGCAATAGTGAATGTTAATTAATCAAAA
>CAZYSQ010000054.1:0-7670 GCA_964649865.1 uncultured Acholeplasmataceae bacterium
AATCCGCTAAAAAGCGGATTTTTTTATAAAACAATTATTTAATTGTAGAACCGCTTTTGATAACTTTAGTAGTTATTTTTGCTTTATCAAAAATTCGGCAGTTTCTTTCAATTATAGTATTATCGGGTATTATAGCGCTTTTCGCAATAACATTAATACCACTTATTAATAAGTCTGGTCTTTCTTTATTTGGCTCATAATTATTACTATAACCAACAATTGAATTATATCCAATAGTTACTTTTTTATCAATAATACTTCGTTCAACATAGGCATTATCATGAATTTTTGTGTCATTAAAAATAATGCTATCTTTAACAATGGCATTTTTGCCTACATAAACTCCCGGAGATAAAATAGAATTAATAACTGTTCCTTCAATAATACTTCCATTACTTATTAAAGCATTTTCAATTTTAGCATTTTTACCAATTCTAACTGGAGGTAACTCTTCACTTCTTGTATAAATTTTCCATTCATCTTCATAAAGGTCTAAAACATTTTCACTATTATGAAGTAAGTCAAGCGAAGTTTCTAAATAAGAATCAAGTGTTCCAACATCTTGCCAGTAGCCATTAAAATTATAACCATAAACATCACTGTTTTCTTTATTAATTAAATAAGGGATAACGTGCTTTCCAAAATCTAAGTTATCTTTGTTTAAAGTTTCTAAAGCATCATATAAAACATCAGCGCTAAAAATGTATATACCCATAGAAGCTTGATTAGAAGTAGTTTTTTTAGGTTTTTCTTCAAAAGCAGTAATTTTATTATTACTATCCATTGTCATAATTCCAAATCTACTTGTCTCTTCCATTGGAACAGTAGTAGTCGCAATTGTTAAAGCGGCATTTTTTTCTTTATGGAAATCAATCATTTTTTTATAGTTCATTTTATAAATATGATCGCCAGATAGTATTAAAATATATTTTGCATAACGACGCTTAATAAAATTTAAATTTTTCATTACAGCATCAGCAGTTCCCTCATACCAATCACGGTGAGGTTGTAAAAGTGTTACTGCACTATCTCTTCTATCTAAGTCCCAAGGTTTACCAGAGCCAATATGCTCATTTAAAGAAAGTGGTAAATACTGTGTTAAAATCGCAATATCATAAACACCTGAATTACTACAGTTAGATAAAGCGAAGTCAATAATTCTAAACTTACCAGCAAAAGGCATTGCTGGTTTACTCCTTTTTTCCGATAAAACGTCTAATCTTGAGCCTTTCCCACCTGCTAATATTAAAGCTAAAGTTTCCATCCAATCACTCCTTATTAATTAATTTATTATATAAATTTAAATAACCTTGACCCATTTTGTTTAATGAATAATCTTGTTTTAAAGCTTGTTTTTGTAATAATCTAAAAACATGTTTGTTATTGTTGTAAAGGTTAGTAGAAACGATAATTTGCTCCATCATTTCATGGGCATTATAATTTCTAAAACTAAAGCCAGTACCTTCATCAGTATATTTATTATAAGGTATAACAGTATCTTTAAGTCCACCAGTTTCTCTTACTATGGGTAGTGTGCCATAACGCATTGAAATCATTTGAGCTAATCCACAAGGTTCAAATAATGAAGGCATTAAAAATAAATCACTAGCAGCGTAAATTAAATTAGCTAGTCTATTTGAAAAACCAATATGAGCATAAAATCTTTTAGGATATTTATACATTAAATACTTAAAGTATTCTTCATACTTACTTTCGCCACTACCTAAAAAAACAAAATAAGCATTAGTTTTATTAATAGTCTCTTCTAAAGTAGCCATCATTAAATCAATTCCTTTTTGTTCAGCTAACCTTCCTACATGGCCTATTAAAGGATAATCATTAAGATATTCTAAGTTAAGTTCTTTTAATAGTTCTTGTTTATTGTTTTTCTTGCCACTTATAAAACTAGTTTTACTATAATTGAAAAACAATGTTTTATCAGTTTCAGGATTATAAAGATGATAATCAATTCCATTTAAAATGCCATACAAGTCTTTGTTTCTATCATTTAAAGAACCATCTAAGCCGTAGCCATAATAAGAAGTTTTAATTTCTTCTTTGTATGTGTTACTAACAGTATTAATTTTGTTTGCTAGTAAAATACCACATTTTAAGAAATTAACTTGATCGAAATGAAGGTAATCATAACTAAAAGGTTTGTTAGTGTATTTATAACTTTCTTTATTAAAGTTTCCTTGAAATTGTAAGTTGTGAATTGATAATAAAGTTTTAATATTTTGATAAAGTTCATTATGCAAATAGTGTTCTTTTAATAAAAAAGGAACCATAGCTGTTTGCCAGTCATTCAAGTGAATAATATCAAAAGAAGTAGCACTAAGATTAACATATTCTAAAATGCTATAAGAAAATAAAAAGAATCTTTCATCGTCATCATGATAACCATAAAAAGAATCTCTTTCATAAAAAGGGTGTTTAATAAAAACATAAGTTACATTGTCTAAAATAAAACTATAATAACTAACATAATAGTTATAACCAGCCATATTTATTTTAATTTCTTTAATTAATTTATAAGGATAACTTGATAAATCAACACTTTTATAAAAAGGCGTAATAACAGTCATTTTAACTTTATTATTAAGCACTTTAGGTAAACTACCACTAATATCAGCGAGCCCTCCAGTTTTAGAAAACGGAACGACTTCAGAAGAAGCAAATAAAACGTTTACATTTTCGTTCAAATTATTCACCATCCTTATATATATATTATATTAAAAGGACTATTATAAGTCAAAATAATGTAATACTTTAAAAATAAAATGATTAATTAATTAAGATATCTTTTAAAAGATAAGAATTATCTGAAAAAATAGAATAAAAATAATTGTTATGATAAAATGTAAATACAATTAGAAAGGTTATAGATAAAGATGGGTCATAAAAATAAATTTAGTGGAATGATTTTTAACTATAAGACAACTAAACTAGTTTCTGTTAGTGAAACTCTAAAAAATGTCATGTTATTTATTAATAATCAAACAGCTTTTTCTGAAGTATTTCAAGGTGTTGATGTTGATGAAGTTAAAACATACTTAGATGAAAATAAAAGGTATGAAGGAGAAGTTTCGGTTTTAGATCAAACTTTAAAATTTCACATTGAAAAAGCAATTTTAGGGGAAGAACTGCTTTTAGTGGTTTTATTTGAAAGTTCTATACAAAACTTTTTAATTGATGAAAGTGAAAATCATGCTTTTCCTTATTTATATTTAAACGGTGAATTTAAAATTATTAATATTTCAAACAACTATAAAGACTATTTTAAATGTTGTGGAAATTCTTTGAATAAGCCTTTTTATCATAATTATATCAATAGTTTTGATCTTGAGTTTTATAGTGAGCTTAAAAATAATGTGATGAAAAATAAAATTTGGGCAGGACAAATTAAAGCAGAAGTAGAAAACGGTCAATATGAAGAGTTTGTTGCGCTTATTACTCCAGTAGTTGAGTACAATTTAAACTTAGGTTATATAGTTAAATATTTTCCAACTAAAACAATGTGTAACTTAAAAGAAGAACCAAAAAACATTTATACTAAAAAAAATTTATTAAATTTAATTACTAAAAAATTACTTACAAATTTAAGTAAAAAGAAATATATTGTTTTTATTGACTACAATAATTTTAAAGAAATTAATGATAAGTATGGTCACTTAAGTGGCGACCAAGCGATTGATGAATTAAAAAATTTAATTTGTAAAACATTTCCAACTGATTATGTTTCTGGGTATGGTGGCGATGAGTTTATCATTTTTGTTGATAGAGAAATCAATAACGATGAACTTATTGAAAAACTAAAAACAATTGAAACTTTAAGTAATAGCGAATTAACATATAAAGCTAGTAAAACAAAGTATCAACTAAGTGTAGGAGTTTCTAAGTATCCTACTAATGGAATTACTGCTAACGATTTAATTTATAGTGCTGACTTAGCGATGTATGTCGCAAAAAGAGAAAAAACTTTGTATAAATTAGCATTTGATGTGGATAAGGATTAAAAATGAAAAAAAGAACGCTAAATTTAACTGTTTTATTTATTATCATTTATACAGCTTTTTTTGTAATTGTCTCGTTTTTCTTTTTGACATATACAAATAAGTTTTTTGATACTAAACTTCAAGACCAACGTTTTTTAATTGCTAAGTTAAAAAGAACTGAGATTGATAATAGTATTAAAAATAATTATCTAGAATTTTTAGATTTGTTAGAAGATGACAATATTTATTTAAACAATAATTTAGTAACTATTAGTAGTACTCTTGATTATTTGCATTTTGGTGATATTACTGATGAGACAATTATTTTAAACGATAAAGAATATGGCTTAAAGGTATTATCTGATTTAAGTTATTTTAATTTACCTATTGGTATTTATAAGTTTGATGATATGTTTGACTTTAAAGATGATGGTACTAACTATTCAAATGAAACGTTTATTGTGTTTAGAACAGAAGATCGTTTTGGTTATTTTAGAGCGAATGATTATTTTAAATTATTATTAAAAGAGGAAAACTATTTAATAACTAATGAAAACGGAAGAATATTAAACTATGTTACAAAAACAGAAGACTTAACTAATATTAATAGTTTTTTTAAAGATTTTGATACTTCTTTAATAATTGAAGATTTAAAAGAACAAAAAGAAAAATTTGAAGCGATTAATACATTAGATGAAAAATATATTATTTCTTATGTACCTTTACTTGAAGCACAAGGCTATTATTATATGAGTTTATATCCTTATATTGATTTTAGGGTTGCGAAAACAAATATGTACTTATTAGTAATTATGATTATTATCGCCTCAGAAGTTATTTTCTTTTTATTAAGTTTTGGTTTTTCTAAATTAATGACATCATCATACAGAGATTTAGAATTATCGTATTATTATCAAAATTCGAACTCAATTCCAATTATTGAAATTAATAAAGACGGAAAAATCTTAAGAAAAAACAAAGAATTTATAAAAGAATTACCACACTTTAAAAAGGCTAGAAAAATTGAAGATTTTTTAGACGCTGAAATGATTGAAATTACTAAACTAGCTCCATTTAAATCTTGGTTTGTCAGTGAAGTTAACCAATATACAGGAACTGTTATTATTCCAATTAAAACTAAGATGTTATCATATACATTACTTTTTTATCCGTTTTATATGGATGTGACTGATTCATTAGTAGTCGGTTCTATTAAACAAACAGTAGGAATACCTACACTAAATCATTATAAACATGATGTTGATCAACTTTTAACTAGGAAAAAAACATATCTTCATACTCAAGCGGTTGTTGTTTTAAAAGTAGATAATTTAAATAGTTTTGAAGTTTTAAGAGGAGAGCACTTTGCCTCTAACTTAATTAATAAACTTTATCATCAACTCATTGAAATGATGGATGAACTTTTAGATGTCGAATTATATTTAACATTTGATAATAGTTTTATTATTTTATATCGTGATAGTAATATTAATGAAGTTAAAAATGACGTTAGAAGAATTTTATCGTCTCATAGTAAAAATATAAAAGTTTTAGAATATGAAGTAGAAATTGAACTTGTAGCGGGTATTTATCCATTTAACTATAAAACAGAAAGATCTGGAGCTCTTTCAATGTATGATAAAGCTAAAAAAGCTTTAGAGAAAAAAGAAGCTTTTGAAGATGTTTTAATGGGTGTTTATGACGCTGTTACAGAAGCTAAAGATAAAAAATTAGATCAGTTAAGAGATGATCTTGAATTAGGAATTAAAGAACAAGAGTTTGAAATGTTTTTTCAACCGCAATATAATAATGAAGAAAAATATATTGAAGGTTTTGAAGCGCTTGTAAGATGGATGAGTGTTAAACATAAAGATACCTCAATTGAAGATTTTATTAAAGTAGCAGAAGAAAGTGACGCGATTTTAAGATTAGGTGAAATTATTATTAATAAATCACTTAGTGCATTAAAAAAGTTAGAAGATTATGATATTACAGTTTCAATTAATATAAGCCCTAACCAATTTTTACAAGCAGGTTTTGTAAGTTTCATTGAAGAGGCTATTAAAAGACATGATGTTGATCCCGCTCAAGTAATTTTAGAAATTACTGAAACTGCTTTAATTGTTTCTTTTGATGATATTGTGGAAAAAATTAAAGCGTTACAAAAATTAGGTATTAAAATTCATATTGATGACTTTGGTAAAGGACAGAGCTCCTTATTATATATTAAAGAATTACAAATGGACGGAATTAAAGTTGATAGAGATTTTATAATTGATATTTTAACTGATAAATATTCAAAAGCTGTTGTAGAGATGATTATTAACTTAGCAAGAAACTTAGAACTTGATTTAGTAGTTGAAGGTGTTGAAACAATTAAACAAAATGAATATTTATATAAACAAGGTGTTAAAGTTATTCAAGGTTATTTAATTAGTAGACCAGTTCCTTTTGATAACGCAAAGGAATTATTATTAGAGTATAATAAATATAGACCTAAGAAGAAGAAGGGGGTCGTAACAAGATGATGATTTTACTTTCTACAGGATTAGAGCTAATTTTAAGTTTCTTTTTTATTGCGCTTGGACTTACTGCTTTATATTTTTTAATTAAAGGTGTTTTAAAAGGATTTAGGGAAGTTGGTTTGGAAAAATTCTTTTTGTTTGATGGAATTACACCACTAAATGCTTTTGAAAAAAAGATTAAAAGAGAAATAAAAAATAGTGCTAAAGATAATACTTTTTCTTTAATTGAACTACAAATAGATAATTTTAGTAACATTGAAGCTAACTTAAATGCCCAAACATTAAGAGATGTTTTAGAACAATTAGTAAGAAGAATTAGTAACCATATGCCTTTTGAGACAACGATGACTGTTTTTAAAAAAGGAGGATTTTATCTTTATATTGAAGGTTATTCACTTGATGAAGTAATGAACTTTAATTATAATCTAATGGCGACTTTAAGAGAAAGTTATTTAGTTGGTAAAAAAGCAACTATTAATATTCCTGTTTCAATTGCGGTTAGTTTTTATCCTTTTCATGGTGATTCTTTAAATAAACTTTATAAATCTTTAGATATTTTAATGAAAGAAATAATAAAAGATGGTGGCGGAGCTGTTAGAACTAATCAAATAGATGAAAGTTTAACTCAAATTGATTTTCTTGATTACTTCCATCAAATTAAAGAAGGTATTAATAATAATGAATTTGAATATTATTACCAACCAGCAATTGATGTGACTAATAATCAAGTATTTAGTTTAAGAGCATATATTAGATGGAATCATCCAGAACTAGGTGTATTACCAGCTCATAAATTTATTAAAATTTTAGATAACTCAGGTGACATTTATAAAGTTACTCTACACGGGCTTTCTATTATCGCAAGTCAATATAATGAATTAAAGGAACTATGTAATAATAAAAATTTAGTAGTATTAAGCTTTTTAGGTGATAAAGAATTATCTAATCCAAATATAGTAAGAGACTTTACTTCAATTGTAAAAAAAGCAGGTGTTAATCCTAATAATATTGTTTTTGAAATTGAAGAAGCTAATTTACTTAAAAATGATGAAGATGAAATTACTAAAAATATTTTAGCTTTAAAGAGATTAGGTTTTAAAGTAGTAGCTGACGCTTTTGGTTTAACTCCATTTGATTTAGAAAAGATGGG
>CAZYSQ010000055.1:0-7540 GCA_964649865.1 uncultured Acholeplasmataceae bacterium
TTCAATAATCGCAATTTCGGGGCTTAGTTTCCTTATTGCTTCAATGTCTTTGCCTAATTCTCTATCCATAGCTTATTTTATTAAAAGGAAATCGTTATAAAGGTCTTCAAATTGTTCTCCGGCGTAACGTGCTAACGCGGACGTTTTAAAGCAAAGCCGGGAGCCGATATTCGCATTCGCATACGTGGCCGCGTTACCCGCAACCGCGCAGCCGAAACCCGCAGAATCCAAATAGAACCAATTAAAATACTTGTATTCGTTCCAATCCGACCAGTTAGGTTCCCAACCTTCGTTAAGGGCTTTCGCAATAGTCTTTAGCTTGCGGTAAGCTATTTCGTCCTTAGCAAACCCTAACTTTAGTAGAACTTCGTCTACAATAGGTTCAATACCAAGAACGGCGCAAGCGTCCGCGTAGCTCTTTACGCGCTTGGTTATGTCCTTCGGTTCGGCCGCCGTTACCGCCTGCAAGGTTGTAACTTCTACGCCTAATTTTTCGGCTAAACGTGCCGCTTCTTTTTCTGCTACTTTTTTGTCTTCATACTTAACCGTTGGCGCGCCTTGGCCTTCGGCGTAATTCATAAAAAATTCTTTTTTCATTACTGTAAATTTTATTGATTAAATAAATTTCGTTCTGCTCTCTTTTGCTCGTAAAGTATTCGCCTTTGTCGGGCTATGCTAATGCGTACTTCCCTTATAGCGTCTTCGCGCCCTTTTAGGCTTTGTTCATACTCTAATAGTTCTTCTTCCGTTTCCGCTATAAAATAACCTTCGGAAGTTGCTATTAAGCCGGGTATAAGGTCGTTTGTTCGTATGTGGTTTATCATCTTTCTAACCCTCGCTTCGCTTATCTTATACGAACCTTTTAACCTTCCTACTATCTGTTTGTTTGTAACCGCCCCAGCGTGTCCGAACTTTGTTTTAAGCCCCCTCACAAGAACTGGAAGAAGTACCCCGGTTTCGTACTCTGTAAGTGGCGCGGTTTCGTTGTCAAATCCTTTAATCATAACTAAAAGGGTGTTTTATTAAAGTTTATAACTAAACCCGCTTCCGCTATAAATACCCTTTTCCCGGTAGCTTCCCTTATACCTTCTTGGAAGGCCTTAGCGTCGCTATTCCCGTCCGATAAGTGTATAAGAACAATGTTATTTACCGCCTTAATGTCGTTAGCTTGCAAGGCTTCCAAACAATGTTTATAGCTGAAATGTGATTTTATATTACGGTTGCGAACAACGGAAGGAACCCGGCCGGCGGCTATATTGTCTTCCAAAATGTCTAACCGGTAATTACATTCTATCAATACGTTATTAAGGCCCGCAAACTTGCAAGGCAAATAATAAGTATCGGTAGCAAATAGAACCCTTCCCGTTTCTTCGTGGTTAATGAAGAAACCCAAGGGTTCGGCGCAATCGTGCATAGTTGCAAAGGGTATTATTTGGAATCCCCCAAGGGTTAGAAGGTTCCCAGCTTCGCAAATAAGCGGTAGCCGGTAGCCCTCTATCTTGGTGTTCTGTATGGTACCCGCCGAAGCGTAAACAGGAATAGTAGCGTTCAAAACCTCGTTAATTTTACCGGCGTGGTCTTTATGTTCGTGGGTAATTAGGCAGCCTACAACCTTCTTAATGTTGTAATTTAAAGCGTGCTTAACTTCCGAAAACTTAACGCCAGCTTCCAAAATAAGGGCTTCGCTATCATTTTCTAATATGTAGCAATTGCCTTTAGACGAACTACCTAATACCTTTAACTTCATGGCTTAAAAACCGGGTTTTCGGGTTCCTGTTTGGGTTCCTTGCATTGGTGCCTGTGCTGGTGCTGGTTGTTGCGCCTGTGGCTTAGCTTGGCCGGCTCCCTGTGCGCCAAAATCAATCGTTCCACCTTGGTTGGCTTGTGTTTTAACTTCCTGCGCCACCTCGTTGGTTACGTCTGTATAATTCGCGTCTTCTACATGGCTACTATTTTCGTCCGCTTCTCCAAAGTCGCAACCGGTTATATACTCGTACAGTGCCTTCTTAGCGCGCCTTTCCGCTTTCCCTCTCAATTGGTCGGGGCTGCTATATGAATCTTTTTTTACCGTTGCAACGATTTTGAAAGCCTTCTTTTCACCGTTATACTCATAGTTTATTGTACAAGGAATTTCGGCAAATCCTTCTTGTTGGTTTTTATCAAATGAAACATCTATAAAATATTTAACCCCAAGCTTACGAAGTAGGGCCGTGTAACCCTCTTTTGTTGGGTACATACGGTCGGCTATAATGTTCATTTGGTTACCGGTTGGAAGTAGTCCAATACTAACGCCGTCTATAATAGCATCGCGTACGGTGCTAATGTCGTAAAGTGGTCTTACTTGTCCCCGGCTGTTAGGTTTGCCGTTACGGTCGGTTAAGAAGCCTACTTTAGTATTCATAAGTGGCATAAACACCGCCTTCATAACTTCATCGCTTAAAGCTTCGCGTAATAATGATATTACGTTTACGGCTGTAAAAGCCGCTCCAAAGTTGTTTACTATTTGCAAGCTTTCGGCGTCCTTGCATGCTAACTCAAACTTTTGTCTTGCTGTGTCAATTACTGACAATTGATTTTCTTCTTTCATCTTTTTTTTATTATTAATATGGCTTAACTGTAAGTTCTTTTTCGGTAGTAACTACCAGCTTAATAAGCTGCCCCGCTACTGGGAATAATTGGTTAACGCTTTCGGCGTTGTCAATGAATACAGGGGCCGTTACGCCGTGGTATAGGCTAAGGGTGTTTACTATGTCAAGCCCTGCGTTTATTTCGGCGGCCCTGTTAGCCCCGTAGCCGTACTTAACCCCGCCTATAAGAATGTTACAAACTTCCTTTTCGCCCCCGTTAAGTTGCTTTTCATACATTTGGAAGCGTACCGTTTGGAACTTGCTATTTACGCGTCGTTCTACTTCGTCCATACGCGCTTTGTTAAGTTCTTCTATCGTAAATTCCTGCCCTTCTAAATCGGCCTTTTGTTGCGCTAATTCCTTTTCGCGTTTAAGAATCTCGTTCTTCTTGCTGGTGTTATTCTCAATAACCGAACGAAGGCTTAATTTGCGCTTCGTTTCGTCAAGTAGCGCGGTAAGGTTCTTTTTACGCTCTGTAAGCGTCGCCGTATCTGTTTCGGGTAGTTCTTCTATTGTTCCGTTAATAGTGCTAATTTGGGCTTCTAATTCCGCCCAGCTTGGCAATTCCGCCGGGTTTATGTAGATAGTAACTTGTACTTCCGGGGTAGCGTCTATTTGCGTTTGAAGGGCTACTAAGTCGTCGTTATACTTCGCTTTCTTGGCTTCAATAGCTTTGCTTCGTTCTTCGAGCTGCGCGGTTAGTGTTTGCCCGTGTGCTTCGGCTTCTTCTATCTGTTTTTTCAAGCCTTGGCCCTCGCTTGTTATACGCTCTAAATCGGAATCCTTAGTGTCTTCAAAGGTCGTCTTAGCTTTCGCCTGTGCGTCTTCGTGTGTACGCAATACCGAAGCGTCCGAACAAAGGGTTTTGTAAAGCGGGCAAAGTAGCCCTTCGGTACTTACTTGGTATTCTTCGGCGTTACGCTTGTACCACTCGCTTAGTTTAGCTTCTACCTGTTTGTTAAGCGTTGCTATACGCTGTTTGTTGGCTTCTATTTGGCGGCGAATGTCCGAAAGTTCGCGTTCGGAAGTTACGCCGTAGTTAGTAGCTTCGCGTTTAGTAATATCATAGCTATTTTTAGCTTCGTTACGTTTTGCGTTCGCTTCATAACCGGCCTTTTGGGCCGCCTGTTTAGCTTCAAAAATTACCTTTTGTTGCTTACTGCGTAGGTCGTTAATCTCTTTACGCTTGGCTTGTTCGCTTGCGTAGTGTTTTCGGGCTGTTTCCGCTACGTTTGTTATCTCGCCGTCCACTTGTTCCAACTCGTTAGTAATACGCATTTTTTCGGCTTCCAAGGCTTCGTAGTCGGGTGCTACAGGTGTTACGCTATCTATCGCGTTAATCTCTACCGGGCATTTGTCTAACTCGGCTTGTATTTTCTTTTTGCGGTATGTTATCTCTTGCTTAAATTCCGCTATATCTTTGCCGCCTAATTGGGTAAGAATCGCTACAAAGTCGGCGCGCTGGCTTGCTACTTCTTCGTAAGTTACCCCGCCGGCAATGGTTAGTAGTATTTCGCGCTGTTTCTTCCAATCCAACGAAGGAAAATAAGAAGGGTTAGTAATTAGCTTAAATAGTTGTTCTTCTACTATCGAAGCTACGCGTTCTTGGAAGGCCCCGGCTTTTATTTCTACGCCGTTTACAAGGTAGTGCGTTGTATTACCTTTTAGTTCCGGTTCTGCTCTGCCGCGTGGCTTAACCCAATCTTCGTTAAGCGTACGGGTAAGGCTTACTTCTTCGCCGTTCACTTCAAGAACCGCCGTTACTTCGTGTTCAATCTTTGGAATTACTACGCCGTTTTCCTTGGTCTTTAACTCGAAATCGGTTTTACCGTTCGCGTCCTTTCCAAACAAACACCAAGTAAACGCGTCGAAAATGGTACTTTTGCCCGTTGCGTTGGCTCCTGTAATCTCGGTAACTTCTCCGAAATCTACCGTTAGTTCCTTAATGCCTTTGAAGTTCAATAGGCGAAGGCTTTTTAGTTTTACTACTTTGTTCATATTATTACTTTTTAGTACGTTTCTTACTCTTTTTCTTGGTTTCGCTTAGGGTGTGTAACTCTAAGGCTTTTTTAGCGTCGCAAACTATAAGGTTCCCTATTTGGGTAATCGCTTCGTCAATTACGCCGCTTTGTTTTATCCGGTTGGCCGAAGTCTTACTACAGCCGAATAGTTCCGCTATCCCTGCAAGCCCGTAAACGTGTGGCTTGCTTTCTTTCGTAGTGTCTACTACTACCTTAGTATTTACCCGTTCTTCTATCAGGTCTAAAAGTTCCCCGACGGTTACGTCTATAAGCCGTTTATTTAAGTCCGTCATAATTCGCAAACCCTTGTAATGTCGTAGCGTCCTTAGCAATCATAAGTAGAAACCTTTCGTATTCCGATATTGGCATATCATTTCGGCGGTCTATTACTTCGCCGTCGCGCATGGTTTTTATTTCGCCCGTTTTTATGTTCGTTACTACTTTAACCCTATCGCTAAATGTGTGAATCATTAAATTTTCGGCCGTAATAAATTCCGTTTCCCAATTATAATTAGTTGCTTCCATATTGTTGATAATTAAAATATTACTAAATATAAAACTGTACTTCGTCTTCGCTTCTACGCCTTCCCCCATATATTAGCCGTAACCCCGTATTTCTTAAATACGGCTTCTACCGCCGCCGCTTGGCTGGCCTTTGGTTCAATCTTACCCGTTTTGTATTGGGTAAAGGAATTACGGTTATTTATCCCCAACGCTACCCACAATTCGGAAGTAGCGTTTTCTACGTCCATTTGCCGTAACTGTACGTATCCGGCGTTAAATCCTTCTTTGTAAATTGTTTCACTCATTTTCTTTGTTATTTATGTGATTTTCAAATTATTTCTTTAGTTCGCTATATGCTTGTGAAAAAACTTCACGGTTAGATAAAAATTCTATCACAGCCTTTTTATTGGGTATTTTTGCCGGGTATCCCTCAAATTGTACGCGCTGCCATTCCCTGTTAGTAATTTTATAAGTAGTTACTTCCCAACCTAAAAAACCGTATTCTGTATGTCCGTTATATGTGGCTGAACAATAACGGCGCGTAGCTGTAAAGCGAATACCGCCTTTGTTACTGAAAACAGTAATTTGATAGGGGGTATTTGTAGTTACTTTAGTTCCCATAGCTTATTTAATGTAAAATGTTACTCTTAAACCTCTACGCAAACAGCACTTTGTTTTATCCTGCTTGCTTGCTTGCTTGCTATTGCTCGGCGTACAAACTTGTTTAGTAGTTCTTCGCCTATTAAGTCTTTAAGGCCGCTAACCCCTACCAGCTTGTTAATAGGCTGGTTTTGGTTGTCTTTTCCGCTAACCTTTAGAAGAAAATTCCTATTTATATAGGTTGTAGTGTAAAGCATAACTTCCTGTTCTTTTTTCATTAACTATATAAATTAGCGTAAACTTGCTATTTGCGCATAGCTTATAAATTGCGTATATTTGCAAACGAAACATTTACTAAGTGCAAATGTATAGTATTGCAGTGTAATATGCAAGCTAATGCAGTGTTAAAGTATGTGAATTGCTAAGTTTTTAAAATAAATAATTATATAAATGGGTGTAAAAGAACGACTTAGAGAATTTATAAAATACAAAAAAATTAGCGAACGCGCTTTTTGTAGACAAATCGGTGTTTCAAATTCGTATGTTAATTCTATACGAATTTCAATACAACCCGATAAAATGAAGGCTATTACCGAAGAATACCCGGAACTAATCCTATGTGGTTACAAATAAGAAACCCGAAAAGGAACCCAATTATAGGCCTTTTCGGGTTTTTAGTTGGGCGAACCTCACGGCGGGCCTTCCTGTATTATGAAGAAAATATATTTTTTATTATGGCAAAGAGTTTGCTTTTTCTAAGAAGGAAATACCCACCAATACCAATTACTATTATTGCAATTATAATACCTAATAGGTAACGCCACTTGTAAGGGTCTTCGGCTACTTCTTCCTGCGTATCTGTTTCTAACGTATTATCCGTATTTATTTTTTCGTCTTTTTGCAAAGTGTTTTTTTCGTCGGTTTCCGTTACTCCCTTTTCTTCGCTGGAAGAACTTAATTTAAAACCTTCAATACTTTTTATTGCTCCTTTGTCGGGCGGTTTCTTATTCGCCGGCTTTGGCTCCTTATTTACATTTCCGGGCGTAGGTTCCTTTTCGGGTTCCGGGTCTGGCCCTGCTGGTTTTTCTTCCGGCGGGTAAAACTCTATTTTGAAATACGTAATATCCGACCCGGACGTTTTCGTCGAATCTATAAGGGTATGAATTTCCCCGGTAGTAGCTTCGCTTCTTTTTTCTTCCGTCGTCCCGGTTTCCTTTGTACTGCTTGTTAGGTTCTTGGGAGAAGAACAACCCAAGAACCCGAACAAACAAATAGAAAGTAGTACTATAATACTCTTTGCTCTCATGTGGTAAATTTTAAGTCGTTAAGCCGGTTAAGCCAACCTTTAATAAATCGCTTTTGCGAAGGGGTGTTTTTTACTATCCGGTTAAAAAACGCTTCGCGTTCTACCTTAATCTTATCAAAGAAGGCGCGCGGGTCTTGGCTGTTTAATGCTGCCAACGTAATAGGGCCTACTACCCCGTCTTCTTTTACGCCTAATACCCTTTGCGGTATTTTGATACCGTGAACGCCGGAACCCCATACCCAATCTACCAAAATGTTAGCTACGCTTTGGCTTTTAATTTGGTCGGCTTTCCATCTATCCCAATAGTGCGGCTTTAATACCCGGTTTACTACGTCTTCTTTCGTAAGTAGTTTAAGGTCGTCTACGTCTATATCGCCGTCGCCGTCCTTATCGTAGCCAACGCTTCGCCAAGTGGCAATAGTAACGCCCATATTTGTAGCCCCGCCCCGGTCTACCGGGTCGTTTACGTATGCGCCTTCCCA
>CAZYSQ010000056.1:0-7479 GCA_964649865.1 uncultured Acholeplasmataceae bacterium
CTTGGCCCAATCTTCCATGGACATGGGGATTTTTCTTTCTGCCTGCAATTCCGCAGCAGTGTGACGATGAACAGCGATAATGGCCTGCAGGTTGTAGTGTTCGACTTCCCTCTTCACCTCTCTTTTACCTTCGGATTGAACTATTAAGTATTTCTTAATAGTTGTCTCACGCTGTAATTCAGTGTCATCGAAAATGGTTTTCAAATGCTGGTTGATAGCGGAAACGGTAACATCATACAAGGCCGCCATCATTTTTTGGGTCAGCCAAATGTTTTCATCCTGGTACAATATTTCCAGATTTTCCGAATCACCGCCAGTTGCCGCAATGTAGGTCAAATACTCAGCGGTGGAACTATGCAAGGATGCTCTTTTCTTTATTTCTTTAGACATAGTTATTTGTCCTCACTATTTCCCACTTTCCGCCTTTCGCGAGGCCGACACGTGCCTGCCGTCTTTCGTTCGTTTTCTCCGACGTTGAGAAGCTTTCCGTAATGTCCAAGTATGACTGTATGGCCCTGATACGGTTAATACGTCTGATCCTGAGCGCCAGCCCCCCCTCTGCACCACCGACAACTTCCCGAGCGCCAAAAAAATCCCGGCAACCAGGGTAATAAATTCAGGGGTGATGGAGAAAGGTGGACGACAGGGGGTCATAGGTTAGTCCTCACAATATATACAATGATAAATGATCCTTCATTTTTCTTTATATCACTCATGATTATTTTTTTATCCCCAACTCAATTTCTGCTCGTGTTATGAATTGTTCGCAGTATGGTTCTTTCAGCACGATAGAGGTTTCCTGCCGATGATAGGAACTATTTTCATCACGTACGGCGGAAAGCCAATTAAATGAACCTTCTATGAGCACCTTGCGATCCAAGATAACCGTTTTATTATGGATTCCAGGAATAATCTTTAAAATTGCCCCCGCATCAATCAAGGCCTGTCGCCCCATAGCCGCATGAGGTTTGAGCGAGCCGTTAACCATATCAAGATCCGAATCAGTAAAAATCAATATCTCGACGCCTCGTTGTATTGCCGCCCCCAATAACGACGGAATATTATCATCCTGTAGTGCATTGATAGATATAAAAGGAGAAACGATAACCAGGCGTTTTTCCGCGGTTTCGATCGCCTTCTTCAAGGACAGGCGATGTTTATTTAGATCGGATATACGATTGATCGGCTCCTGATCGAAGTAATTGATCTCATTCCCAGCGAATAAGAAATCGTTCGAGATCTCGTTGTCCGGCTTCCGGAACAAGAGCTTGCCGAGATCGCCTGCAGGGGTGTCCGTCGCGCCCGGCCTAAAGAGATTCATGTTCCCGAACACGAGAAAGTGATTCTTTGCCCTCGAGACGGCGACATTGAGCATGTTGTAGGTCTGGTTAAAGAACAGCCGCTCGCGTTGATGATTACGTCCGTAGACCGGCGAGAAGATAACGACAGGTTTTTCCGCTCCCTGGAGAGAATGCACAGTACCGACAACAATATCCTTTTCGTAGATGCCCTCTGCCTTCAGGGACGCGACAACCGCGTCCCTCTGACCCCTGAATGGCGTAATGATTGCAAGTATGTCAGCAAGGGACGCATTATATCGCTTGGTTAGATTCTCGCGGTTATTTTTTATCCATGCGACGATCGCTCGGGCCTCGACGGGATTCGATCGCGTCCCGTGATGTTGTATCGACGAACCACCGACATGGCAATACCCAAGCGCAGGCCAATCCGATATCAAGGGCGAGGTCTTTACGTCAAGCAGGGATTGATACACAAAGCGGTTACAATACTCGATTATCTCGGGGACGCATCTGCGATGCTCGACGAGGAGAGAGCCTGCCTCTCCCCACTCGGGCGGGTACAAGAACGTAGAGGCGTCCTGCGCCAACGCGATCAAAGTACCGCTGACGCAGCTTCTTCCGGAACGGGAGAATCCTTCGTACGTAGCCTCGGACGGGATTATGCCTGCCCTCTTTCCGTTTGAGAAATCGACCGACTCGGAGGGAATATTCCAGATCGGCTCAATCTGGCGCGCGTCTCCTACAACGAGGGCCTTTTTCGCGAGGGCAAACGCGGGAACCCCTAACTCGGGGGCAACCTGCCCCGCTTCATCTATCACGAGAAGGTCAATAACCTCGTCCGAAAAAGTGTTCGTCTTGCCACCATGCACCGATTTTGAGGGATACTGGAAAAAATTCGGGAGGGAATGAAAGGTTGAAACGAATACCGGAGTGAGAAAGGAGCGGAGCTCCCACCCCTTGCTCGTTCTCCTGTTATTATCGTACGTGTTATCGTTGCGCTCCATAAGCCATAGACACTCAAGCCCATGAACAGCCCACCAGAACGCATCATGCCGCTCATGAACGTCGAGCAAACTTTCAACGGCCTCGATAAAATCCTTATGACCGCATTGAAGATCCGGATCGAGAGAGGACGCGTAGCGGGACAGATCCTCGCACGCGCTCTTAACGGAAGCCCACGCATTTGAAAGCTTCATTTCGTCCTCGAAGAGGCTATCGCGGCTACTCCATACATCGGCGGACAAGTCATACAAATCGCGTAGCTCCAGGTTAATCGAAAGGTCGAGTCTCCGCGAGAGAGCCGCCTGGACACGCGATCGCCGCATATCGGAATTGCCAAAACGAACAGAGTCGATTAATCGAAGGAAAAAGCCAGGGCGACGCGCGCGGAGGCGTTCTTGCGCTATTATCCCATCCAGTGTCGATCTTCTTTCGCGAATAGCCTCGAGACGCTCGTGTACTTGCACTGCCAACGATCGAAGCGTCGCGTCGGTAAATCCGTGAGCGGAAACGAAACCGCGTACATCACGGAGTTCTCTCGTAATTCGATCGATCGCGCATCGTAACGTGGCAACGTTCTCGTGCGCGATTTCCTTACAATCCTTGATCTCTTGTATATCGTCGCGCCGCAGAAACACACGCATTCTCTCGATAAAGTACAATGTACAGTCGCTCGACGGATTCGCGTTGAGATACGCTTCATACGCATCATTCCTGCTCGTGGAGGCTTGCGCGCCGTGGGCAAGATCGTTAGCGGGCGATTTTTTCAGATCGACCGTACTAACCCAGTGTCCCGCGTCACGGGCTTTTTCAAGTTTATCCGCGTTATTTGCGGCGAGATAGTGTCCCAACGTGTCCAGACTAGGAAGCCAGCGCTCGTTTAATCCGGTGCGGTCCGCCCCGTCAGGCGATACCGAGGCAAAGCTGTCGAGGATATTGGTAATGGCCTGGTTATTGACGGAACTACCCACGATGATGGGCGGCTTTTCGCGCAGAAGGAATGATTTTACCACGAGGTCCGCGACGACGCTTTGGATCAGGGTCGTCTTTCCGGTCCCCGGCGGGCCGTTCACGGCTAGCACTTGATTCGCGCCTGTGTTATCCAAAAGGGCAAGAGCGACGCGTTGCGAGGGGCTTAACGGAAACCGATTCGTCATTTGCCCGTAGTGTTCGGAACGTAAAATCTCATCGCAAGGATCATCAATTGCCTTCGGTTCCGTATTTCGTAGTGTTAAGAGCGAGTGCAAGACCCCGGGCAGGCGAGATTCGGAAGACGAAAGAAGTTGATCGTAGAGTTTGATAATCGACCCGGACATTCCCCCGACATCGGCACTTATGAGCGCGATCGTATCGATGTCGACCTTCCATCCTTCGATCTTCAAGTCGCGTGGCAGGCATCCGACTTGTTCCTTGAAATAGTCAAGGGTGCCCGCGAGATAGACGGTCCAATTATCGCGCGAGATTTGAACGTTCATGCCGACCTGGTCAACGCGCTCAACACTCGAAAGCACGGGGCTCTCACGGTTCAGGTACTCGTTCGGTTCAAGTACTCCCCGGATGATCCAGGGGACGTCGGTGTCGTTTTCCGGGGGATAGAGGGCTCCCGAACGATCGACGACTGCGGGTATCCAATATGGGTAGATCACCGTGGCGTCGGACATATAGCTATCTTTCAAGACGGGTTTTAGTGAAAGCGGACAATAGAGAACGGCGCAGCGCGTCTCATCCTTCGCGTCGTCATTAAAGAGTTTGCGAACCGACGTTTCGGAAAGGCCTTGTACCAACGGAACGACGCATCCCATCTTACGCACAGTCCACGCCGGGATATCCATTCGCTCACCGTCGGCGAGGGAGTTACGATAGTACCGAAGGTGTTTCCTCGGATCGTCCACAACTCCGGAAAGATCCATAATGCGTCTCTCTATCTTCATCATCCCGTCACCTCCACCCGCACCTCCCCGGACATGAGCTTGGGAAGAAGTGTATCGCGAAGTTTTTCGAGGGTTTGGATTTGAATTCTATTATTGCTCATCTTCATGAAAATCGGCTCGGCCGCTACATTGAAGGATTCGATATAGCTGTCATCAATATGTGGGCAAGGAAAATTGAAAATGTCAGCCGGATCAATTCGTTGATGACTTCCACTCGTACCACCAACGCCAGAAGCAATCTCGTTGTAATTTCGAGGAATGGATAACCAAGCGTAAAGAAAGAATAAGTATTTCCTGCTATTTGGTAGGACAACCTGAAATTCAGTTGAGCAAACTGAACTTTCATTCAATTGATTAAGGATCAACCAAATCCTCTTGTCTTTATTTGGGTTTAACTTAGAAAAAAGCAAGCAATTTGGAATTACAGTATATTTGTTGCTTTGTATCTCCGATCCGTTTTCTATTATAGGATTCATGTTGTTGTCGAACGCAGGGATACTATAATGCGAATAGGACTTTGTGGGAAAATCTTGTGGTTTGACTCCAACTTTGTGGTGAGTGCAATAATCCAGAACTTTTCCTTCCTCCCATCCCTCATCCGCTTCTTCCACAAACCACTGCCTAAACAGAGTCTCGGCCATGGCTTCCAGGGTCTTGTTCTGGCGGTGCAGGAGGTCGATCTTGTTGTCGAGACTGGAAAGCACCGCGGCAATGGCGCATTGTTCGGGGATCGGGGGGAGGAGGATGGGGAAACTTCCTAATTGCTTGGCATTCGCACCGGGTTGCGCAGAACCTCCAGCAATAGAATCAACATAATCTTGCCATGTAATTGATCGTAATACTTGTCCAATAAAGTTAGGATCTGCATAACTCTGATCTATTCGATATCTTATCAAATAGGAAGCAAATACTGCCTCAGTTGGATCATTATTCTTTATTATATAATTTGCTCCGGTTGTAGCTCCAGTTCTTGCAACAACAATATCACCCGGGCTCAGCTTATATTTAACAAAATCCTCTACTGAAATAGGACAATAAGGAACAGTATCCCAATTAAGACGTCCATTTGCTATATCAGTAATACGGAGAAACTTCGGCCCAATTTTTTCAGATTTTGCACTCTCAGTATACCCATAACTAATATCTGAAGATATATCTGCAAGAGTCATTTCCCTCCAATCACTCATATCACCACCTCCAGAGATAACATCCGGGGTCCGGGGCGGAGCCCCGGTGAGGGGGTAGCGGAAGCCACCGCAGGGAGCGCAGCGACCGAGGAGGCTGGAGCGAGGGGGAGACTTCCCCCATTATTCATTATTCTTTGTTCATTATTCGTTGTTTTCATATCACCCTTTCCTTCTTGAGTTTATCAAGAATACAGACAGAAGAGGCGTCCAGTTTGGAAAAAGCGAACCACTTTTTGCCCAAATCTTTTAAGGAAGCGCCGATGTGATAGATATCCTTATCGTCGATAATGAGAAAACGATCATGCGAATTGGCGAAAGACTTGAGCGACAGAGACTCGTACTGAGCGTTGAACTTCTGAACATCCTGCTCCAACTGCTGACTTATTTTCTTGGTGAGCAAAGTTACCACAACACCTTTCTTTCGTTTTGAAAACAGGGACAACACACAATCATCGATATAATTATCGATAAGGATTATAGAGACCTTCGCGGAACGAACCAGATCGGAGACAAACTTCCAGGCATCAAATACCTGACCGTCATAGAAAATGCCTTGTTTGGGTTTGAAACTGTTGTCTTCCAAGGCATTAAAAAGCTGTTCAAACCGTTCGTCAGTCTTGATTTCACTAGCTATTTGACGTTTTTCGACATGATCCATTCGACGGAATAAATCTGCGTTATGGCTCAAGAATTGCCGCATTTTGACGAATGCCCGCATAATCTCAATATTGATCTGAATGGCCCGAGTACTCTTCAGCACTGCTGAAAGCGCAGAAACACCCTGTTCGGTAAAAGCCAATGGTTTAGCTCCACCCAGGTGCTTTCGAGAAGGTATCACAGATTGTGATACCAAGTGCGATATTTCGTCCTCAGTTAGCTCAAACATAAAATCAGCTGGAAATCTGGCAAGGTTTCTCTTTACAGCCTGCTTGAGCGCTCGGGTTTCCGTCTCATAAAAATTGGATAGATCGCGATCCAACATGACCTGTACACCCCGTATAGTAACTATGCTCTGCTCAATAGTGGAAATGTTCGCCATTTCGCTCATACCACCACCTCATTGAAGAACCAAGCCGGGGGCGTTGCGGAGGGCTCCCTCGTATCCTTCATATTTTTCTCAATCATCCCTCAACACCCTCGTTAGGACTACGGCGGACAAATCCGGCGATTCCCCAGTCGCAGCAATCTGATACTCACCGTCGTAATACATATTTTCCGGCCTCTTAACCAATTTAAGAATTTCAGGGTGATAAAAGCATTCATACCCGCTTTCATAACCTGAAACGAGAACGGGCAAATCTGCAGGGAAGGTTTTGAGTATTTCTATCAGTTGAGCAACTGTAGTTATAGTGTCGCTCATACAAGCTTCACCTTCTTGAGGTTCTCAAGGATCGCCTTGTTGAGTGTGGCTTCTTCCTTGAGCTGTTCCTCGAACTCGGCCTTGAGGGCGGTGAAACGCTCGTTGAAGTCGAAGTCGTCTTCATCCTCGGCAAGACCGACATAGCGGCCGGGGGTGAGGACATAGTCGAGCTCCTTGACCCGCTGGATACTCGCGGAATTGCAGAAACCCTTTACATCCTCATACTTCCCGCCCACCTTGCGCCACTCGTGATACGTGCTGGCGATCTTCTGAATATCCTCGCTGCGAAGCACCTTCGTACGGCGGTTGATGAGCACCCCCTCGTTCCGGGCATCGATAAAAAGAATCTCGTCCGTGCGGTTCCGGTAGCCCCCGTTCGCCTTGTTGCGGGAAAGAAACCAGAGCGACGCCGGAATCTGCGTATTGAGGAAGAGCTTGGCAGGAAGATTGACAATACAGTCCACCAGACGCGCCTCGATAAGTGCCTTGCGGATATCCCCCTCGCCCGAACTCTTTGACGTAAGCGAACCTTTCGCGAGAACAAACCCCGCGCTCCCCGTAGGACTCAAGTGATAGAGGAAATGCTGAATCCAGGCATAGTTGGCGTTACCCGCCGGCGGGACGCCGAACTTCCAGCGCCCGTCCGTGCGCAAGAGCTCACCGGACCAGTCGCTCACATTGAACGGAGGATTCGCGATGAT
>CAZYSQ010000057.1:0-7222 GCA_964649865.1 uncultured Acholeplasmataceae bacterium
AAAGGACTATAAAGCTAGTCCTTTTTTATTAGTTTAATTAATAATTAAAGTTTAGGAACACCTACTAAAGTTTTCTTTTTATAAGATTCCATTGCTTTTTCCATAACTAAAATAACTCCTAATGCAAGTTTAGTATCAACACTATCAGTAATATTATTAGTAATTTCATAAGCTAGGTTTTCATAAAATTTGTAATGAGCACCAAGTAAAATAGGTACGTTTATTTCGTTTAAATTATTATCAATTAAGACACTTCTCAAATGAGGCTTTTGATATGTTTCATTAAGAGGAAAGTTTACACTATCGGGATTATCAAAACCATATTTAGCATATGTGTTATTAACACCAACAATCTCTATTCTAGGAAGAGGGTTACGTTCTAACATTTCAGCCCCTAAAAAAGCTTTAAAGCCATTATCATAATGCATGGTTAGTTCAAAGTGATCATCTACTAAGCTATTATCTCTATCAAAGAATAGTTCATTATAAACAGCATTTGGCATACCAAATAAATCAATTGCATGATGAACAAGATGAGGAGCTAAATCATAAAATATTCCAGCCATAGTAGTATCTCTAAAACGCCAATTAACGCCAATTTCCGGTCTTAGCCTATCAAATCTAGTTTTAAAAGAAATAATTCGTCCTAGCAATCCTTCTTCAACTATTTTTTTAGCAGTCATTATATCACCATCATATTTTCTATTATGAAACACTTTAAGAAGGACACCTTTTTCTTTTGCTAGATCGTATAAGTATTTTGCATCTTTATAACTTTCTACAAAAGGTTTTTCACAAACTACATGTTTATTATTAAGAAGCGCTTTTTCAGTATATTCAAAGTGAACATCATTAGAAGTTGCGATGATTATTAAATCAATGTTCTCATCATTAACAGCTGCATCAAAAGAAGTAATGATTTCGACGTTTTTATACAATTTTTTTAAATCAGATTGATTAACTTCACTTCTAGTCATAACTTTTAAAACTTGATATTTTTCATTATTTATTAAAGTAGGCAAATGAAATTGCCTCCCTGACATTCCAAAGCCAATTACTGCAACATTTATTTTTTTCATTTTTCTTTTCCTTTCTTGTAAGGTTAATTTTATAATAACTCATAATAAATATAAATTAAAGGTTTGTCTTAAAAATACAACAATAAAGTTAAAAAAACATAAAAGAAAATTTACAAAAGAAAAAATTTGTGGTAATATAAATAATGAACTAGATTAAAAATAAATACAAAAAACGACGTTAAAAAAACACTAAGTTACTTGATAATTTCGTTTACGTAGTATAAGATTATATATAAAGCGTTTTCATATTAATTATTTGGGGTGGGACATTGGATATAAAAAATAAAATACTTGAAATGAATGCAATTACTAAATCTTTCCCTGGAGTAAAAGCACTTGATGATGTTTCTTTGTTTGTTGAAAAAGGAGAGATTCATTTTATCGTTGGTGAAAATGGAGCAGGAAAGTCCACTTTAATGAAAGTTCTTAGTGGTATTCACCCTCATGGCTCTTATTCAGGAGATATAGTTTTTGATAGTTCAATTAGAACGTTTAATAAAATTAATGATTCAGTAGAAGCGGGTATTGTTATTATTAACCAAGAACTCGCTTTATTTCCCGACTTGACTGTGTACGAGAACATTTTTGTTGGTCACGAGATAAATAAAAGAGGTTTAGTTGACTGGGATGAGACGAAAAAACAAGCCAAATACTATTTAGACATGGTTGGTTTAGATGTTGATATTTATGATTTGGTGGGCTCTTTAGGTATAGGTAAACAACAGCTTGTTGAGATCGCTAAAGCACTTAGCCAAAATGTTAAACTCTTAATTTTAGATGAACCAACTTCGGCTTTAAGTGAGGAGGACAGCGATAATTTATTAAAATTATTAAAAGATTTAAAATCAAAAGGAATAACTTCAATAATGATTTCTCACAAACTTAAAGAAGTTGAGGCTGTAGCTGATTCAATAACAGTTATTAGAGACGGTAAAGTTATTACTAGAATGAAAAAAGAAGAGATTAATGAAAAAGATATCATAAGACATATGGTTGGTAGAGAAATAAATGATATTTATCCAAAAAGACCTAAGTTTAGTGGTAATGAAAAAATATTTGAAACAATTCATTTAAATGCTTTTGATAAATCCAAAAACAGATATGTTGTTACAGACTCTAATATTAAAGTGCACAAAGGTGAAGTTGTTGGAATTGTTGGTTTAATGGGAGCAGGAAGAACAGAACTTGCTAAAAGTATTTTTGGAAATACATTAAATTATAAAGTTTCTGGAAGCGTCCTAATAAATGATAGTAAAGCAAACTTAAAAAACACTAGAAAAGCTATTAAACATGGAATTGCCTATGTTTCAGAAGATAGAAAACAAAATGGTTTAATTTTATCCGAGACTATAGCTGATAATATTACGATAGCCGATTTAAGAAAGATTTCTAATAGAGGAATATTAAACTTTAGAAGACAAGCAGAATATGCAACGGATTATGTTAAAGAACTTAGAATTAGAACACCATCCATTATTCAAAGAGTAAGAAATTTATCGGGTGGTAACCAACAAAAAGTACAAGTTGGTAAGTGGTTATTTTCTGAACCGAAGATTTTAATTTTAGATGAACCAACAAGAGGTATTGATGTTGGCTCTAAATTTGAAATATATACACTAATAAATAAGTTGGTTGATGAAGGAATGAGTATTATTTTAATTTCTTCAGAGTTACCAGAAATATTAGGAATGAGTGACCGAATATATGTTATTGCGGAAGGCGTTCAAACCGGAGAATTTGAAATAGAAGAAGCAACAGCAGAAAAAATAATGGAAAAGGCAACATTGTAGAGGTGAATAATGAATAATAAAATTAATCCGATACTTAGATATTTTTTGAGACTATTTTCAATGATCAAGTCTAACATTAGAGATTATGGAATGTATATTGCATTAATTGTAATCTTTATCGCATTTAGTAGTATTACCGGAGGAACTTTTCTACGCTCGGTAAACTTTACTAACTTACTTAATCAAACAGCCTATGTAGCAGTTTTAGCTGTAGGGATGACATTAGTATTAGTTATTAGAGAAATTGACTTATCAGTTGGGTTTCTTGGTGCTTATATGGGTGCTTACTTAGTGGTGTCAGTTGAAAGAAACAATATGAATTTGTTTTTAGCACTATTAATTGCTTTAGTTTTATCAGTTCTTATTGGGATTGTTAAAGGTGGCTTAGTTTCAAAAATAAAAATTCCATCATTTGTAGTTACGCTTGGAGGAATGTTTATTTTTAAAGGGTTATTAATGAGTAAAACTAACAGTGCAACTATTCCAACTTCAAATAATTTTTTCCAAAAAATTGGGATTGGATATTTAAGTAGCCATACAATTGGTGGATTTAATACTTTAGCAGTAGTTGTAGGGATATTAGTTTTTGTATTAGTAATTGTAACATCGCTTTTAAACAGAAAGAAAAACAAACGCTTAGGAATTGAAAACGATGAGATATCAATTTACTTAACAAAAATAATAGTAATGCTTGCGGTAATTACATTTGTAATATACACGCTGGCTTCATTTAGAGGATTTTCATATTTACTATTAATTACTTTAGTAGTAACTGTAATTTATCATTTTATCACAACTAAAACAGTATTAGGTAGAAGGATATATGCTGTTGGTGGTAATCCAGAAGCAGCAGAACTTTCAGGTATTAGTGTTAGTATGATTACTATAGTGGTATTTGTTTCAATGGGTGTTTTAGCAATGATTGCAGGAATAATGTATGCATCAAGAGTGCAAAATACTTCACCACAACATGGTATATCTTGGGAGTTATATGCGATTGCAGCTTCATACATTGGTGGAACAAGTGCAAAAGGTGGCGTTGGTAAAGTTATTAACGCAGTAATTGGGGCAATAGTTATTACATCACTTAGAAACGGGATGGCTTTAGCTGGTATTCCTTCTAACGTAGAACCTATTATTTTGGGTGGAGTATTAGTTTTAGCAGTAATATTTGATATTTATACTAGAAACGTTAAAGAGTCTGATTATGTAGGAGTAGTATTATCTAGAAGAGTTAACAAAGAAGAGTTTACTGAAATTAAAAAAGAATACTTAGCTTCTAAAAAAGAAATTAAAGATGCAAGAAAAGCTGGAATTCCAGATTTAGAACTTGTACAACTTGAGTATGAATATACAAGAACTTTAGCAGAATATAACCGTATTAAAGAAATAATAGGTAATGCTAAAGAAGAAGATTTTATTTAATCGGGTAATAAGTGCAAAGCACTAAAAATATAAGGAGGAAGAAAATGAAAAAATACTTAATGATTGCAGTAGTAGCAATGTTAACATTAGTATTAGTAGCATGTGGAGGCAGCAAGAAGATTAAAATCGGTGTTGTTTTACCAGATGCGAAAGAAGAAAGATGGATGCAACAAGATGGTGAGTTCTTAAAGAAAGAACTTAAAGCATTAGGTGCAGGTTATGAGTATGATATTTTATTCTCAGACGGCGATGAAGAAAAAGAAAAACAAAACGTTGAAGCTTTAATCGCAAGAGGAGCAAAAGTTATCATTATTACAGCACATGGTTCAGGAGCTGGCGCTGTTCAAGCTGCAAAAGAAGCAGGCGTAGTATTAATTGCTCATGATAGAATGGCAAAAGATGGAAATACTGCAGCTGACTATTATACTACTTTCAATAGCTGGAACGTAGGTAAAGCACAAGGACAACACTTAGTTGATATGGCTAAAGCAGAAGGCGCTACACCAGAAAATAAAAAAGATTTAGCAATTTATTCAGGTAGAACAGCTGACTGGCCAAATGCAACATACTTCTTTGGTGGAGCTATGGAAGCATTACATGGAAACATGGATTTATTTAACATCGTAACTGTTAATAAAGCAGAAGTTGAAGCAATTATGGCAGCAGCTAAAATTACTGAAGCTAACTTCAATGATGCAGCAAAAGATTTATTACAAGCAGCAATGGCTACAGTTGACACTGACTGGAACGTTGAAGTTGCAGCTACTAAAGCAGCAGCAACAGTTGCTACACTTACTCCAGGTAGTGAAGAAGTATTCGTATTAGCACCAAACGATGATACTTCAGCAGCAATTAGACAAGAATTTGCAAAATTATCTACACCTTACAAAAAATACTTTACAACAGGTCAAGATGCTTCAAACGTTACTCTAGCTAGCTTAATGGGAGATGCTGACAAAGGTAAAGGAACACAAACTATGACAGTATTTAAAGATACTTCTAAATTATCAGCTGATTCAGTTAAAATTGCTAAAAACGTAGTTGATGGTAAAGACGGATTAACTGGATTAACAAGTGGTCCTAGTATTGATGGAGCAAAAACAGCTTATACAGCTATTGACATTTTATTAGCTTCAGACAAACAAAAAACTTATGATTTAATTTTCAAAACTGGTTATAAAGACAAAAATGATGCTACATTCAGCAACATTGATTTCACACCATACGAAAAATAATCAAAAAGATTTTAGTTGAAAATATTAAGGGTTGATGCGTCAACCCTTTTTATTAACTAAATAGTTATAGGAAAGTAGGAATTAAAATGGAAAAATATCTTCTTAAAAATGAGTTTCAAGAAATTACAATTTTAAACTATGGCGCAACAATCTATAAGTGGATAACTTTTAAAGATAAACTTAATATTGTTATTTCTAATGAAAATTTAAATGATTATTTAGATTCAAACAATGGCTTTTTATCTAGTACAATTGGTAGATATGCTAACAGAATTAAAGCTGGTAAGTTTACTCTAAATGATAAAGTATATAATTTAGAAACGAATTTTCCTGGAAATAATCATGGACATGGTGGTAATAATGGTTTTCACACTAAAAAATTTGAAGTAGTTTCTAAAAATGAGACAAAAATTACTTTAAAATATTTATCTAAACATCTTGAAGCTGGATTTCCAGGAAATCTAGAACTATTTGTAACATATGAACTTATTAATCAAGAAATGTTACTAACCTTTGAAGCTGTAAGTAGTGAAGATACTATTTTAAATATAACTAACCACGCTTATTTTAATTTAAGCTTAGAAGAAAACATTTTAAATCATACTTTAAAAGCAACAAGCAACAAAGTATTAAAAACAGACAATTATTTAGTGCCAACTGGAGAAATAATTAATACAAATAATACTATTTTAGATTTAAGAAACGAACAAGTGCTAAAAGAGATTATTTTAAATCAAGAAGTACTAAATAAAAGTGACGGATTAGATCATGCCTTTTTATTTAACGATAAAAAAGAAATAACATTAAAAAGTGGAAGTAAAACATTAACGATAACTACTTCATATCCAGGTGTTCAAATTTATACAATGCAAAACAAATTAAATCAAAAAATCCTAAATAGAAAATACCAAAAATATTTAGGAATTGCTTTTGAACCGCAATTTGAGCCAGATGCAATTAATCATCCTAATTTTAGTAACGTAATATTAAAAAAAGGTGATAAATATCACCATTTTATAAAATATAGTTTATTTGAAGATTAATTAAGAATAAGCCATTAAAAGAATACTTATAGCTAAAGTAACACCATTAGCAGCTAAACCATACAAAAAGGCTCTTAGTTTAGTATGCTCTTTTAAATAGAAAATATATAACGCAGTTTCAAAAGCAAAAACAAGTATTTCAAAAACAATTAGCCAAAATCCCATCGAAAAAGGGCCTCTATAAAATAATACAAATCCTAAACCAACAGTCATAAAAGCTTGTGTAATTAAATTAATTACTAAAACAAGCAAGAGTGACTTTTTTTGTTTATATAAAAATAATAATAAAATTACTAACTCAGCAATTATTGTAAGAAGAGCTCTAAGTAACCCAGAGGAAATTGCTTTAACAGGCGAACCTATTTCAACAACTTTAATGTCTGTTTTGACAATTGTAAGTTCGCTATACGTATTATTTGTATATTCTGTGGGTAAATTAATTTTAATGACAGCATCAAATGCTTTTTGTGAAAAAGGCTCAGTTACATAAATAGCATTATTTGTCTTGTCAAAAATTAAAAGTTTAGCTTTTTTAGGATATAAGTAAGTAGCTTTTCCTAAGTAAGAGTTATCGTTATTTTTGCTTGGCTCAATATAAGTTCCATAAGGAGCTCCTCGATAGATTTTTCCTGAAACATAACCATCAATTT
>CAZYSQ010000058.1:0-6949 GCA_964649865.1 uncultured Acholeplasmataceae bacterium
TTGGTGCCTGCACCTGTCCTGATATTCAAATCTTTAATTTCGACTTTGACTGTGTATGGCTTAAAAGCCTTGTTTGCTGTGCCTTGGATGTCTTTTAAGTAAACCCAGGAGTTGATTCCGTTCGGGTGTCCTAGTAGAGCTTTCGTGCCGTCAATTTTAGAGACTAGGTGTTTTTGTTTTTTCACCCATCCTGGGATGACTTGTCCTGTTACGTATTTTGTTCCGGTTATGCTTATACTGTCCCCGACCTTAATCGCAGCCGACTGAGGTTGAGGAGTTGGTTTTGGGGCAGGCTTGGATTCTCCACCTGTTGCGCCTTTTAGTCGTCTCGTCACTTCTTTTGCTATTTCTGGAAACTTCCCCCCTAAATAAGGACCTGGGCATGATTTGCTGGCGAACCAACTGTGCTTAATTAACGTTCCAGAACTATCTCCTGTGTATGTACATTCTTTGATGCCATTTCTTCGGCAAATATCTTCTACGAGATTAAGCAGTGCTTGATATGCTTTATCTGATACGTGCCATAGAGGCGCTCCCCCATCATTTGCAACTTCGATAGTGACTGCCCTTTGGTCTACCCAATTACTAGAAGTTGTCCATGCTCTGTTGGCTTCATCTACGTACAAGCAAATTCCACCATCTGTTCCTATGCCGTATTGTGAACTTGCATAAGCTCTTGGATTTTGAAACCATCTACCACAATTCTCAGCAGATAAGTTTCCTGCCATGATATGAATTGCAATTTTAGTGATTTTCTCTGTCCTTCTACCGCTGTGATGTTGGCTTAGGATTTTACTTCTAATTAGTTTTGAATTACTCATCTTAATCACCTCTGTTATCGGTTAGTTGTTCTAAACTTTCGTTTGTTGGTTTTGTTATTTCTTTTAGTTCTTTCATTTAAAAATTCCTTTAATAAAAAAACCACCCGGAGGTGGCTCTGTGTTTATATTGCTTATGTCGTATTCTGTTCCTAGTCTGTAAAATAAATTAAGCAGCATTGGAATCATCCAATATTGCTTGAACTTCTACCCTTAATTTTTCAGGAACTTCTTCAATGACCTTCAATCCTTTTCTTATTAATTCAGCATAGATCTTTGCCATTTAAACCACCATCCCTTCATATATTTCAACCAGGGCAATTTGTAAATCAGTAACTTGTTCACCAAGATTTTGATTTGTTTCAGTCATGATTTTAATAAATTCATCCTTTTCATACTGAACCATGTCATATTCAAATCCAGTGAAGGATTCTTCACCATTGTCTTCTTCAACTGGTGTAATGTTGGAACAAACCCACACGCTGAATTCATCAACCAATATTGGTTCAGGTGAAACAGTGCTTCTGACCTTTCCATGTTCAATCATTTTAAAATACCACCTTTCTTATAAATGTTTTGCAGGTAATAATCATCTGCATTATTGCCCATTGACAGATCCTGTCAGGGAAATATGGAAGCTTGAAGATTTCCCTATCTTTACCACTATCGTGTTTGATAAAGGTTTGATATTCTGATGTTTGATAGGTTTTATTGATAAGCATTTGTTGAAGCTGTGTCAAATAATATTCAGGATCTTCATCAACCATTTTAACTTCCTTATACCATCCTTTTCCTTTCTTTGCATTGTGATGTGCCAGGATAAGATTATCCATGTCATACACTTTTGGATATAAATTTCCGTATCTTTTCAATGTTGCCATCATCCTTTGTATGCACATTTCAAACCGAATCTTCAACCTTTGATGTCTTCAAAGTCTACCAATACAGTTTAAAGTTTCTTTATGTTTTGCCAAGGGGCAGGGCAATCAAGTTTTCACATTTTATTTTTTATGCATTTACTAGGTGACTGCCGATATTACGATTACGATTAGAAGAAGCATTATTAACATTCCAATAGAAACTACCACTATTAGAAGAATTATTCCAATTACCACCTAAGTGAGTGACCTAATAGTGGTCTTTTTTCTCTGTAAGTGACTTCTTGATTGTTGTATCAACATCATTGATTGCCCATATTTTAATTATTAATCTATTTCATCATTAAGCTGCATCAGGTACATACACCAGGCGACCGCCGATAACACGACTACGATTAGAAGAAGCACCATTAACATGCCAACAGAAACCACCACCATAAGAAGAATAAGTCCAAGTACCACCCAAGCGAGCGACCTTCCAAGCACCACCTGCTGTTGATTGATATAGATAATCACCAACTGGAAGTGATGAATCACCTAATGTTTCACTTGCAAATAACAACCAATCAAATTCTTCATTATATCCAAATGCTGAAATATAACCATTATCCCTTGCAGCAGTAATGCCTGCATCCTTGTATGGGTCATCACCGTTATCATCAATGAAACCATGATCTGCAATGTATATGTTACTTTTATCAAAGACATTAATTCCATCAACCCATGTCCAAATATTCATCCAAAAGTTTTCTTCACCACGATAGGAAATAGATCCATTTGAAACTGATCCTGATTCATTACCAAGTAAAGTTGTTGCACCAGTAGGTTCAGCCATGTTTGTTGTAGCATCATCAGTTTTCATCACACCCATTCCAATTTTGGATTGTGTATTCATGGAAGCATATTCAATTGTGAAAAGAAGTTGTGTTGCTGAAACCGTTGCAGCATATGATTGTTCCCAACCTGTACCACGATTATTTGCAAGCTTTCTTGTATTTGCTCTTGTAAGGTTCTGATCTATACCACTAATTGGTTTTGCATTTCCTATTGATGCAAGCTTATCTGCATTAAAATCACCAATCCAATCATCATTTGTAATATATATGCCTGCTGAATTATCAAATAAAGTTGCTTCAAATGCTGATAAATATATAAAATTCTTTTCTTTTCCATTACGAATAAATGCAGGATGAAGTTTGAAACCATCTTTTTTGGTATCAGATACATAATACCTTGCTTTTCTCATATGGAATCCCTTACCATCAACTATCTTTTCAAGTTCTAATGGTACAACCCTATAGTAAAATTTGGGTTGTTCAACCATGACTTGACCATTTGACCCATCTTCTGCATATCCAAGTTCACCATGATATGCATTTACAGTACCATCATCAGCTAAATTACATCTTCTTCTTCCACCAAATGCCTGAACATTATCAAACATTTCACCAGGTGTTTTATTAACTGCACCTGCTAACCTTGTAAATTTTTTATTTTTAAAATCAACTTCAACACCATAAATGTCATCATCTGTATAACCAACAAATGCTTGAAGGTCTGAAATCTGCTTTTGTAAATCTTGAATATCACCAAGCGACTGCTTGACATTTTGTACCTCAATTAATGCTTGATTGAGTGCTGACAGTTCATCATCGCTTGCCATTGCATCAACATCAACACCTGAAAATACAACAATAGTAAAAGGCTCAGAAGTTATTGCTCCAGTCGTGTCAACTAAGTGCAGATGTGCATTGAGCTTGCCTACGTGTTTTAGCATTCCAGTTCTAAAATATAATTCATATATTCCGTTTTCGGCGTCAAGTGGCTCGAATGGATCTAGTCCTCTGTTCTCTCCGTCTTGTGTTTCCCAGTAGAGATTTAGAGCTACATTAGTTAAGTCCTGTATTTGTCCATCATTCACGATTTGAACGGTTAGTTTTCTGCCTTTTTCATCTGACGAACTCGACCTGATTTCTTCATAGATTCGCCTTGTAGCCTTATCCCAATAAACGTCTATGCTCCGAAATTCTTTAAGCATTGTCGCCTCCTTCCTCTTCTGCTACTGCAGTAGCTTCTAATTCTTCCATTGTCTGCACCTCTTGCTCCTCAAGTCGTGTATGTTCATATCCTTTGCGTTTCGCTTTAATTTCCCACGCAAACTCAATATCGTCTGTTCCTTCAACAATAAAATAATCTTGATGACGTTCAGACACCCAGATATTCGCATTGCCGTATGCCTGCAAAAAGACTTGATACTCAACTTCTGTATTTACTGTTTCTGCAAATATTTCTTCAATTTCTATTCTGCATTTGCCGTCTTTAAGTTTTGCAGATCCAATATCTCCAAAATAATATTCGGCTGTCTCGTATGCTGATACTGCACGATGCCCGAAGTTTTCAGTTTCTACAAGTGCGTTTTTAGCTCCTGATACTCCAAAACTACCTAATACTTGAGTATTTCCATCTAATGTAACAACAGCTCCTGAGTCTTGCAGATGTATTCGTTTTTGTCCTGTTTGCGAATATATTTCACCAACTTTTAATCCGCCAACAACAGTTAACCCGCTATAAGCAGTGAACCCGCTATAAACAGTTAACCCTCTATTTAAATAAAATGGACTCCAAGATTCAACTTTACTGTTTTCTCCAACGCCTGAACATATCATATAATCTTGCAATCTATTATCTGCAGTCCGAGTACTTATAGCAATAGATTTAGCAGTATAAGCTTTCACTAATTTTGCTAATTGTGCCGTATAATCATCGCTGATACCCGTTTGAATTGAAAATATTTGGTTGTTTGTTCCAGAAGGTGATGTAGGGCGATCATAGACAAATAAAGTACCATTAACAAGCCTTAATCTTCTATTTTGGCTCATAATATTAAAGTCGCCAGTATTCCAATTGATATTTGTGTCACCGTTTAGTGCTTCTTGCATTCCGCCTCTTATTAGATTAGCAGAAATGAACCCCGCAAACATCTCGTCAGCAATGAAACCGTCACCAGTTGCAATAGTTCGCCAATCCCACGAACCATCAGTAGTTTTTGAATTAGCAATAGACATAATCCCACCACCGATATAAATTGCTCGTGTAGGGTTCTGTTCAATAGGAGCATCGAAAGAATAATAACCGCTAGGCAAGCCATAAACGTTTCCAACTTTCAGATCATAATTATATGAGTCTTGATTAAAATAATCATTGATAATTGATGACCGTAAATCGTCTAGCCATGCTCGGCTTAATGCTTCTGTTTCTTCAATTTTGTCTGTTATTGTTGACAATGAATTACTGTATGTATATCGAGTATCGCCAACTTCTATCCTGTCGTATGTGTCAAGCAGGGCATTGTACATAGTTTTAACAACTTTCCCTTTTACCCCTTCGATACCCAGTTCAGGATAATCAACCAATACTTCATCGCATAAATTAAGATTCTCATATTCTGCTATCTCTTCATATTCAACGGTTTTCGACAAGTCTATAAAATCAATTTTAAGGTTCACCTTTGGCGTTCCTATTTGATTTTCTTCAATAAAGCGGTTAGTTCTGGCTCGCAATTGTTCTACTGTCGTTATTTCTTCGCCTGAAAAATTATGAACCTTAATTTTAGGATGAGCAAAGTTTTCAACATTTTCGGAATGAATAACATCTTCAGGCAATGTTAAAATGTCATCCTCTGTTCCTTCTTTTTTAAAGATTAGAGCAAAAGGCTGAATGCTTGTAACTGTATTAGTTATTTCCTCTTCTTGCGTGATGTCTATTAAGTTCTTACCGTAAGCGATCCGAACATCGCTAGTTATGCCACGTTGTTTCAATAGCGAAATATGATCGTTGTCAAACAGATACTCTCCGCCATATCTATCAAGGATTGATCCTTGCATTCCGCCTAATACTTTTCGAGCATCTGTTGCTTTTTCTATTGTCCATTCGCCTTGAGATTCTGTACCTATGTCACTAGAAACAGTGAACCCTGAATCATGCAATAGGTTTGCATTCCAAGTTTCCAGTGCTACGTGAGCATTGCCGCTAAAACTAACCTTTGCTTTAATGCTGTTGTTTTTAGTCCTATATTGAGAAACATGTTCTGCATACACTTTAATAATGCCGTTTTTAGGCTTTGTTATCCTGTGAATTACAAAACGTTGATTCGTTAATAATGGGCTAGCATCTGCAACGATGATCCTTTCAGGAATTATCTCTTGATAGAGCGAACCACTGATAGGATAGGTAAGCTCTAGTTCGAACAGACCATTTCTTTCTTCTGTTGCAACGCAAGTTATAGCTTCACTTAACGCCCCTAACCCCAAATGATTAAATTGTTTTTCATCTTTTTTATATAGTACTGGTATCATAATGCCGTTCTTCCTAGTCTCGGTGTAATGTATATGCCAGTCACCTGATTTTCGTCAAAAGTGATTAAGTTATCTCCTATTTGTAATTTAGGAAATAGTGGCTTTCTAATTGCTAAATTGTCATTAGCACTACCTTGTTCGTTCGTGACCTGCATAGTTTCGCTGTCGATGATTGTTTCTGTTGTAATGCCTCTAACGCTAAACCAGACTTTGCCATTGTTGTAAACATCAAAGTCTTTTTGCCCTGCTTTAGGTACTAAACGAATTAAAGGCAACGCCTCAACATTGCCCTTATTAAATATATTTGTATCTGATTCAATTTTTCTTTCGTGCGTTTTATCTTTGTAATACATGACCGGGTGGAACTTCACGTTAATTATTCCACGTCCTCTAGATCTGATAGTATCCTCAATGTTGTAAGGATCTACAATAGTAGCCCTATACATGAACTGAGGATACATTGACCATTCAAAGTCGTGATAGCCTTTCACGTTCAGCCAATCACTAATTCGCAACGCAGTATCAAGCATAGCCCTGCCGTCAGCTCCGTTGTCTATTCTGTCTTTATCTATTTTTATATTAAATTTGATCTGCTTGATAAACGGCTTCAATCGCTTATTATCAATCGTCAAGTCACCATCTCTACCCATTACTTCAACGGTTGTCATATCTCGTTCAGGCACAGACAGTACCATTTCGTTATATATTCTTATCCCAAATTCAGTCGAGCTTTTACCGTTATACATAAAATAACTATAATCAGCCATTGTCTAGCCTCCATTGTTCTTGCGAATTAATAAACCCTATTTCGGCCATTGTCTGCCTAATATCTTCAGTCCCATTCCAAGTTACACCACCGTAGAAGTTAACGGTTGGTGTATTATTGTTCGTGGTCGTT
>CAZYSQ010000059.1:0-6938 GCA_964649865.1 uncultured Acholeplasmataceae bacterium
GGAAGTTTTGAAAAGCCAAAAGTCGATTCAATTGAAGGGTTATCACCTTCAATTAGTATTGACCAAAGAACAACTTCTCAAAACCCACGTTCAACTGTTGGAACAGTAACGGAAATATATGATTATTACCGCTTGATTTATGCTAAGATTGGAATTCCATATTGTCCAAAGACAAATGAACCTCTATCTAAGCAAACAATCGAAGAGATGACAGATATTACTTTAAAGAGTAGTCAAGAAAAAGATCGAATTATTATTATGGCTCCAGTCGTAATTAGTCAAAAAGGATCTCATGAGAAATTATTAGAAAACTTTTTAAAAGATGGTTTTAATAGAGCGATTATTAATGGTGAAGAATATTTACTAGAAGAAGCGCCAAAATTAGATAAAAATAAAAGACATAGTATCTCGATTGTTATTGACCGTTTAATTCGTAATGATGAAATAAGATCAAGACTATATGAATCATTAGAACTATCAACACGCATTGCCGATGGCAAAGTGGTTGTTAGGATTAATGATTTAGAGAAAAACTTTAATCAAAAATATGTTTGTCCGGATGAAGATTTTGTTATTCCGGAAATAGAAAATAGATTATTTTCATTTAACGTTCCAATTGGAGCATGTCCATCTTGTAATGGTTTAGGAGTTAAGATGAAATTAGATTTAGACTTATTATTAAACCTAGATAAACCAATTGTAGATGGAGGTATTGTTCCATATCGAAATATGGATGAAGAAAACTTAAGTGCTCAAGAAATTGAGCAAGTAGCTAAGTTTTATAATATTGATTATTTAAAACCATTAAAAGATTTAACTAAAAAAGAGTTAAATATCTTTTTATATGGTTCTCCAGATGAAATACCGTTTGTTTTAGTGTCGACATCTGGTCGTGTTCATAGTAAAACAGTTAAGTTTGAAGGAGTTATTAATAACTTAGAACGCAGACACCGCGAAACAACTAGTGACTGGGTTAGAGAGTGGATTGAAGGTTACATGCGAGAAATTACATGTGAAGTATGTAATGGACAAAGACTAAACCGTGAAGCACTGTCAGTTAAAGTTAACGGATTAAACATTAGTGAGTTAACCGCATTATCAGTTGATAAATCATTAGAGTTTTTCGAAAACTTAAAACTAACAAAAACAGAAGAACAAATTATTGAGCTAGCTAAAGATGAAGTTATTCAACGTTTATCATTTTTAAAAGAAGTTGGACTTGGTTATTTAACACTTTCTAGAAGAGCGGCGACACTATCTGGTGGAGAAGCTCAAAGAATTAGACTAGCTACTCAAATTGGTTCTAAGTTAAGTGGAGTATTATATGTTTTAGATGAACCATCTATTGGTCTACATCAAAGGGATAATATGAAGTTAATTAATGCGTTAAAAGAAATGCGTGATTTGGGTAATACTTTAATTGTCGTTGAGCATGACCATGAAACAATGTTAAGTAGCGACTACTTAATTGATATTGGCCCAGGAGCCGGTGAACAAGGCGGATATGTTGTAACTGCTGGAACTCCAGAAGAAGTAATGGCAAATGAAAGTAGCATCACAGGGCGTTATTTAAGTGGTAAAGAGAAAATTGATGTTCCTAAAACAAGACGCCCATTAACTAGTAGTGTAATTAATATTAAAGGTGCTAGTGAAAACAACTTAAAACAGATCGATGTTGATATTCCACTTGGTGTACTAACGGTTGTTACCGGAGTGTCAGGAAGTGGTAAATCAACATTAGTTAACACGATTTTATTAAATGGATTACGTCAAAAATATTATAAGAGTAAAGTAAAACCAGGTAAACATGATAAATTAGATGATCATGGATTTATCGAAAAAGTGGTTGAAATTTCTCAATCTCCAATCGGACGAACACCAAGAAGTAACCCCGGAACATATACTGGAGTATTTGATGAAATACGAGATGTATTTGCGATGACTAGAGAAGCGCAAATTCGTGGATATAAAAAAGGAAGATTTTCATTTAACGTCCGTGGCGGTCGTTGTGAGACTTGCCAAGGGGACGGAGTTAAGAAAATTTCAATGCACTTTTTACCAGATGTCTATGTAAAATGTGAAGTTTGTAATGGTGATCGTTATAACCGTGAAACATTACAAATTAAATATCGCGGTAAAACAATTAGTGATGTTTTAAATATGACGATTGAAGAAGCGGTTGAATTTTTTAGTAATCATCCAAAAATTCATAGTCGCCTAAAAACATTATATGATGTTGGTTTAGGATACATTACTATTGGACAATCGGCGCCAACTTTATCGGGCGGAGAAGCTCAAAGAGTTAAGCTTGCTAGTGAATTACAAAAACGAATTACGCCACAAACGATATTTATCTTAGATGAGCCAACTACTGGTCTTCACACTGATGATGTTAAAAGACTATTATCAGTTATTCAAACGATCGTTGATGAAGGTGCTACTATGGTAATTATTGAACATAATTTAGATGTTATTAAATCAGCTGATCATATTATTGATTTAGGACCTGAAGGTGGCGATGGCGGTGGTGAAGTAATCGCTCTTGGTACACCTGAAGAAGTAGCAAAGGTTAAAGGAAGTTATACTGGACAATATTTAAAGTCAGTTTTATAAACTGAACAGGCCCCATAAAAAGGGGCTTGTTTTATTAATAACATATTCATATATGTTATAATTAAATAAGAGGCAATCAATGGAAAACAAAAATAATAAACAAAATCCAAATACATTCAAACTATGGTTATTAGTACATTTAAGATATTTCTGTCATGCTAATATCATTCTAAACATTTTGGCAACAACTGTGGTTAATCTAATCGCTGGATTAGTAGTTGTTGGGTTTTCTAGTTTATTATTTCCATTAATACTTGGAAATCATTTGCATTTTATATATATGTTTTTGATTTTCTCGGTTGTAGATATATTAATTAGGTATTTACTATATGCCACGGCCTTTCAAGGAATATTAAAAACAAGAGGGTTTTTAATGTTTCCTTACTACTTAATTACTTTTTACACAATTGAAATATTTCTCGATTTAAAATTTGTTAGTTTTATTTCAATATTCTTATTTTCAATTTTGTTTTATATCGTCAGAAGTTGGGTTTCATATGTTTATCTAAAAATAATATCATTATTTAAAAAAAGCGAAGGTGAAGGAATATGATTAAAAGATTAAAATTAAGAAAACTAGTTAAAGATATCGGCTTAGAAGTTTTAGCTGGTGAGAAAGGCTTAGATTTTACAGTTGATGTTGAAATGATTAGTCGTCCTGGTTTTGAAATACTAGGAAACTTTGAGTTTTCTGATGCCAGAAGATTAATGCTGATTGGAGTGCAAGAATCTAATTTCTTACATTCGCAAGATGAAAAAACAATGAAAAAGATGATTAAAGGCTTATTTGATTTAAAGCCACCAGCAATTATCTTTCCAGTTAACCCAGAAGTTGAAAAAGTATTAGGAATATTTCAAAAAATGGGAAATGAATATGAAGTTCCAGTTTTAAGGAGTACACTAAATACAACTCCGCTTAACTCGAAGTTATATGTCTACTTACACCGCGAGTTATCTCAAACAATCGGAGTTCACGGGGTACTGCTTGATATTCACGGTATGGGAACTTTAATTATTGGTAGTAGCGGAATTGGTAAAAGTGAGACCGCCCTTGAATTAATTAAACGAGGACACATTTTAGTATCTGATGATTTAGTTGAAATATACGAATCAACAGCCGGCAATCTAATTGGTTCAGCACCAAAAATTTTAAGAAGATTTTTAGAAATCCGCGGAATTGGTATTGTTGACGTTATTTCAATGTTTGGAAGTGGCTCATACCGAGATAGCAAACGAATCAATATGGTTGTTGAACTTGAATATTGGCAAAAAGATAAAGAATATGATCGTTTAGGAATTAGTTCTCAAACAATCAGATATTTCAATACTGATTTACCAAAAATAACGATCCCGGTTTTACCAGGACGTAATATCGCGACGTTAGTTGAAAGTGCGGCAATGAATGAAAAACTTAAAACAATGGGTTATAACGCAGCCGTTACATTCACTCAAAACGTCTCAGCACTAGCGAAAGGAGAACTAGACGATGAATAATAAAGAAATAACACCGTTTTTAGAATCTAAATTTATGCAGTTTATTAAGAAATTTCCAGAGGTAGTTGCTGGACCAGTGATGATGATAGTTGTTTTTATCTTAATTATCATCGCTACCAAAGGTTTAGGATTAATTCCTGAAGGAGATGCTGGAACAGTCGCAATCAAGATTGGGACATTTGAAATTAGATGGTACGCTATCTTTATTTTAACCGGACTTATCTTTGCAGCTATTTTTGGATACTACGAGTTTCCAAGAATTGGGGTCTCTAGAAATGATTTAACGGACGGCCTATTAGTAATTGCGCCACTTGCAATATTAGGAACTAGATTTTACTATGTGATATTTGATCCTGACAAATCAAAATATAAATCGTTTGGGGATGTTTTAAACTTTACTCAAGGCGGATTAGCTATTCACGGAGCCATTATTGTGGCAATAATTGGTGTTATTATATTTGCAAAACTTAAGAAAAAAGGCGTTTGGCAAATGTTTGATATCTTAGTTATTGGACTATTAATTGGTCAAATTATTGGACGTTGGGGTAACTTTATTAACCGTGAAGCTCACGGTCCAGTAGTAGGAAATAGTTGGGTATTCCAATACTTTGTTCCAGGTTTTATTAAGAAAAACATGGTAATTGCTGGCGAGACCTATCATCCAACCTTCTTATACGAGGGAACGCTTAACTTCATTGTTTTAGTGGCCTTGCTTGTAATTAGGCGTTTTAGATTATTAAAAGTTGGTGACAACTTAGGTATTTATTTAATTGCTTATGGTATTATCCGTGGGGCAATTATTGAACCACTAAGAACCGATCCACTTTATATTGGATCTCTTCGTGTTAATATTGTATTCTCGCTTGTTTTATTTGTAGGCGGTGGAGCTTTATATTTAATATTAAAATACATCTTTGCAAAAAATCTACCGTATTATTACGATTTAGCAATCGATGAAAACTTATATGATAAAGGTTTAGAAGGTCGCGATTTTAGAAAACGTAAAAAAGAAGAATTAAAAAAGATTCGCGAAAAATCAAAAAATAATTCTAATATCGAATTATCTAATGAACAAATTGCTCAAGAAGCAACTAAAAAAGCATTAGAAGAACAAACGAAAGGACACGGAAAATGATCAAAGCAGTATTATTTGATCTTGATGGTACATTAATTGATAGTGCTCCAGTTATTTTAAGATGTTTTGATTCGGTTTTTAAAGAGATATTTCCGCACGCGGAAATATCAGAAGATGAAAAACTCGATTTTTTAGGACCAACATTAGTTCATACTTTTAGTCGTTATACAGAAGATCAAAGCTTAGTAGAAAGAGCAGTTAAATTGTATGTTCATTGTAGCCTTTTAGAACACGATAACAACAATATTAAAGCTTTTCCTAATGCTTATGAGTTATTAGAAATATTAAAAGCTCGTAATATTAAAATAGGTGTTGTCACATCAAAACGAAGTGATGCTGCAGCGTATGGTTTAAAACTAAATGGATTATTAGAATTTGTTGATATTTTAATTGGTTCTGATAGTGTTAAAAACCATAAGCCTCACCCAGAAGCTTTAAATAAAGCTTTAAAAGAATTAAACTTATCACCAAGTGAAGTTATCTATGTTGGTGATCACGAAAATGATATTTTAGCAGCTCAGGCTGCCAAAATAAAAAGTGTTGGCGTAACTTATAGTTATCGCCTACCTCAAATTGAAAGTATTAATCCAGATTACTTAATATCTAATTTATTAGAAATTAAAGATATTGTTTTAAAATGATTAATAACTTACACAAAATTTATTAATATCTATAAACTATAGAAAGTAGAGGAATTTATATATGTATGATTTAATTATTATTGGCGCTGGTGCCGCTGGAATGACAGCGAGCATTTATGCAAAAAGAGCCAATTTAAAACTAGTAGTAATAGAAAAAAGTGCCCCAGGAGGCCAAATGGTTTCAACTGGAGAAGTTGAAAACTACCCAGGTGTTGGTAAAGTAACAGGCCCAGAATTATCGATGGCCATGTATAACCATGCTGAGAGTTTAGGAGTCGATTTTGAATTCGGTGAAGTAACTAATATTAAAATTAATGAAGGTGTTAAAGAAGTTACTTTAGACGGCGAAACAGTTTTAAAATCAAAAGCAATCCTAATCGCTACCGGTGCAGTACCAAGAACATTAGGAGTTCCTAATGAAGATCAATTTACAAGCCGTGGTATTAGTTGGTGTGCGATTTGTGATGGCGCGTTTTATAAAGACTGTAAAGTTGTCTTTATCGGTGGTGGTAATAGTGCTGTTGACGAAGCTCTTTATATGAGTAATGTTGCTAGAGAAATCGAAATCGTTCAAAACTTAGATAAACTAACTGCTGATCCAAAATCAGTTGAACGTTTATTATCACTACCAAATGTTAAAGTTCACTATAACTCAGTTGTTAAAGAGTTTGTTGGTAGTGATAAACTAGAAGGATTAGTTATCGTTAATAAAGACGGAGAAGAAACACTTATTAAAACTGATGGAGTGTTTGAGTATATCGGACTTAGACCAGTAACAGAATTATTTAAAGATTTAAACATTTTAAATGATTGGGGTTACGTAGTTGTAAATGAAAGAATGGAAACTAGTGTTCCAGGTGTTTTTTCAGCCGGTGATGTTAACCAAAAGCCAATTCGTCAAATTGTAACCGCAACAAGCGATGGTGCGATTGCAGTTCAATCGATTTTAAAATATTTAGAAAGTGTGAAGTAATTTGAGTTTTGCTAAAACTGTCAAATCTGAAATGACGACAATTCCAGTAAATCAAAATGAAATGTTGGCTGAGATCTCAGCC
>CAZYSQ010000060.1:0-6708 GCA_964649865.1 uncultured Acholeplasmataceae bacterium
CCCTTGCACTGGATTGTTCCAAAGCTTGTCATATTGGGAGCCAGCTTATAGACAACAGGTACCCCGGTATCATCGGCAACTGCTGCCTTTCCACCGCGAATCTGTCCATACAGCAAAGGTATCGGATTTCCATCAGCATCAACGGAAAGCAGGTCGGTGTTTGCGGCTTTTCTCTTGTCCTGTATCATGAGCTCGAACTCAGAGAGCGTGAATTGGTAGTTCTCGACATAGAGAGAGGCAAGCGCAAGAAGCTCTGACCTTGTATATCGGAACGTGTTGCGCTTCGCTTCCAAGTCATAGATGAATACGTCGTTGCCATGGATAGCGTCGTCGATGATATCATCGAACTGTCCGTCTTGGTTTGTGAGCAAAGCCGAGCCTGAGATGAACGCCATCTGGTCATATTCTTTGAGATCCGCCTGTTGTGCAAGCGATGGTATGGATTTCAGCAACGGCTTGTACAAAAGGTCGTCGATATATGCAACACCGCGGTCTGTGAATCCCGATGTCACGCCAGAGAGGAACGAATCGACTGAAGGGATGATATTCTGCGACACGTGAATGTAGAGTATCTGATTTGGTGAATCCCAGAAGAATGAAAGCGGTTGTGTGATGCAGTCCGCCAAGGTGTTGGCAAGTGTATATTGTGCGCTTGGTTTCTGCACGAGTGCCGATATGTTCATACGTAGCGTCGAGTCGTCGCCCAAAGCTCCGAATGTAACCGTCCACCAATCCGCAGTTGACCTGAGAGCCGGATACGACATATAGACGAACGGAGCATACGGGGTGAACTCATTGAGGTTTAGATAGCGGACGATTTCAAGTATGGTCAAAGCTCACCTCTGCTGTTTCGTGAGATTGTATAATCAATTGTTCATCATCTATGAATATGATTATTTGATACATGTTAGGGTTGTATACAACAACATCTCTTTTCACTTGAATATAAGTGTATGCATTACCATTGATAGTGAATAAATCTTCTGACTGTATGGTCAAAGACTCTACCACTATCTGGTTTTCATGCTCACGAATCGGAGGATGCGGATTGATGAGAAGGTCGCATGATGTGAAAATGAAAATAAACATAATGGTTATAAGTAGTTTTTTCATTAGTTTGACAATGCCTCCAATGAAGTAAGATTTCTCTCTACATTAAGAGATGCTGAAACGCTTCCGCTTTGATATGTACTTCCTCCTGATGACACCCAAGTTAATGTGCCGATATATTGGAGAGTAGCGCTTTCTTCACTGTTTATTGTTATATCATCAGCATATACATATTGCGATCCAGAACCAGAAGAATTCTTTGTGTAAGAAAAAACTATTACACCATTAATCTTTATATCAATTTTCAATGTAAGGAATGCAGGGTCTGGCCCATATACAATTGCATATACAGCCATGTCCGAAAGAAAATTAACAGGGTTTATATTATTTAAATAATCGCTCCATTGAATTGTGTAAACAGGGCTTTCTATTGTCTTTGTCTGCCCTGACGAAACAGATTCTGATAAAGTTGGGAATGTAAACAATGTATTTACATTCCCTGACCCAAAATTCGGATACTTATGCAATAATGAATCAATGCATAGCTTATCAAATGTTGGGCTATCGGTAGTCTTCAGCGGTTGGTCAAAATCAGTTCCCATCAGTGATCCAAGATAGTTAATCTTCAATGAAGATGAAGCCAAAGCTACATTTGTCAGCCTCCACTTCTCCACCACAGCACCAGCTACCACCAATTGGTACCCCAACACCTGACTTTTATCCGAATGGTACAGCCCATTATAAATTGCATTCCAGCTGTACCCGGACAAATCACTTATCCAACTCAACGCCAGCGTGTCCCCGCTTGCTGCAACCTTGAGGTAGTACGTTCCATCTGCAACCGGCAGACTCACCGCTTCCTCGCTGCTCACCACGTACAGCACACCACCATGGCTGATGTATGATCCCATGGCGATTGCTGGGGTGCCGCTCGTATTCGTCCACTCAGTCAGTATCATCCCTTGGTTGCCGACCTGCCGCGTGTATGCGTCCAAATGTGCAACAATCGCTTCATAGTCCGTTATATCAACGGGTGGATTCCTGTACGTCCCAACTTTTGTAATTGCCATTTATCGTGCCTCCGTTATCGTCAATCCGAATCGGTAATTCTTCCCATTCTTCTCATCGGCTGTCCATTCCTCGATGATGCCGAACATCGGGGCCACAAAGTCATGGTTGCGCTCGGTGCTGTCAAGCCATACCTTTGCCCCTATGCCATTCTCAAGATACACTTGCCTCAGCGCATTCATCTGAGATCGCTCAGCGTAGCTGAAATTGAAACTGTATTGCCTGAGTGGTATCACGTAATCGCGTACCACCTGCCCTGCTTGGCTTCTCGATACTACGCTGTTGTCCACCCAGCCCTCGCTGAAGTTCTCGTCCGGGTTCGGCATTGCTATGCCAAACCCCATTGCTATTCCGCCTATGTAGAGCTTGGCATCGTCTGATTCGACCTCTATCACAATCTTGCGCACGTTTAAATACGGCGCTTTCCAGTGATATGCTGCAGGATCATAGAAGCTTTCGCTATCCCTGTCATAGTAACCGTAATACTCATCGGCAGCATAACCGTATGCCTGATCGTCACCAAATCCATAGTAATGGCCGACCTTCTCGCCCTCAAGGTATGCGACCTCAAGAAGATTGTCTGAACTGTCGTACAGGTTGATTCTCAGCCTTCGTGCATTCGTGAATCCCCAGAATATGCTGTCTACAATCTGGTCGGAATCAAAGGCTATGGTTATCACATCACTGCTTCCCGTCGCTTGGTAGATCTGCCTGAGAAACGGGCTTATCAGATTTGATACGGGATATGCTTCCTCAGCATTTAGGCTGGTTATTGTTCCGTCTTCCAATATATTGTCGAACAGTATTCTCATTTGAGCCTCACCCTACCATTATTTATATCATCAACGACCGTCTCGGACAAGACTTTTCGGTTAACCACGAGCTGAATCACCACTGGTTGCTTTTTACCTGTTCCTCCATTCATCTTGTCCACGATTTGCTGTGCGAACATGCCCATCATCTCTTGACCCGATGGTCCTGCGTTCAAAGCCATCTCCGCATAGCCGTTCTCTGCAAGCGTTACATCGCGTCCCCCTGCCCTTGGCAGTACGATGCCTCCCGTTGCCAGCTTAGGCTTAGCCATCGTAACTGCTGCGACCTGCAAGGCTCCCTGGGCTGTTGCGACGCCACCGGCGATCAAGCCTGCAGGAATGAACGGCTTGGTGAGGAACCCATTGAGAGCAAGCATGGCCGCATCTGCAACAGCCTGCGCCATCTGTAGTTTCCATTGTACCATGGCTGCATCAAACTGTATCTTTGCCCTTCGCTTCTCGTAGTCCTCTTCAATCTTGGCCTTGTCTATAGCTGCTTGTTTCTCACGCTCGACTTCTGCACTCTTTGCGTTCGCCTCATTAATTTGTTGCTGAAGAAGCAATGCCGCCTGCTCGTCACCAGCTTCGGTTGCAGCATCAAGACGTTTCTGTATGAGTGCGATTTCCTCTGCGCTCTGCTTCCGTGCCTCTTCCAACTCAGCTTCAGCAAGCTCTGCAGCTGATTTCTCCTGCAAGCCAGCGGCCTCAAGCTCAGCCTTCAATTGGGACTCGAGCGCATCCAGCTTGTCGTCATAGATTGCGCTGAACAAGGATGCAAGGCTACCAGACAGATCATCCCAAATGCCCTTGATTTCGCTCGCCATTTTTTTGGTCTTGGCGATTGCTTCATCTTCTGCGGTTGTCTCCTCTAGTGCATCATAATATTCGTTGATTGCATCAATGTTTTTGTTTATGTCACGAGCAGATGCACCGGATGCCAATGCGGCTGCAATGGCACGCTTACGCTCGATCTCAATGAGCTCGAGTGCGGTTTTTCCCATATCCTCAAGCTTCTGCTGGTAGGATGTGGCGCTATCTTTTTGCTTCTGGTCAATAGCCAGTTGTTTTTCAGCCGCCTTGTCGCGTTCAGCATCCAAATCCTTCATGCGCTTCAGCTCGTCATCATCGATTTTCTTTTTCTGTTTTGCCTTTTCCTCGTCGGTCAATGCGTCATAATATGCGTTGATTGCGGCAACACTCTTGTCTATGGCATCCTGTTCTCCTCCTGCCGCTTGTGCCGCCGCTATCTCTCGCTCGCGCTTGAGTTCCAGCATGTCAAGTTCAGACTTTCCGACTTCCTCAGCCTTCTTCACATAGCTGTCTGCAAGATCGGCCTGCTTCTTGGCGGCTTTTTCTGCTTCCTCTTGCGTTTTCTCTAGTTGCTTCTGGCGTTCTTCTTCAATCTTCTTTGCTTGTTTTGCCTTCTCTTCATTTGCAAGGCCATCATAATAGGCGTTGATATTATTGATGTTCTCCTTGATCAGATCATCAGATGCCCCAGAAGCCTCAGCCTCCGCTACTGCACGCTTTCTGCGGATCTCGATAAGGTCCAGCTCTTCCTTTCCGAGCTCCTCGAGTTTCTTTAAGTACTCATCGGCCTGTTGCTTCTGCTGCTTGTCCAAACGTTCTTGTTCGGCTTGCTTGTTCTTCAGAACCTTGGCCTGCTCTTCCTCCTGTTTCTTGAGTTGCTTCGCCTTTTCCTCATTGACCAGAGAGTCATAGTAGGCATCAATTTCTGCGATGCTCTTCTCTATGAGCTCAGAACTTGCACCAGATGCACGCGCCTCTTCCTTGGCACGCTCTCGCCTCACATTGATCAGCTCTATCTCGGTCTTTCCCAGCTCCTCCATCTGGCGCTTCTGCGCTTCCATCTTCTTCTCGAGAGCCTTGTCTGCGGCTTCCATCTTCTCGGCTTCGAGCAGTTTGATGTATCCGTCATAACGTGCTGTCACGGCCGCGATTGCACTTTCCTTCACATCATCTTCGATGTCCATGGCTTTGATGGCCGCAATCTGACGCTGTTTCTGTATCTCGGCAAGCTCCGCCTCGGTCTTGCCCAACTCCTCAAGCGCCTGATTCTGCTCGATTATCTGTTGCTCGGCATCAGATGTAGCCTTTGCTCTATCCTCAGCCGCCTTCTCAGCCGCCTTCTCGGCTTTCTCTATATCCTTTGCTCCCTGCTCATATTCCTTGCCTGTGGCGACCGCTCCCATGATCGCCTTGTCGTTGTTGAGATATTGGGTCTCCTGCTCGAGCAAGCTCTTGATTAGCTTGTCAGATGCCTTCTTTTTCTCTTCAAGCGCCTCTTTTTCAGTCAGCACGCCAAGTTTCTGCTTGCGATCGATATCAGACAGTGTAGCATCGTACACATCGAATAGGGCCTTCTGCTCCTCGCCTTCGGCCTTAAGCCCTGCAAGTCGCTCGGCGTTGCGTGACGCAAGGGCGCGCTTCTCCTCAAGCAACAGTTCTTGCTCAGTCTTTGCCGCCTGTACGCGCTCCCCATTGCGCTTCTTTTCCATATCAATAGTGCCAAGCAATGTGTTGATATATGCCTTGTCTGCCTCATTGACCATATCAGATGCAACAAGCACGCGCATCAAAGCCTCTGCGCTGATACCTAAGACTTCAGCCCAGCGTCCGATATACTCGGTTACATTGCCTCCGCTCATTGCCGCTTGGTTGAGCATGAACTGAAGCAATTCAAGCTGGTCGTTGCTCAGCCCTAGCACCTTCACCAAATTATCAAACTCGGCCAGCTCCAAGCCGAAGTTTGCCGCCTCTTCGGTCAGCTCCTTGAGCTTCTCTGCTGTAATGCCCAGCGTCTCGGCAAGCTCCCCGAAGTCTCGGTTTGTTTTCTCCGTCTCGATCTCGTCCATCTTGTCTTTGAGCCAGCTGAAACCTGCCGATGCTGCGGCAACTGCAGCGATGACAAGACCTGTGGGGCTAAGCAGTGATCCTAACAGAACCTTCATGCCAGCCAGAGCACTATTCAACCCAAGAACTACAGGGATTCCTGCCAATACTGTGCCAAAGAACACTTTCAGAGGCCCGGGCAAATCAGCTACCTTGATGGTGATATCAGTTAGCAATCCAAGGAATGCCCGCATTACAGGCGTAAATTCCTTAACGAACTGAATCTGCGCTGACTCAGCAGCACTCTTGAGCCTGTCCAAACTACCGGCCAATGTGTCGTTCTGGATTGCGTACATCTCGCTTGCCGTAGATGTCCCTGTAACTGCACGCTCATATTCCTCAAGGCCCTTCTTTCCTTGGTTGAGCAATGCCAGCATCTGAGCCCCGGCACGAGTGCCAAATGCATTCATGATGTCACCTGCCGACAATCCAGCGTCCGCGATATTCTGTACGATATCAGCGAAGCTGTTCATCTCCGGGTTGATCTGATCAAAGGTCAAACCCATCTCCATGAGCTTCTTGGTTGTCGGGTCGGCCTCGCTCGCCACTGATGCCAATATGGCACGCAAGGCGGTACCAGCCTGTTCACCCTGGAAGCCGGCATCGTACAATGCCGACAATGCGCCGACAGTCTCCTCAAGGCTCAATCCCATTGCTGACGCAACAGGACCGACCTGCCGCATGCCTGCGGTAAGCTTGTCCATATTCGCCATACTGTTGGAGATCGCGGCCGCGAACACGTTTGATATTCGCGTTGAGTCCTCAGCCTTGAGGTTGTACTGGTTCAATGTAGCAACAGTAACCTTCGCAGCCTCGCTGAGGCTCGACTGTGTTGCGCCTGCGAGCATGAGAACGCCATTGAGAG
>CAZYSQ010000061.1:0-6459 GCA_964649865.1 uncultured Acholeplasmataceae bacterium
TAATGCTTGTTCTCCTGTATCTGGTTGTGATAAAATCAAACTTTCAATATCTACACCTAATCTTTTTGCGTACTGAGGATCTAAGGCATGCTCTGCATCAATAAAAGCTGCATAACCACCAGCTTTTTGCATTTCTGCAATTGCGTGTAAGGCAAAAGTAGTTTTACCTCCTGATTCTGGTCCATATATTTCAATTATGCGCCCTTTTGGATAACCACCAATACCTAAAGCGATATCTAAAGAAAGTGATCCTGAAGAACTTGCTTCAACGGATTTATCTGCTTCTTCTCCTAACATCATTATTGATCCTTTTCCAAATTGTTTTTCAATTTGCTTCATTGCATTTTCTAATGCATCATTTTTCTTTTTCATTTTTAACTCCTCCGTTTTTATATCTACAAAAAGATTGTTTGTTTTACTTTAAATTATAAATCTTCAAAAATAACTTCTTTATTTTGGACCAAATATATAATACCACTAACTAGTGTAACTAAAATAGCTAAATAAAATGTTCCATCAATAAAATAATTAAACCATTCACCCAAAATATTCACAAGACCAAAGCCATTAAATAATATTAAAATAATACTTATCATAGTAATAAATGTTTTAATCTTACCAAAAATATTAGCAGCAATAACTTTATTATCTTTTGCAGCAATTGTCCTTATTGCCATAATCATAAATTCTCTTAACAAAATTACTACAACTAAACTCCACCACCATGAGTGACTTGTTTTTTCAGTTACTATATATAAAATAGCTGTAATTGTTAATAATTTATCAGCAACAGGATCTAAAAATATTCCAAAAGTAGTTATTTCATTTCTTTTTCTTGCTAAATAGCCATCTAAAAAGTCAGTAAACGATCCTATCACAAATAAGACTGCAAATAACAGTTCTCCTAGCGATAAAGTAAAAATTGTTTCTATATTATTAAAAGTGGGCAATAAAATTACCAATATCATAATTGGTATTAATATTATCCTTGATAAAGTTATTTTGTTTGATATTGTCATACTAATTCTCTTTTCTAAATATTGTATATTTATATTTTAATTTATTTGTTGCAAATATCATATCATAATGATATAATCTTTTATGGCATTAGCGAAGGAGGTAACAATATGGCTAATATTAAACAACAAATCAAAAGAAATAAGACTAATGAAAAAAGACGAGTTCTAAATAAAGGATTTAAGTCTTCTACTAAAACTGCCATCAAAGCTGTTTTTAAAGCAGTTGAAGAAAACGATAAAGAAAAAGCTATTGTTAGTTTAAACTTTGCTAATAAGAAATTAGACAAAGGACAAGCTAAAGGAATTTTCCATAAAAACTACGTTAGTAATCATAAGTCTAAATTAACAAAATTAGTTAATACGCTTAATTAAGCTAAACACTTCTTATTAGAGGTGTTTTTTTTTACTCAACTATTTTAAGTCTTCTTCCATCTTGCGCCTTATATAAAACATGAGGCGCTTTAAATTTTGTTGGCCCATATTTAGGGTTATAGCCAATTACATTAACATACTCAATTAAACAATCTTTTTGCTCCTGCATTTTCATTAATACATCATAAGTCATTTTAACGTCTTCTAGTGCTCTATGGGCGTCTTCGCGGTAAACATCATAAGTTTTACTAGCACTTTCAAGACGGTGTGGATATGGATATCTATCTTTATAAATAGCCATTACATCTAATAAGTCATTTAACACATACAAATTAGAATCTTGTTTGTGCCTTCTAAATAAAGTTGTTAAAAAGCCGTAGTCAAACGAAATATTGTAAGCTATCAAAAGAGTATTTTCTTTAATAAGCTTTTCAAATAAAAGAAATGCTTCAAACTCAGATATACCTTCGTTATTTAACATTTCATCTGTAATATTAGTAATTTCAGTTATTTTAGGATCTAGTGGTTCATTTTGTTTAATTAGTACTGAAAGTTCTTCTTCAACTTCAAAAGTTCCATTATTATTTTTAAGCAAGATAGCCCCTATTTCAATAATGTTATTGTAATAAGGTGATAGCCCTGTTGTTTCAAAGTCAAAAACCAATAAATAATTATACTTATTTAACGTCATATTCTCCTCCTAATACTTTTAACAACCACAACTCTAATCCAATCTTTTTATCCACTGAACCACTTTTTATCTCAAAGTCTAAGTTAGATAATGATTCATAGTAATTATTTAAAACATCCAATTCAATTTCATTAGCATTTTTTATCATATAGTAAGCTTTACCTTCAGACACATCAAAGTAGTTTTTTATTTCATGCTGACGATAACCTTTTTCAAGCAAGTTTTTTGTTGTAATCATTTGTTTAAATTGACTTGCAATTCTACCAATAATATTTACTGGGTCTTCATTCTTCACTAATAAATCGTAATAAACTTCTAGCATTCTTTTTTTATTTCTAGCAGTTATAGCATTAGTAAGTTCAAAAATGTTGTCTTCTAAGTTTCTTGGGACAAGCAATTTTACATCTTTTAAACTAATCTTTTTATCATCAAAAGCATAAAGTTCTAATTTTTCAATTTCAGAATGCATTAAGTGAAACTCATAGTTTACTCGTTCTAGCAACTCTTTAATCGCTTCTTCTTCAATTTTATAGCCTTTAGTTTGGAAGTAATTTTTTAAATAAGGTTCATATTCATCTTTTTTCATCAATGAGATTGTTTCAAACCTTACATATTTTTTAGCTTCTTTAGTAACTTCTAAACTATCATTAAGTGGTTTGTCTAAAATAAAGACCACTATCGTGTCATCTTTAGGATTTTTAAAGTATTGAAGTAAAGAAGACAAGTCATCATTTCTTTTTTCATAAAAGAACCAAGGGTTTTTAACTTTAATCAATTTGTTATCTTGAAGCAAACTAACTGTCATTATTTCTTCTAAAAATTCAAAGACATCAGTTTCGCTTAAATCATATGACAAAACGTTAAAAGGCTCGATTTTTAAGTCATCGATTAATTTCTCCACTTTATTTTCTACTAAATAAAGATCCTCAGCCAAAAAGGCGTATAAGTAATCATCCATATAAAAAATACCTCTATCGACATTATACACTAAAACTCTTTTTTTGTATAACAAAACTATTACTAAAAGACATTAGTTGATACTTTTTAATTGTAATAGTTTGTTCTAATTTTGTTTGCCTTATTTTTATACCTAAACTTGTTATTCTAAAGATAGTTTCAGGGTGTGGGTGGTTATAATTATTAACGCCAGAGCTTATAATTGCTACTTTTGGTTTAACAACTTTTAAAAAATCTAAACTAGTTGAAGTGTTTGCTCCATGATGACCAACATGCAAGTAATCACTTTGAAGTAACTCGCTATATTTAATTAAATCTTGTTCTCTTTTAAAGCCGCTATCTCCTGTAAATAAATAGTTTTTATTATCAATTGTCAATTTTAACACTAAAGAGTTTTCATTAACATTCAAATAATCTTTATTTGGTCCAAACACTTTTATTAAAATATCTCCACTAACAAATGTCCCTTCTTTTATTTTTAAAAGTCCAAATTCACTTAAGTTTTTAATAACATTTGTATTATCAAAATAATTAATGTATAAGTTGTGAACTTTAAATTCTCTTAAAATCTTAACCGCATCAGCGCTATGATCTAAATCTCCATGAGTTATAAAAAAATAATCTATTTCAATATTACCTCTTGTCTTTAAAAATTCATATGTTCCTTTATTTGCATCAATTAAAATATTTGTTTTATTAAAAGGCCTACTTATAAATGTTGCGTCACCTTGATTAACATCTAAAAAGTAAATATAACCTTGAGGATTTAAATATGGATAGTAAAATGAACCTACTAAAAAAAGTATTAACCATTTACTTCTTTTAATTTTAATTAGATCATTGTTATCAAATAATACAAATATTAAAATAGCAAAATAAATAATAATTGCTAGCAAACTAAAATGATGAATTTTAATAAAATAACTATTTGAAAAGTAGTTTAAAAAGCTGTTAAAACTACTGTAAAAATATTCTGTTAAGGGTGCTATAAAGCTTATTAAAGAAACTAGCATTAAAGGTATAAATATGTATGGGAAAAGATAAGCAATAAAAAGTGAAATAAGCAAACTAAATGGTAAAATCCCTCCATTAAAATTTATTACAAAAGGTAAAGATACTAAAAAAGCAACTATACTTATTTTAAAAAAGTTATCTCCTATTATAATTACAAAAAATGAAACTAAAAAAGATAATACAAAGCCTAAATTATATCTTATATAAGGATTTATAAGCATGAGTAAAAAAGATAAACTAAGAGCATCTAAAGATGTCATCTTTTCTTCTTTAAAAATTGTTAATAATAAATACATCAAGTAAGCTCTTAACAAGCTAACAGGAAACCCCGTAACAACAACATAAACGGTTAATATTATAATAATTAATATTTGTTTATGTTTGCTTTTAAAAAAGATTTTTTCTAAAAAAATAATTAAAAAAGAGAGATGCAGTCCAGAAAGTGCAAACAAATGGCTTATACCTGTTTTTGAAAGAGTACTTTTAAAATCACCATCAAAGCTATTGTGAGCAAGCAACAGTGTTTCTAAATAACTTTTAGTTAAAGGAGGATAGTTATTTAGCCTCTTCAACAAATTATATTTAAGGCTTGTTAAAACATATGTTTTTTTAATAAACTCAACTTTTTTAATATTTAGTTTGTAAAAGACTTTAATACTGCTGTAATATTTTTTAGCATTAAATGCGCCTGGAGTTTTTTCTTTTTGATACTCTTCATAACTAAATTCTAGTCTTAAAATATCACCAACATCATAATACTCATTTAAGTTAAAAATATACTTACTATTTTTTTGTTTTGCTGTATATTGATAATAGTTTTCTTTGTCTATTCTTTCAATTATTGTAAACCTATCTTTTTGGTTTGGAAATTTCTTTGGCACTAAATTTATAATAAACAAACATAGATAAACTAAAACACCTAAGCAAATTACTAAAACTTTTCTTTTATAATCTTTTATTAACTTATAAAGTAAATAAAATAGCACAAGTAAAATTGGCAGCTCATAACTAAGTAAGGCAATTAACACACTAATTGCGTAATAATGAAAATAATTAAACGGTAATATAGTCTTTAATTTTTTCATAAGTTGCTTCTTTAATTCCTAAAACATTCATAATTTCTAAAGTTGTATTAAAATAACCATGTTTCGTCCGGTAGTTAATAATTTCTATAGCTTTCGCCTCACCAATCCCAGGGAGAGTCATTAGTTCTTCTTTTGAAGCTGTGTTTATATTTATTTTTACATTTTCTTGTTTTTCGATTTTCAAATATGGAACATAATAGGTTTTATTATTTTCAATTAAATCATTAAGATCAAAATTACTAATATCTCCTAAATTAGGAATTACTTTAAAATAAAAAAACAACTCTTCAAATGTCATATTCTCTTTAAGAGTTTTAGTTCCAGGGTTTAAAACAGCCCCCAAAACAGTTACTTTAACTGCTTTTGGTTCACTTAAGTCTTGATAGTTTTTTTCTTGTTTTCTGTTAATAAAAAAGAAAGCTAGTATGAATATAAAAAGAAAAAGAACATATATTTTTAAGATAGTTTTCATTATACCACCCTATAATATATATTCTTTTTATTTATCTTTTACTTTATTTTATCGTTCTAATACTTTAAAACCAATAAACTTATCATCAAAACCATAAAACTCTCTTTCATCGCTTTCAAAAACATGAATAATTACTTCACCACAGTCAACTAAAGTCCAACCTGAAGATTTTCCTTCAATACCTTTAATCTCATAAGCATGCTTTAATTCATCTTTTAAATATCCAACTAAAGCATCTGCTTGTCTTTTAGTCCCTGTCCCAAAAATAACATATTGGTAAAAAGGTGATTTAGTCTCTAAATCGAATGCTTTTAAATCTTTTAAGTTCACTTGATCTAACGCGTTATAAATTTTATTTAATAGTTCCATACTTCTCCTTATAATAATTGTATACTTTTATTTGTTCGGGATTTAATTTGTTATTAAGACTTAAATTATAATCCATTGTTTTTTTAATGCTAAGCAAATAAGCTTGATAAATGTTTTTTAAAGCTAACTGATAAACTTCCTTAGCTCCTATGTGAGTTCTATTTTTTTCACAATAATCACTTACACAAAGAATCATAGTTTCAAGATTCATTTCTATTTTACCCCAAATATGATATTTTATAGCTTCTAAAATTTTCTCATCTTCTATATTATAATTTAGTGCTAATGAATAAGCAGAGTAAGCGTGATACATAAAGGGTTCAATATTTTCAAACAATACTTTATTGTTAATTAATTTTTCATGCTCTAAATTTGTAAGATTTTTAGTAATATCATGAAAATAAGAACTTATTTTAAGAACTTCTAAGTTAGCATTATAAAGTTTTCCTAACTCCAACGATCTTTCTAAAACACCATAAA
>CAZYSQ010000062.1:0-6438 GCA_964649865.1 uncultured Acholeplasmataceae bacterium
TATTCTAAGGGTAAGAATGCTGTTGATATTAGAATGACTATTGAGGCGATGAGTTTATTAGAAAAAGATTATATAGATTGTATTTGTTTAGCTACAAGTGATAGTGATTTCACACCACTTGTTTATGAACTTCAAAAACACAATAAATATATTGTTGGTGCTGGAGATAATAAAGCTAGTGATACTTATAAAAACACTTTTAATTACTTTATTAGTGTAGAGAAAATTACTACTAAAATAACTAAATCAGAAAAAGATAAAAAAGAAGATGTCTTTAATGGATTAATTAAAGTAATTGATAGAATTATTGAATCAAACCATGATGATAAAGGTTTTAGTGATTTTTCTTATGTTATTTTAACTTTAAAAAACCAAATGAAAGACTTTAACCCTAAAAACTATGGTGCTAAAAACAAACAAGTTTTACCATTTTTTCAAAAAGAATTAAAGAAGTATTATGAACTTAATAAACAAGGAACAATTTATTCAATTAAAAAGAAATAAGGTTAAACAAAATGAAAATAAAAGATTATTTAGTTGATCTTGAAGTTAATAATATTAATGAAGTTAAAATATTACAATTAACAGATTTTCATATTGCTTATTTTAAAGAAATAAAAATTATAAAAAAATATCTTGATAATATTTTAAATAAAGTAAAACCTAATTTAATAGTTATTACAGGAGATATCTTTTTTATGGCTATTAGTGAAGAGCCTTTAAAAGAAAAAATTAATATTGTCAAAGAAACAGTTAAATTAATTGATTCTTATAATATCCCTTTTACAATTACTTATGGTAATCATGATGATGAAGCTAATAGTAAAGGTGAATACATTTCTAAAAAAGATTTATCTAGATATTTTTTAGAAAGTAAAAATATTTTATTTAAAGACTTAGATGATAACATTAAAGGAAGTGGCAATTTTTGTCTTAATTTAAAGTATCAAAAGCAAGTATTTTATAGTTTATATTTCCTCGATTCTCATAGTAATAATGATGAAGGTTATGATTATATTTCAAGCAAGCAAATTAAACTTTATAAGAAGTTAGTAAAGATAAATAAAACAAAATCACTATTATTTTTTCATATTACTTTAGTTGAATATAAAGAGGCTTATAATAAATATTTAAAGGGAGAAATTAAAGGTTTTGGGATAAATAAAGAAAATGTTAGTTGTTCTAAAACAAACAACAATTTCTTTAAAGTAATTAAAAGACTTAAGAGCACAGAAGCTATTTTTGTAGGTCATGATCACAATAATAATGCTAAATTGTTATATCAAGGAATATGGCTTTGTTACGGATTAAAGACAGGCCATTACTGTTATTATGATAAAGAATTATTAGGGGGAACTTTAATTAAGTTAAACCCTCTTGATATTAAAGATATTTATGTAAAAGAGGTGTTAAATTAAAATGAAAAAAACAATAGTTTCAGTTGCTAAAGATTTAAAATTAGCACCTTCAACAATCTCTAAAGTATTAAATAATAAAGGGCATATAAGTGAAGAGACAAGGAAAAGAGTTTTAGATTATGTTAATGAAATTGGCTATATTAGAAACGCTAGTGCAAGAACATTAAAAAGTAAACACTCTTTTACCCTTGGAGTGTTGTTTTCAGATATTTCATTAGTAGGATTAGAACACCCTTTTTACAGTGCGGTTTTACAGGCCTTTAAAAACTACGTTGAACAAAACTTCTATGAAGTTATTTTTGTTGTAAATAAAGTTGGCGATAATCAAATGAGTTACTTAGATTGGTGTAAAACAAAAAATGTTGATGGTGTTTTAATATTATCAGGTAACTTTCAAAATCCACTGATCATTGAACTTGTTAATAGTGAAATACCATGTGTTTCAACTGACTTTTACATGGATAAATTAACGACTGTAGTATCGGATAATAAAAGCGGAATTAAGATTGCTTTTAACCTTGCGTTAGAGAAAGGCTATCAAAGAATAGATAAAATAGGTGGACCATACACTAGTAAAGCTTTTGAAGAAAGAACAAATGAATTTTCAAGCTTAGTAAATAAACATAAAACGAACTCTTACTTTGTAGAAGCTAGTGGATTTGGTTTTAATTCTGGATTTCAAGCTGGCTTAAAGTTATTAGAAGAAGTACCTACAAAACCAGAGTTTGTAATAGTTGGTTCTGATGCGCTCGCTTTTGGCGTCATTAGGGCTTTTGAGTCCAAAGGGTATAAAGTTCCCGGTGATATTTCAGTAATTGGTTTTGATGATATAGAATTTTCACATCTTTTTACACCAAGTCTAACAACAATTGGTCAAAACAAAAAAGCTCTTGGTATCACAGCAGCAGAACAATTAATTTCTTTAATTAAAGATAAGCAAGAAAAAAAGCAAGTTGTTATAAAACTACCAGTAGAACTTATTAAAAGAAACTCGGTAAATTAAAAAGCAAATAAAGTTGTTTTTTTAAAAACTGTAATGTATAATCAAAATGTAAAGTAAACGATTTCACTTTTTCTATTTGGTGAATTTAGGAAAACGATTTCCCAAATTGTAAAAGCGAATCAGAATTTGTAAAAAATTTTAAAGTGTTAATAGGAAATCGATTTCCTAAGGAGGTAAAATGAAAAAGATTTTAACGCTAATGCTAGTGGTGATGGGGCTTTTTATTACATCAACTAAATTAAACGCAGAAGAAGAAAATAAAATTGAAATAAGTAGTAACGAAGCTTCAATTTTGGCAAATGTTAATGATGAACTATTAATGAGTGACTATGTTTATAGACATAATAAAACTACTAAAGTTAGTTTATCAGAAGTAACTTTAACTTCGTTTTCTAATGATCTAAAAATTGAAGAGGGCAAATTTAAGTTATTAAGTAAAGGTATTCATAGAATGCTTTTACAGTATGAAAGTGCCAACTTTTATGTTTATTTTATTGTAAAAGAAGCTGATGAAACAGAATATATTTTATTAGATGAAACATTTGAGGGCGTGCCTAATGGTAAACTACCAATTGATTATGTTTCTTTAGGTAGTTCGGGTATTAGTAGCGAAAGATTATCTTTAGATGGTACAGGTGGAGCTTCTAAAGTGTTATTGCCACCATATTTGAAGATGTTTTCTAATTATATAATTGAAACAGATATGACCATCATAGAAGCAAACAATGAATCTAGATGGGCGAGTGTAATGTTTAGATATAGTGATGAAAATTACTTTCAAATGGCAATCAGACAAGATGCTACTTTAGCTAATGGTGTTGAGTTTGCAAAAAGAATAAATGGTAATTGGAATGTAACTAATACTAAAAGTTATTCTGAAAAATTAAGTCCAGCTAAAATGTATAATTTAAAAATAGATGTACTTGATTCAACAGTTACTGAATATATGAACGGAGTTTTAATGAATGTTCATGAGCAAGCTTTTGAGTTTAAAAAAGGTGATATTGGTTTTCAAGCTGATGGCGCTAAAGCTGTTTTTGATAATATTAAAATAACTTTACCGTTATCATATATTAGAGAAGATACTTATGATTTTGTGAAAATACCTACAGTTTATCAACCAGAAACAAAAATAGTTAATCCAGCAACAGTAGTAACTCCCCTAAATAATAAAGAAGAGTTAGCATCAATGTTAGGAAGCATAAGACCGGCAACTATTATGGTTAAGTTAGATAATGATTTAAATGTTCTAACAATGACTGGTGAAAAAGTTAGTAGTCTTTATAACTTTTTAATTGATATAGACGGTAAAGTAATTCCTGCTTTTTACCTTGAAGATGAACTATTAACAGAAGCAATCGCTGAAAAACTTAAATATTATGGTATTTTAGATGTTTTTGTAGTTTCCCCTAAAAAGGAAGTTATTTTAAGTGTTAGAAGTCATTATGAAATGGTTAGAGGTATTTTAGATTTTTCAAACGATAATACTAAACTTTCTAAAGAACAATTAAATAACATTAGGTTTAGTACTAACGAAGCACAAGCTGTTGCGGCAATTATTAATGTTAACGTTATTAATAAAGAAGCCGTAAATTATCTGCAAAATAGGGGAATGACAGTTTGGACTACTGCAGATGTTAAAACTCGTCATAAAGCGATTTTATCAGGTGTAAATGGAATTGTGACGCCTAATTATTTAGATGTTTTTGAGATCTATAGCACTTTTACTGAAGTAACTCACGTAAGAGAGGTTTTTATGATTTCACATCGTGGTTTACACAATGGCTATACTAATAGCAGCGGACCAGAAAATAGTCTTGAAGTAGCTTTAGAAGCAGTTAAACATGGAGCTAAAGTAATTGAAATTGATATTCATTTAACTAAAGATGAAAAAGTAGTTGTAATGCATGATGATTCACTTAATAGAACAACCGGTTATCCATTTAGTATTAAAGATCAATTATATTTAGATATTTTATCAATTCCATTAATTGACGTTTCCAATAGCGGAAAACAATATTTTGTTCCTTCCCTTGAAGATTTTTTAATTGCTTTTAAAGGAACTGATGTTGTTTTATTTGTAGAAATTAAACCTACTAATAAACTATTATTAGAAAAAACTAAAGAACTAATTGAACAATATGATATGGCAGAAAATATTAATTTCATAGCATTTGGTGCAGAAAATATTAATGATATGAAAGAAGTTTATCCAAAGATGAGTAATGGTTATTTAACTGGTGCTTTACTAGGAAGTAATTTAAATGGCTCAATGTTAAATGTTTTAACATCAATTGTCCCAATTAAATCTACCCTAAACCCTTCTTATGGACCGCTTACTAAAGAATTTACTGAAGCTTTAACGCACCGTGGATTAACAGTATGGCCATGGACAATTGATGAGCATACATCAATTGAATATTTTTATGAAGCTGGTGTTGGTGGAATTACAACAAACGTTTCAGATTATAACAAAGACGCTTTATTGTTACTTAAATATGAAAACAACACATTTAAGATGAACATTAAAGATACTAATTTCCAAGTTAGTGGTAATCTTTTATCTTTATCAGGAGAAAAATATCCTTATCGAGGAGATTTAATAATATTAACTAATGAAGCAGAAGCCGAATTTGATAGTTCAGGTAAAATAGTTAGTGTTAAAAAAACAGGAAAAATAGAATTTTATACAGTAGCGCAAACACAAACAGAAAGTGGAAAACCAATTTATTTGACTAGTGAAGTTATGACAATTGAAGTTGTAAAAGCTAGTATTTTAAGGAGTGTTTGGACTTATGTAATAAGCGGAACTATTTTAGTTGGTTTAGCTGCTGTTGGAACCATATATTTTATAAAAAGAAAAAAATAAAAGGAGGATTTTATGAAAAGATGGTTAGTTATATTAGTTTTTCTTATTTCATTGGTTGGTTTAGCGTCATGTAAAAAGACACCACCACCAGTAGAAGAAGACAAAACAGCACCAAGACTAATTGGTGTGAGCAATAAAATTATTGAGCAAGGAGATGAATTTGATCCTTTAGCGGGAATTACTGCCAGCGATGACGTAGACGGTAATTTAACAAGCAAAATTGTTGTTACTGGGACATACGATGTAAACGTTCCTGGTGTTTATCCAATCACATATACTGTTACAGATACTGCAGGCAATAAAACTACCGAAACAATGGAATTAACTGTAAGGCCAATAGAAGAAGCGGTTAATCAAATTATTAATGGTGATTTTACTACTACCTTTGAAGGTAACTGGACTTTTTGGGCAGGTGAAGGCGGTCAAGCGACACTCGATGTAGTAAATGAGCAAGCAGTCATTGATGTTACTCAAATTGGAACACAGTTTTGGTCAATTCAGTTTAACCAAGGAAACTTAACAATTGAACAAGGGAAGATGTATTTATTAAGTCTTGATATTAAATCTAGTGTTGAAAGAGACATTATTGTTAAATTAGAAAATGTAAGTAATGTAGGTTATATTGATGAAGAAGTTACAGTTGGCACGACAATGCAAACTTATACTTTTGAGTTTTTTGTGACTAAAGAAACAATTACTAATGGGAAATTAGTATTAGGCTTAGGTAATTTAGGTGCTAGAGGAACAGGACTACCAGCAATAGTTACTTTTGATAACGTTAGTTTAGTGACAATTCAACCTGGTCCAGACACAACTGCCCCAGTATTAACAGGAATAGAAGATAAAATGATTGGAGTTAACGAACCGTTTAATCCTCTTACTGGAGTTAAAGTAACTGATAATCGCGATATTAACTTAACAGTAGATGATATTATAGTAACAGGTACTGTAAATATTACTGTACCGGGCGAATATACACTAACTTATAAAATAAAAGATGAAGCAGGGAATGAAGCTACTTTCATTAGAATAATTACAGTAGTTAGTGGTACTGTACCATCAAGTTGGTTAGTTATAAATGGTGATTTTGAAACTGAACAATTAACTCCACTAGCACAACCAGCAGAAACTGGTTGGGGTTGGCATGG
>CAZYSQ010000063.1:0-6247 GCA_964649865.1 uncultured Acholeplasmataceae bacterium
ATGATTTATCCCTTATAAGTAATAGGATCAAGAAAACTTTGTAAGAGGTAGCCCACTATAATTAAGACCAGTGATATCGTTGTAAAAATAACATCTTTGATTATTTTATTCATAAATACTCCCTTCTTCACTATAAATTATATTATAAATAACATCATATTTATACTAAATAATACACTGTTTATAAAAATAATGATTTACAACCGTATTTTGTTTACTACTTTATTTTTTTTATAAACTGCATCCTATTAAACTTCTTTTCTTTTTCGAAAGTAATTCTGTTATTCTCTTATTATGATAGAATAACAGTAACATAGTATAGATAGGAGAATTCCCTTGATAACAATAAACAAGTTTTAACCCATAAAGAACAAAAAAAATTCACTCTTTTTCCTAATAAATTATTTAAGAATGAAGATAACTTTGTGCCTGCGCTTTCTAGCGATGAAATGAAAGTATTCAATAAGAAAAAGAACCCTGCGCATGAATATTGTGAGTCAATCTGCTTCTTAGCTTATCAAAATAACCAGGTCGTAGGGCGCATAGCTGGAATCATTAATCACGCTTGGAATAAGTCTCAAAATATCAATACCGCAAGATTCTCAAGAATCGATATGATTGATAACATCGAAGTGACTAAAGCCTTAATTAACGCGGTTGAAACTTGGGCCATCAAACAAGGGATGGACACATTAATGGGCCCGATTGGATTTACTGATTTAGACAGAATGGGTATGTTAGTCGATGGTTATGAGTATTTAAATATGTTTATTACGATTTGGAACCCACCCTATTACCACGAACATCTTGAACAATTAGGTTTTGTAAAAGATGTCGACTGGGTGGAAAAAAGAATTATGATGACTCAAATCCCCGATAAAATCAAACGCGTCGCCGAAATCACAAGAACCCGTTATGGTTATAAACTAATTAAAGTAAAAAAAAGAAAAGAAGTTTATAAATACATTTATCCCGCTTTTAAAATGTACAACATCGCCTTTAATAAACTCTATGGTTTTTATCCGCTTAGCCAGAAAGTTATGGATTACTATATTAAACAAATGATTTTAATCGTTAAGCTCGATTATTTATGGTTTGTCTTAGATAAAGAAGATAGCGTCGTGGGGTTTGGTTTAATGATGCCTTCGCTTGCCCTTCCAAACAAAAAAAGTAATGGTAAACTGTTTCCATTAGGCCTATTTAGAATTCTAAGAGCCTTAAAGAAACACGATGTGGTAGACTTATACTTTATCGCAGTTGATCCAAACCATCATTCCAAAGGGATCCCTGCTTTAATGTTAGAAGACGGCATCAAAGAAGCCATAAAACATAACATTAAATATGCAGAAACTGGTCCAGAACTTGAATTAAACCATCAAATTCAATCCACTTGGAAGGATTTTGATTATTTTGAACATAAACGAAGACGCTGTTACACGAGAAAAATAAAAGGCATTTGATTGCCTTTTATTTTTACTCTAAACCCTTATGATTTGTCTTTTTAAATAAACCAATGGTTAAGACGATTAAGTTAATTAGACGATCTTCTTTAAATCACTCACCACTTCAATAGTGGAATTGGTAATATCATAATCCATCAACAAAACCCGGACCTTATCTTTAATCGATTCTATTTCATTTAAATTATCTGTGGAAACAAATAAGGTTCCCACAAATATACTTCTATTTCCATCAATAGAATGGGTATGGATGTTAGTGACCTTGTTGACTTTTTCTAGTTTTAAGATCTTTTCTTCTAAAGACTTAAGGTCTAATTGTTCCGGCACTTTATTCATAAATATCTTTAGTGAATCAATAAATGGAGGTATTGCCTTATAAAGGATGAAGGCAGCGATTAAGATTGCGAGAACAGGATCTAAAATATACCAGTTCGTGTATCTTAAAATAATGGAAACGATGAGGACCGCAAACCAACCTAAGACATCTTCTAACATATGTAAAGATAACATTTTCTCATTTTTAGAAGAGCCTTTATGCATTAACCATGCCGCAAAAACATTGATTATAATCGCAATTATTGCCAGGATTAACATCCCGTCATAATCAACCTCAACAGGATTAATTAGTCTAGGTACACTTCTGATAATCATCAAGAAAGAACCCATTATTAAAACAATACCTGTAAACAAAGCCCCTAAAATAGAAAATCTTCCATAACCATCTTTGTAATGGCTATCAGGCTCTTTTCTAGAAAGTTTTTGTAATACCCAGGCAACCCCAATTGAAATTGAATCGCCTAAATCATGAACCGCATCACTCATTATCGCAACACTATTGAATAGTGTTCCAAAAATAAACTCCCCAACAGAAAAGAATAAATTTAAGAAAAAGGCAATCCCTATATTTTTTGTTGATACATCTGCCCCATGATGGTGATGGTCATGATCATGGTCCTGTTTTTCATTGAGGACTTCTTTAATATCCGTTTCGTTAATTAAAGTTCCTCCATTTGATTGAACTAATAATTTAACCATCTCATAATCAGTTAGATTATCAATCGTTAAAACATTAGATTCCAAATCATAATTTAGCCCTTCAATATTCGATTTATTATCGAGGATTTCTGCTAATTTGGAAGAACACTCTTCACAATGAAGTCCGACTACTTTATATCTATTACTCATTTTTATCCCTCTAACTAATAATTATACATTGTTTTAGCTAAAAGTTCTATTTTGATATATCTATTAGGACCTAAACTAAAAAAAACAATCAAAGAAAACCCTTTGATAGAAGTTTTTATTCTAAATCATTTTAACTATTTGATTTTAAAATTGTTTTTTTAAAGTTCACATTCGCTAAATGTTGTTTCAATAATGGTAAATTTTGGCTTATCATCCGCATTGCGAGATGCCTTGTGTCCTTCTTTGTGTTCTTTACTGGTTAACCACTTATGAAATGAGAGTTTATCAACCCAATAGGAGACAACCTTTACGGTGTCATACACTTTATCCTTTGAATCTAATAATAAATCCATATGGTCAAACCCTTAAAAACCATGCAATGGTGATGGTTTAGAAAATTTTTCAATAACCATGTTTGAGAATTGTTTCTCAACCTTTATATTTCTAATCACAACAAACATAAAATCATCCTTCTTTCTACAATGTATCATTTTCATACGATCGTATCGTTAGTCCGATAATCAAACATCTATATAATTACACTATACTTTAATTTTGGGATTATAACACTGATCACCGACACAATAGGAAGCTTCTTTTTTAACTTTGTCTTTTACTTTTTCTTCTCGGTAAACTTGTTCTAACATTTGTAAAAAGTATGCTTCATTTTGAGCGCCATTAACTAAATATTCTCTGTTTATAACGAATCCAGGTACCGCTTGAATCCCAAATGAGTGTGCCAAATCTAAATCATGATTAACTTTGTTTTTGATTGCTTTAATTTCAATTAAGTTTTCAATCTCTTCCGAATTGAAACCATATTTTGATACTAAATCAGTTAATACCTCTAGTTTTGAAATATCAAGACCGTTTGTAAAGTGTGCAGCATATATATCATTGATTAACGCACTTTGAATTTCAAAGTCTTCACACAACTTCACCATCATGTGAGCCAGTCTTGAATTAGCAGGAATCATTTGATCAAGGTTATAAATTAAGCCTGTTTGTTCAGCCATTTTCTTAGGGAGCTCGAAAAGTTTTTTAGCTTCTTCTACAGTTGTACTTTTTTCTAAGGCTAAATACTCATATATATTTAAATTGTCTTGGTTATCAAACAACGGATTTAACAAATAACTTCGGTAGATTACCTTAACTTGATCTTTATGTTTAAATTTATTTAAGGCTTTTTCAAATCTTGTTTTTCCGATATAACAAAAGGGACAACTAAAATCAAACCATATCTCTATTTGCATAATTACCTCCATATAGTTATTATAGCGATTTTGTTTATTTTAATAAAAGGATATGCATGTTTAATCGTTATTTATGAAGAGTGTTAATCATAAAAAAATGAGTTTTTAAACAAACTCATTTTTTTAAGTCCTATTTTATTACCAAATGCTAACCATTTTTTCTTTTGGTAGATACATCTCATCGGTTTCTTCAATTTGATAGAATTTTTGGAATTCTGGAAGATTACTCAACTGTAAATTGGCTCTTAAAATAGAAGGCCCATGAACATCAACTGTTAATAATAATTGATTATATTCCTTAGATGATTTTTGGCGCCAGACTCTAGCCCAGTTTTTGAAGAATTCATCGTAATTATGGGAGTTATCTTTTTTGGACGCTTCTAAGGCACATCTTAATCCACCACTATCAGCGATATTTTCAGACACTGTTAATTGTCCATTACATTGTCCATAACCTGTTTCAACCCCATCAAAAAGTTTAATCATGTCTTGAGCTTTCGTATTAAACGCTTCTAAATCTTTCTCAGTCCACCAATTAAATAATGACCCGTTTTCATCAAACTTAGCCCCATTATTATCAAAGGCATGTGAAATTTCATGTGCCATTACCGCGCCAATACCACCGTAGTTTTCACTTGGTGTTTGTTCTAGGCTGTAATAAGGTCTTTGAAGAATGGCGGCAGGGAAAACAATTTGGTTGTTAAGCGGATTATAATACGCGTTTACCATACTTGCAGGCATCTCCCATATGTTCTTATTAGGGGCTTTATTAAACTTCATAAAGTTTTCTTCATTTACGATTCTATTCATGCTTAATCTTTCTAAAATTAAGTTTGAACCTTTATCATAACTACCGACTTTAAATCTATCATAGTGGGGTGGTAGTTCATCAGGATAGCCAACATGAACCGATAAATTATTTAACTTTTTTAAAGCTCTTTGTTTCGTGGCTTCATTTAACCAATCATTATGACTAATTCTTTCTTCATAAACACCAATCATCTCATGAACCATCTTTTTAACATCTTCTTTAGCAACCGGTCCAAAATAAGTTTCTCCGTAATATAAGCCAACCACTTGGCTATATTTATTATAAGCTTGATAAAAGGCTGATTTTTCTTGACTTTGAGCTTCTTGAATCCCCGCTAACGCTCTGGAAAAGGCGCCACCGGCAATTCTGATTTCATCTGATAAATCAGAGGCAAATCCAATTGCGTTGGTGACAATCATCCATGATTTAATTAATTCAAAATTAGTTTCATTAATAATCGTGTCAAACGCATTTAAAAAGTCTAAATTCATGACAATCAACTGATCAACTTCTTGTTTTACTAATCCTTCTGCTTGGTCCATTAGGTTAAAGTTTTTAATTAACTCTCTAACATTTTCATTCTTAACAGGATTATACATTTTAACGTAATCAGCCGCCTCAACACTTGATTTTGTGACAGGAACTAATAATGCATCAAAGGCCAATGCTTCTGTTAATAGTTTTGAGGTTTCTTCGTCACTGAAACCATATAATTTTAATAAGGCTGAAGTGGTTTGACTAAATAAACCAATCAATTGGGCTTTGGTTGTTTCATCTTTATAGTAAGATGTATCCGGTAAATATAAACTCGATGCACCAAAATATAAAACTTGAATGTTACTATTCATAAAATCTTGAGATACCCCAACTGAAAATGGCGTTTCAATACTTTCTAACGTTAAGTCCTTAAATGCTTGTTCAAAGTCTTTAAGGTTTTTTAACCCCTTAATTTTATTTAAAACCACGTTAAAAGGTTTTACACCCAGTTCATTTCTTTTATCAAAATCCTTTGTCATCTGATAAAGTTTGATAAACTTCTTTAAGTTTTCATTTAATCCAGTTGGATCAAGTTCCCACTTTTTAGCTAAATCCATTAAAGTCTTTTCAATCCCTAAATGAAGCTCAATAAATGCAGAAATTGTTGGTTGATCCGAAGGAATGACCGCCTGTTCTAGCCAGCTATTGTTTACTGATTGATAATAATTTTGTTTAATTAATTCTTTTTTCATTCTCTCACCTCTTAAAGTATTGTAACACTTTTAAGTATTAATTAAAAATAATCTCTAATAAATTATCGTTAAATTTAGCTCACACTAACGCAAAGTATAATTAAATTTAATGGTAATATGCTATTCTATTGATAGAGGTGTTAGTATGTTTGAAAAAGAGATTATGTTTGATCCAATGAACCTTACTTATACGAAACAAAATCTAAAACCAGTTTATCAAGCGAATAAAAATGCCTTAATTGTGATAATCGGACAAGCACCAGGTGAAAAAGCTCAACAAAGCGGTATTCCTTTCAATGATATTAGCGG
>CAZYSQ010000064.1:0-6033 GCA_964649865.1 uncultured Acholeplasmataceae bacterium
CAGAAGACGATACAGGAATATCTTTGCGTACTGTATCAACATTGAGAGCTTGAAGGTCTCCGTCAACATTAAATTTATAAGGGTCTTTTAATGAGTGTGTTTGTTTATTGTGGCATCCTCGACATATGCTTTCTAGATTTTCTAGACTTGATATTTTAAGGTCATCAACATTTTTATTGGTAAGTCTAATTTTATGGTGAACTTCTGTTGCAACGCCACCACACTGAGAACATACATAATTGTCCATGAGTAGTCTATACTTTCGTTGTTTCTTCCAAAAATGACTGCCGTAAAATTTTCTAATTTTCATTGAGTATGTTAACTATAGTTTCAATTTTATCTATTTGTTCCCACGGTAGTGTATCCGTGAGAACTCCGACTTGTCCGTACGACGCAAGTTGATAGAAATTTGTTATCCCAATTTGTTTTGTAATTGCTTGTGGTTTAAAGTTAAAGACTTTAAGTATTGTATCTAGCAACTTCTTTTCTGGGATTTTTGAAGTATTGAAAGTATTAATTGATATCCCTACTGGTTCTTCGATGCCGATTGCATAGGCAATTCCAATTTCACATTTGTGTGCAAGACCAGATGCCACAATGTTCTTGGCAATGTAACGTGCATAATAACTTGCGGATCTATCGACTTTAGTTAAGTCCTTGCCACTCCATGCACCACCACCGTGGAGCGCTAGTCCACCGTAACTATCGCATTGTAGTTTGCGACCAGTTAGTCCGCTATCTGCGTATGATCCACCCTTAACAAACTCCCCAGTTGGATTAACTAATACTCTAGTATTATGCGTTAAGAGTTCTCTTGGCATAGTTTGGTGTATGACTTTATGAATGTAAGGTTCGTAACTTAAGCGGAGAATACCCGGTCTTGTTTGAATAGAAACAACAATGACACTAATTTCTACTGGTTTATCTTTATCGTAATTAATTGTGATTTGACATTTACCATCTTTTGCAAAGAAGAGCGGTGCTTTAGTGTTTAGTTCGTCAAGTGCACGTGCTAACTTTCGTGTGAGTACGATTGGTAGTGGCATTAACTCTTCAGTACCTACTTCAGCGTAGCCATACATTATTCCTTGGTCACCAGCGCCACCTTTATCGACACCAAGAGCAATGTCACTAGATTGCACACTAATCTTTTCAATGACTTGAAACTCTGTGGAGTCAAGACCAACATCTTCGATACATTCTTTCGCAACGTCTGTGTAATCAATATCAGCTATCGTTGTGACCTCTCCTGCGATTATTAGTACTTCATCTTTTATTAAGCATTCAATTCCCGCCCTTGTTTTTGGATCTTGTTCAATTAGTTTCGTTAAAATGTAATCGGAGACGGCATCACATATCTTATCTGGATGTCCTTTGAAAACTGATTCACTTGTTTTAGTCATAATAATTATTCACTTTCTAATATTTCGTTAAATGTTTCAATTTCAGATAGCGGTGTCTTGACACCGTTGCGCACTACGTAGCAGTTATCAATACTTCCTTTTAAGTTAATATATCGTTTCACAATTACGTCAACGTACGTTTCATCTAACTCATTAATGAATGCAACTCTGCGTAGTTCATCACACGCAACAAGCGTTGAACCACTTCCCCCAAATGGATCAAGAACATTTTGTCCTGGATGAGAGCTGTTCTTTAATAAATCTGCTAACAAGGAAATAGGTTTCATTGTTGGATGTAAATCGTTTTTAGCGGGTTTATCATGATTTAGCACACTATTCTTTAAAGAATAGATATCTTCTAGCCTTTGGATTAATTCATCTTTCTTCATTGCTTTAAAATCTAAACTTGGTGCATCAATAACAGTTGTGAGTGTGCGATTATCAATAAAGTAATGTGCCTTCCCTTCTTTCCATCCGTAGTAAATACATTCGTGTCGCCACTGGTAATCTTGACGGCCAAGCACTAATGTGTTCTTATTCCAGATAAGTTGTTGCCGTGGTTTAAGGTTATTGATTTGAAGTGCCTTATCAAACTCAACGAGCGAACTTGAGCCATGGCAAACATAAAAGGAACCACCTTCTTTTAAGACGTCACGCATGTTCTTGAATGCTTTTACAAGGAAACTAAGGAAGTCTTCCGAGCTCATGTTGTCGTTCTTAATACGACGGTTATCGAACTGTTCGTTCGTGTCACCTTTGGCACCAACATCCACGTTATAAGGTGGATCTGTTAATACAAGGTCAATTACTTTATCATCAACAAGTTTTTGAATATCTTCTGCTTTAGTGGAGTCCCCGCATAGCAATCGGTGTTCCCCTAATAAATATAAATCCCCGTATTCCGTATAAGGAATTTCGGGGACGTGGTCGTTTGGATCAAAGTCGTCTTCAAAGACTTCATCAATATCTGGTTCCATGTCGAACCCAAAGAGACTCATATCGAGTCCGTCAATGTTTTCTAGTTCAAGTTTTAACTTTTCTAAATCCCATGTGGCAATTTCACCTACCTTATTATCAGCGAGACGAAACGCTTTAACTTGTTCGGGTGTTAAGTCACTCGCAACAATACAAGGGACTTCTGTTAAACCTAAACTAATTGCTGCTTTGATTCTTGTGTGTCCTGCGATAATAACATTGTTGTTGTCAACAATGATAGGAACTTTGAATCCGAATTCTTTAATCGAGTTAGCGACTGCTTCAACAGCGTGATCGTTCTCCCTAGGGTTGTTATCGTACTCTTTAAGGTCGCTTATTCTTTTTCTTACTAATTGCATCAACTTCTCCAATTTCTAATGGTGTCCACTCATTTTCCTTTTGACGTTCAATAACTTTTTGTTCGGATAATTCAAGCTCATACTTCTTTTCGCTATACTCTTTACCGAAGTTAATGATGAGAAGGTATCTGGCAACACTCATATCACCAAGAATAGTTCTTGTTTGTTTAATGATTTTCTTCTTTGTACCAGTTGGTGTTTGTTCGATTATTTGGTCTTCGTTTGTGATGGTTAATCCCATTGCCCGTTCATACATCTTTTCGAGCAAACTTTTCTTGAGTAAGTTTCGGCCGTCAAGGTATGCCTGGTCGACAGTCCTATATTTCTTGCGCATCGAATAAAGCGTGTTTTCGGCAATACCAAGTTCACTTGCGATAACGCCCATTCCACACGAACGACTGGCAAGGTCTTTAATTAGTTTTAGTTTTGCTTGTACTGTTCCATCAGCTTTCCATCTTTGGTAAATATCCTTTCGCATCAAGAGTCCTCGCTTCATAAGTCTTAAAGTAAGAGGAACTACGAATATTTCTCGCACTGCTTTTGCAGTAGGTTGAAAACCAGCTCATTTGCATTTTACCGCCTATCATTACTCGCTATGGGTTGGCTCAGAGCATACAAAAAAAGAACCAACCATCTCTGATCAGTTCATTTTTACGCTAAATTCAGCGTTTTTTTATTTTTCCTTTGTTTTCCTTGTAAGGTGTGTGAGTTTCCTTATAAAGTATTCCATCTTCCTTGTTATGACTTCACAAACTGTAGTTATTGAATTGATTAATTTTAAGAAAGAAAAGGTGGAGAACAAACCCTACCACCCTGATTCCAAACTACTATCTACTTTTTGTTTTAGAATTGTTTGGATTCTTTTGATTTGCTCTGTTGTCAACTCTAGCTTGATGTGAAGAATTGTTTGGGTTATGTTGATTGGAATGATTGTTCGCTGAACCTCTATAAGCAGAGTTGTTTGGATTCATAGAATTTGAACGAGCATTATTTGCACTATTTCCGCCCTTAGCCATGATTTTCTCCTTTCAATTTTTCAGTATTACCTATATTTTATATTAAATCATTTGAAGATTGTAGGAACAATTGTTCATAAAATATAAAAACATTGCCCTAATTGAGCAATGCTTCTATCGTTGTATCAAATCTACTAGCTATCTTAATTAATGTAGTAACTATTGGAATACTAGAGCGTTTACCCAACCAATAACCAATGGTTCGAATATCAATTTCTAAATCATCAGCGAGTTGCTGTTGGGTTAGAGAATATACTCCCATTAATTTAAGCAAATTATCTTTGAATCTTTTATTTGTAGTCATATCTGCACCTCCAACCTCAGTTATAGGTGTTTATGATTACAAAATAATTATATCATTAATCTTGCTTTCGTTCCATCAATTCCAAAAATTTTTTAATGTATGATATCTCATCACTCGTAATAATACGTGTTGTGAAACTTTTTGCAAATAGTTTTAATTCATTTGTTAAGTGGATGTTATATCCCAATTGTTCAATGTTTTCGACTAGTGCATCATAGTTCTTAAGACGATATTGTCCGATGTGGTTGTATGTTATCAAAGATCTTCTAATATTTTTAAGTTCAGAAAATCCTACTATGTTATGTATTCGATCCAAAGTTAAGGCGTTAACATAAATAGCATCTCTAAGAGTAAGTTGTTTGATTTTATATTTGAATACGTCATCAAGGCTATAATTTCCATGATTTTTATAAATTGCTAAATTGTTTTCAGTAATACTTAAATCAAATATATTTGTTGGACGAATATTAGGCGGTTCAAATATATATTTATTTACTTCGGCATCTTTTTGGTTATATAATCTGAAAAATGGGTTAATTAATACGATTATTCTATTTTTTGAAATTGAATGAAAATAAAAATTCTCATGAAACAAGTTATTTTCTATAAACATTTTTGCATAGATATGTTTATTGGGGTGATTGTTTTCTAACTTTTCAAGTAAATAACCACGTTTCATCGCATCTTTATACATATAATCAGGTGTTGATTTTTCATGTTCAGATGTCATACCTTGATCCATAACGATAAATTCTTCTCCACATTCTGAACTATCCCAAATACCCATATATCCAGAATTATATCCTTCTGCAAAACATACGGCAATTGCAGTTGCAGTTTTAACAGTTTTTAGATTTGTTAAGTTATCACACTCAATAATGCACTTTAATGTAGCTAGCCAATAATCTCTATCATTCAAGTTTGATATTTCCATTATTTCGTTAAACTGAATGGGTGGTTCTTTTGCTATTAGGCGATATTTATTTATCATATCTTTGGTGAATCCAGATAATCCTATATTAGTTCTAAACATTTGAAGCAATAAAAACTTACGTAATAAAATAAGTTCCTTGCGAGTAATTTCAATATGCTTCGAGTCTATAAGTATTTTGTTTCTTAGAACAATGGCCACATCATTTTCAATAAGCTTATTAAACATATTTTCAATATCCTCTGAATATAAATCGTTTTCTTGAAATACATTTCTGAGATTCTTATTAAATATAAGTTCTTTTGTTTTAAGATTGAAAATTGAAATTTTTTCATTAAAATTTCTTAAAATAAACCTTGGAACATAATGATGATTAGCCACTTTTTTACCTCATTTCATTATTTACTCGATTTTTCCATGTTTTGCATATCAATTACTAATGCAGGTATATCATTTACTCGTTTAAGGCTTCATAAACCCTAATTACTGAGCCTATCAAATTAGGACTTCTTTTTATACTTTTCGAAACTAGGTTTCCATCTCTCAAAATCATAGTCTTTGGGATTAATGGTATGTTTGCATCTGGGGTAATTCGAACAACCTAGAAATTTGCCCCACTGTCCATCTCTCCAAATAATAAAATGATCACATCTTGGGCATCTTTTTGAACCATCAACCACACTCTTTTTCTGACTGTATTCACAGTAAGGATAATTCGAACAACCATAAAATTGATTCCCCCATTCACCTCTCAAAACCAAATGTCCGGTTTTACAGTATGGACACGCAATGGCTTCACTGTCCTCTACCAGTTCAGGATTAGTTATTTCGCAGTTGTCTTCAATCTCTTTAATGAAAATTGATGGTTTGTTAGCATCAACCAGGAGATAACAATATGATCTGGTTCTGGTTAAAGCCACATAGAATAGCCTTCGTTCTTCTGAATACTCATACCTACTTTTATCACTCAGAACCAATGATAATATAGGATCATCTTCAATTTTATTAGGAAACCCTGTTTTGGAATCTTCATTGTTAATCACAA
>CAZYSQ010000065.1:0-5967 GCA_964649865.1 uncultured Acholeplasmataceae bacterium
TCGGTGGCTAAATCACTCAATATCCCAATGCATAAATTTAGTATGAATATTGAATCTTATGGTAATACGAGTGCGGCCAGTATTCCCTTATTATTAGCTGAATATATTGCCAGTGGGCATAAAAATGAGACCATCTTGTTAGTTGGTTTTGGTGGTGGATTTACCTATGGGGGAGCCATCTTATATATATAAAAGGAGAACATATGAAAAATATTAATGAATTATTAGGGACTAAATACCCTGTTATTCAAGGTGGAATGGCAAATATTGCCACCGCTGAACTCGCTTCAGCTGTATCGAATGCTGGTGGATTAGGCTTGATTGGTTCAGGCGGTAATGACGCTAACTGGGTAAAAAATGAAATTAGAAAATGTCGAGAATTAACTAAGAATCCATTTGGGGTAAATATTATGTTGATGAGCCCTCACGCAAAAGATATCGCCCAAGTGGTGATTGATGAAGGGGTCCAAGTGGTTACCACAGGCGCAGGATCACCGGCGATTTATATTCCTAAATGGAAAGAAGCAGGCATTATTGTGATCCCTGTTGTTCCAAGTGTTGCTTTAGGATTAAGAATGGAAAGAGCTGGAGCGGATGCGATTGTTGCGGAGGGTACTGAAGCAGGGGGCCATATTGGTGAACTGACCACCATGGCAATGATACCTCAAATGGCAGATGCACTAACCATTCCTGTAATTGCGGCAGGGGGTATTGGTGATAAAAGAGGGGTCTTGGCGGCCTTTTCACTCGGGGCTAAAGGGGTTCAAATTGGTACTGTCTTACTAGCTACCAAAGAGTGTCCAATCCATGAAAATTATAAAAAAGTGGTTGTTGAAGCAAAAGATACTGGCACAGTGGTTACCGGTAGAGGCACTGGGGCACCAGTTAGAGTGATTAAGAATAAAATGGCGGTTGAATACTTAAGACTCACTGAACTAAAAACGCCTTTAGAAGAACTTGAAAAATTAACGTTAGGTTCTTTGAAAAAAGCTGTTTTAGAGGGTGATATTGATAATGGATCATTTATGGCGGGTCAAATAGCTGGATTGGTTCATGACATAAAAACGGTTAAACAAGTCCTTGAAGATTTATTTGATGAGGTTAATGACTATAAAAATAAGTTAGAGGTTATGTAATGGCTAAATTAGGGTTATTATTTTCTGGTCAAGGGTCACAATTTCAAGGGATGAGTCTTGATTTTCCTCAAGCCGCCCAATTTTATGACAAGATTCAAACACTCACTTCACTAGATTTAAAGACAGTAATTCAAACAGGTATTCATTTAAATGAAACAAAATATACCCAATTAGCCGTATTCGCACATTCACTACTTGCCTATCAACAAATAAAACATCTGAACCCAACTATTAGTGGTTTATTAGGTTTCTCTTTAGGTGAATATAGTGCTTTATGTGCTGCTAGTGTGTTTGAGATGGATCAAGCCATTCAACTTGTTTATAACCGTGCCCTTTATATGGATGAAGCGGCTAATAAAGAAGAGGGTGTGATGGCTGCCGTACTCGGTTTAGATGAAAAAACCATCCAAAATAGGTTAGAAATGGTCTTAACAGGTAAGATGTATATTGCCAATCTAAATGCGCCTAACCAAATTGTGATTAGTGGTGAAAAAAAAGCTTTAGAAGAAACCATAAATCTATTCAAAGCAGCTGGTGCGAAAAGGATTATCCCATTAAATGTTAGTGGGGCATTTCATAGTCCATTAATGAATGAGGCTAGTCATAAATTAAAAAGTTATTTAGAAGAGGTTAGGTTTAACTATCCTAGCTATGATATTTATATGAATGTTACAGGGCGGAAGTTAAACTATAAAGAATTAAAAGATTTAATGGTTAACCAAGTTGTTAGTTCCGTACGTTTTGTTGAGTCGTTGGACATGATGATTAAAGATGGTTTTACTCATTTTATTGAACTTGGACCGGGTAATGTGCTTACAAATTTAGTCAAAAAACAAACGAATTTAGAAGTCATAAGCTTTCAAAGTATGACACAATTTGATGATGTGAAAGGATGGTTAAAATTAAATGGATTTATCGAATAAAGTGGCGATAGTTACAGGTGGCGCCTCTGGGATTGGTTATCATATCTCATTAACACTTGCCAAAAATGGTGCTACAGTTGTTATTAACTATAATAGAAGTGCAGAAAAAGCCAATCAGTTAGTCAAAGAAATTAATAGTTTTGGAGGAAATGCCTTAGCAATTCAAGCTGATGTTTCAAAATATGCAGATGCACAAAAACTCGTTGATAAAACGGTTGAGACATTTGGAACGATAAACATTTTAGTGAATAATGCCGGAATTACGGCAGATAATTTAATATTAAGAATGACAGAAGAACAGTTTGATTCTGTTGTTAATACCAACTTAAAAGGGGTTTGGAATATGATTAAAGCTGCATCAAAAACAATTTTAAAATCTGGATATGGCAGAATCGTTAATATTTCAAGTGTATCAGGTGTTTTAGGGAATGCTGGACAGTCCAATTATAGTGCTGCTAAAGCCGGTGTATTAGGTTTAACCAAATCCATTGCTAAAGAGTTTGCCAGTCGAGGTGTGACTGTCAATGCAGTTGCCCCTGGGTTTATTGAATCCGATATGACAGATAAATTGAATGATACTCAAAAAGAAGCCTGGTTATCCATGATCCCGCTCGGTCGCTTTGGAACCAAACAAGAAATAGCGGATGTGGTATGTTTCTTAGCATGTCCATTAGGGGCTTATATAACCGGCCATACCTTATCGGTAGATGGCGGCTTAGTGATGTAGGTAACCTTATGAAAAGAAGAGTAGTTGTCACAGGGATGGGTTTAGTATGCCCACTTGGTAATACAGTAGATGAATCATTTTCTAACCTGATCAATGGCGTTAATGGCATTGATAAAATTACTTTAGAAGAGGTTGAAGATTGGAAAGTTCAAATCGCTGGTGAAGTTAAAAATTTAAATTTTGAAGATTATTTAGATAAGAAAGAAATTAAAAGAAGTGATCGCGTCGTTAATCTTGCGATGGTCGCTATGATTGAAGCCGTCAATCAATCTAATTTAATGGATGAACGTATCAACCGTAAACGATTAGGTTTGTTTATTGGCAGTGGGATTGGTGGTTTAAAAACGATTGAAGAAGAAGTGTCTACGTTTGCGATACGTGGTCAGGATAGAATGTCACCATTTTTTATTCCTAACAGCATCATTAATTTAATTGGTGGGAAAATTGGGATTAAGTATCAAATTTATGGACCCAATTTACCGCAAGTCACTGCTTGTAGTGCGGCCACAAATTCGATTGGAGAAGCTTTTAGATACATTAGAGATGGGTATTTAGAGATGGCTGTTGCTGGAGGATCTGAAGCGCCCATCAATGGGATAGGGGTCGGTGGATTTGCCAGCATGAGAGCCTTAAACACGTCTAATGATATAAATAGAGCATCAATACCGTTTGATCAAGAAAGAAGTGGATTTGTCATTGCTGAAGGTGCAGGCATATTAGTGTTAGAAGAATATGAACATGCGAAAAAAAGAGGTGTAAATATACTTGCTGAGATAGTTGGCTATGGGACTACTTCAGATGCTTTTCACATTACCTCACCTGATGAAAGTGCCAACGGGATTAAAAATTGTATTTTAGAAGCATTAGAAGATGCCAAAATAACCAAAAAAGACCTAGGCTATATTAATGCGCACGGCACCTCTACACAATTAAATGATAAGTATGAAACCTTAGGGATTAAAAAAGCTTTAGGTGAAGATGCTTATAGAATAAATATTTCATCCACTAAATCAATGACTGGACATGCTTTAGGCGCTGCTGGAGCGATTGAATCGATTGCGGTGATAGAATCCTTAAGAAAAGGAATTATCCCACCAACCATTAACCATCAAGTTGACGATCCGGATTGTGATCTAAACTATACATTTAATCATGCGGTTAAAAGAGATATCGAATATGGGATGAATATTAATCTTGGTTTTGGAGGCCAAAATGCGGTCCTTATTTTTAAGAAGGTGAAACAGTGAAATTAGATGTTAAAAAAATATTACCCCATCGAGAACCATTTTTGTTTGTGGATGAAATTATTGAAGTAAAGCCTTTAAAGCATGCTATTGGTAAGAAGTACATTGTGCCTGAACTTGATTTTTTTAGAGGTCATTTTCCGGAACAAAAAGTAATGCCAGGTGTTTTAATTATTGAAGCGATGGCACAAGTTGGTGCGATTGTTTTATTAAGTCATCCGGATTATCAAGGAAAACTAGCTTATTTTACAGGGATAGAAAAAGCAAAGTTTAGAAAAATGGTATTACCAGGAGATACTTTAGTTATTCACTGTGAATTAACTAAGGTAAGAGGCAATTTTGGGTTTGGGAATGGGCAAGCTTATGTGAATGATGAACTCGTTTGTGAAGCAAAAATATCTTTCGCGGTAAATTAATGATTAAAACAGATCTATACTTTAAAACACTTCCGAGCACATCCGATTATCTTAAGGATAACTATCAAGATTTGCCATCCTTTACTTTTGTTCAAGCAGGCTATCAAACAGGTGGTCGTGGTCAGTTTGAGAGAAGATGGTGCTCGAATGAAAACGAAAACTTATTGTTTTCCTTTTTGATTAAGGATATCGAAATTTATCAATTGGATTATATTAAAAAAACGGTGTTATTTTCAATTATTGAAGTATTAGAAAATTATCAGGTTCATGCGACCTATAAACCGCCTAATGATATTTATGTGAGTGGCAAAAAAATATGTGGCATTCTCATTGAAAATTTAACGGAGTTTAATAATTGTTTATATGTTGTTATCGGGATTGGTTTAAATGTTAACCAAACAGCGTTTGAAGGCTTTCAAGCCACTTCACTAAAACAAGAAACAGGATTCAAAGTAGAAGTATCTAGTATCTATACTACTTTAACCCATCAATTATATGAAAGGATTAGAAAATAATATGATTCTTAAAGATTATATAAAAGTCAGCATCGCTGTGGCAATATTAGCGGTATCAGTTTATTTGATACCGCCACTTACTTTACCATTTTCGAGCGTCCCTTTTACCTTACAAACACTAATGGTTGTTTTAATTGCTTATTTGTATAAACCGACTCAAGCATTTATAGCCATTACACTATATTTATTTTTAGGGGCAATCGGTTTACCGATATTTTCGGGCGGTCAAGGTGGATTTGATAAGTTAGTTGGCCCAACGGGTGGATTTTTAGTTTTCTTCCCTTTTATCGCTTATTTTATCGCCTTTTTTAAAACCAAAGACAATCATTTTATCAATTTATCGGTTGGTTTAGGATTTGGTATTGCTATCTTATACTTATTGGCGACTTTATGGTTATCTTATAGTATTAATATTAGTTATTTGGCAGCCTTAACGATGATGTTACCCTTTATACCGTTTGATATCATTAAGGTATTTCTTGCCTATAGTATCTATCGAAGATTACCAGAAGATATAATTTATCCATTAAAAGAAACAATCCATTACTAGTAAAAAATGCCTTTTGGCATTTTTTTATTCATGAGATTCAGTATTAATTAGTATAAGATTGAACAGTTATTTTATTTTTGTTTTCAATTAACTTATTTTAAATAAATGTGATATCTTAGTTTAATTGTAAATTAAGGGGTTATTTGTTAAAATTAAAGTATGAAAACACAAATTCCTAAGACCATTCACTATATTTGGTTGGGTGGTAATGAAAAAACTGAATTAATTTTACGTTGTATCAAATCCTGGAGTGAAACTAATCCTGATTTTGAGATTATCGAATGGAATGAAATGAACTATGATACAACCAAACACCCTCAAATCAAACGTGCCCTCGAAGCGAAAAATTATGCTTATGCTTCAGATATTATGCGTGTCGATATTTTAAATGAATATGGTGGAAGTAGATCAAACTAGAGAAGAGTGAAAATGATGAAGAAGCAACTCTTGCTTTTT
>CAZYSQ010000066.1:0-5884 GCA_964649865.1 uncultured Acholeplasmataceae bacterium
AAAATCCCGAATTCGGGATTTTTCTTTTTATCTGTTGTAAAATTCAACAATTAAATTTTCTTTAATTTCTGGTAAAACTTCATTTCTTTCTGGGTATCTAGCAAAAGTTCCTTCTTTTTTCTCTTCATCATATCCGATGAATTCTTTTCTTAAAACGATTGATTCTAACGCATGTAGAACAATTTTTAAGTCTTTAGAAGTTTCTTTTAGTGATACTTTTTGACCAGGTACTAATCTATATGATGGAATATCAACTTTTTGTCCATCAACTAAAATGTGACCATGATTAACAAGTTGTCTTGCTTGTGCTCTAGTATTCGCAAAGCCAATACGATAAACAACATTGTCTAGTCTGCTTTCTAATAGTTTAATAAAGTTTTCACCATGAACTCCAGCTAATTTGTTCGCTTCGTTAAATGTTTTTAAAAATTGCTTTTCACTAACACCATATGTAAAACGAACTTTTTGTTTTTCTTGAAGCTGTAATCCGTAGTCACTTAATTTAGAACGTCTTTGTCCATGTTGTCCTGGAGCATAAGGGCGTTTTTTAAGTTCAACTCCTGTTTCACTAAGAGAATAACCTAGTCTTCTTGAAATTTTCCAAGATGGTCCTGTATAACGACTCATTTTTTTACCTCCTTATTTATTTTGGGGTAAAAGTGCAACATATTGTATTTAACTAATCATTCATATCCTTTTCGCCTTAAGCAGTAAAGGTTACTTAGAGCCCCTTTGGGTAGAGATTGTTATTTAAATAAATAAACTGCCTGCTTTTAACCGACTAATATATTATAACAAAATTACTACAACTGTCAACTACTTTATTTGATATTCCTTTAAGAGCTCTTCAATCACAATATTAATTTCATTAATAAAAGCATCATCAAAGCGGCTAAATAAATAACTATCAATATCTAGAACTCCAATTTTATAGTTATCTTTAACAAGGGGAAAAACAACTTCGCTTTTTGATTTGTGATCACAAACTATATGGCCTTTAAAATTATTAACATCACTTACATTTAATATTTTGTTTTCTTTAAAAGCAGTTCCACAAACACCACTACCAACTTTAATAACTTCACAAGCAACATTTCCTTGGAAAGGGCCTAATATTAAGCTTTCATCGTTATCAAACAAGTAAAATCCAACCCAATTTAAATGGTCAAACTCTGCCATTAAAAAAGCACTTGCGTTTGATAACAAAGTTAAATTGTTCGTAGAATTTTTAAAGAGATTTTTAGCGTTTTCACTAAGATTTTTCATATTATCACCCTTATAATAATAACACATTATTAGAAAAATGTGATAAAATAGATAAGGTGATATTATGTATGATAAAGTTTTAATTCGCTATGGCGATTTAATGTTAAAAGGTAAAAATAGAAAAATATTTATTAATCAAGTTAATGAGCTAATTAAACAAAACACACGAGATTTAAATGTTAAGATGATTAAAAAACATGACCGCGTTTATTTAGAGATTAATGATACACCTCTTAATTTAATTGAAGAAAGGTTACTTAAAGTTACTGGACTTCATTCTTTTAGTTATGTAAAAGAGACTAGTAAAGATTTAGATAATATTATTAAAACTGCAATTACATTAATTAATAAAGAAGTTAATAATAATGATTCTTTTAAAATTAATATTAAAAGAGCAGATAAAAGATATCCACTTACATCTCCTGAAATCACTAAAGAAATTGCCCCAAAAATATTATCATCAATTACACCAAAAGTTATTGTAGATATGCATAACCCTAAAGAAACATTAACAATTGAAATTAAAGAAGAAGGTACTTATTTGTTTTTAAAGTCAGTTAAAGCATTAGGAGGATTTCCTACAGGGTCTGGTGGTAAAGCAGGGCTTTTATTAAGTGGAGGAATTGATTCTCCAGTAGCTGCATTTTTAACAATGAAACAAGGAGTAGTAGTTGAAGGACTCCATTTTGAATCAACACCACTTACTCCAGTTGAATCTTTACAAAAAATTATTGAAATTGGTAAAAAGTTAGCAGTGTATGCCCCAAGACATAAATTTAGAGTAGTGATGATTCCTTTTACAAAGCTACATCAAGAAATATTAACTAAAGTAAGTGAACCTTATGTTATTACAATTATGAGAAGAATGATGTTTAGAATTGCAGAAAAGCTAGCCTACAAAAGAGGCTTAAAAGCATTAGTAACTGGCGAGTCAATTGGACAAGTTGCAAGCCAAACTTTAGAGAGTATAGAAGTAATCGAAAGCGTTACTAAAATACCTATTTTAAGGCCCCTTATTACATATGATAAAAAAGATATTATTAGCGTTGCAGAAAAGATTGATACAATGAAAATATCTGTTATGCCTTTTGAAGATTGTTGTACGATTTATGTACCTAAAAATCCAGTCACAAAACCTTCGGTTAAACAATCATTATATAACGAAAGATTTTTAGATAATTATGAAGATTTAATTGATGAAATAGTTAATGAAAGTAAGGTAATTACAATTACTCCAGAAACTAATATTACACTTGCTCATTTTGGTTTTTCTAGTCAAGAAATATGGGAGGCATTAAAAGATGATAACCTCATTAACCAACAAAGAAATTAAAAACTTATTTAAATTAAAAATTAAGAAAAATCGTGATCTAACAAACGAGTTTTTAGTTTTTGGTGAGCATTTAATTGAAGAAGCAATTAAGACAAATAACATTGTGAAAATATATACAACAAATGACACTTTAAGTGGTGAACATATTAGTAAAGAAATTATGGAAAAACTTAAAGACACTAAAACGAGTTTTGAAAGAGTTGCAGTTGTAAGAAAACCTGATAGTAAGCCTTATTCTAATAAAATATTAATACTAGATGATATTCAAGATCCCCTAAATATGGGTTCGTTAATAAGAACTGCAGCAGGCTTTAATTTTAGTACAGTTATTGCCTCAAATAAAAGTGCTGATTTTTACAATGAAAAAACAATTAGAGCTACTCAAGGAACACTTTTTTATACTAATTTAATTAGAGGAGATTTAGCTAGTATAATTGCTGATTTAAAATTAAAAGGTTATCAGATTGTTGTTGCAGATTTAGTAGGAAATATTGAAATAAATGCTTTGAAAAGCTTTGAAAAAATAGCGTTAGTTTTAGGTAATGAAGGAGCAGGAATTAGTGAAGAAATTAAAAGTCTTTCTAATTATCAAGTTACTATTAAAACTAATAATATTGAATCTTTAAATGTAGGCCATGCGGGAGCAATTTTAATGTATGAGGTGGGTTATGAATAGTTGTTATTTAGACTTAGCATATTTACCTTTATATAATGAATTAAAGTTATCTAAAATAGCTCTTAAAAATGTTAATAAAAAAGGGTTGATTAGTCTTACTTTAGAAGATGAAAATAACTTAGAAGATATTGTTAAGGCAAATAAGTTAAAAATTGGTTGGTTAGACTTTGATTTTAACTATAATTATGATAGTGATTTTCCTTATGATAAAGTAGTTAATTTAGTTAAAAGATTTTCATTAAACCAAGTTATTTTAACGCTACCTAAAATTAATGATTTTGAACTTGATAAAAGTGAATTTAAAGAAGCTGTTATAAATATTATTAAGACATTTAGACAAAATAGAATCAAAGTAGTTTTTCAGATTGACTATAAAGAAGATAGCGCAATAATTGCTTATTTAATTTCTGAGATTAAAGAAATAAGTTTTGTTTTTGATTCAAAAGCTTGTTTTCAAAGTGATAAATCAATATCAACTTATTACCGTTTGTTAAGAAGTAAAATTGAAATATTTATAGTAAGTGATATTGATGAGAAAAAAGAAGCAACTTTATTAGGATACGGGAAAGCACAATTAAAAGATATGGCCTTAAGATTAAAACATGATAACTTCAAAGGAGATATTTTATATCAATTTAATTTAGATGATTATTTAGAAAATAGAAATAAACTATATAAAAAAAGACTTCCCTTTATGAAAGGAAAATCTTTTAATTCACATTTATTTATTGAAGAAAAGCTTGAATTAACTAAAACAGATACTATAACTTATGAGGATTTATTTATAAAACAATATAATATTTTTAGTTATCTTTTTAAATAAGATTATTTTTCTTCACTTATTAAAGGTTTAGCATTAGGAAGTTCTAAAGATAATTTGTCAATATATAAAACTCCTTCTAAATGATCAAATTCATGTTGGAAGACGATTGCTGGTAGTCCAGTTAAAGTTAATTCTTTGTATTTAAAACTTTTACTAACTAAATCATAGATAAACATGTTTGCTTTAATAGTTTTAAATCTTGGAGTTAATCCTTCTGTTTCTCTATCAATTGATAAACAGCCTTCGCCACCATTTAAATAAATCATTTCTTTAGACTTAAAAGTGATAACTGGATTAGCGATAATATAAGAATAAAGCTTACCATCTAAATCATAAACATGCATCGCAAACATTCTTTTTAACACATTTATTTGAACCGCAGATAAACCAACTCCAGGTCTTAAATTATAAAGTTCGTTTAGTTTTTCATCTTGAGAGATAATACAATAGCTTAAAAGATCTAAGCCTAATTTAATATCCTCCTCACTAATAGGAAATTCTACATCTAAAGATTTTTTTGTTAAATTTGGATGTCCTTCTTTTATTATATCTTTCATTAATACCATTAAAATCACCAAATTAATTATATCATAGCTAGTTAATTTTATTTATCTTTTATAAGAAGAAATATGATAAAATAATAATGGTGGTATGATGTATACTGAAATAATTAATAAAACTTATGATTTAGTTGATGAGATAAAAGTATCTGAGACATTTACTGAACTACTTAAGTTAAATGAAATAATTGAAACTAAATATGAAGCATTATTAAAGGAGTATCACAAAAGATTTAAAGTGTTTGAAGATGCTTTTAATATTGGTCCTTATTATCCGAACTACAAAGAAATTTTAAAAAGCTATCAAGAAATTAAAATGGAGCTTTATTTAAAAGAAGAAGTAAAAAAATATTTTTCTTTAGAAGAAAAGTTAAACAATTATTTAGAAAATTTAATGGAAGAAATAGCTAATTATATTTCTCCATTTATTTTAAAAAAGGAGTATAGTTGCAGTGTTAAATAGAATTTGTTATATAGTGCATTATAGACACGATGGTGCAATGAAAAAAGTTAAAAAATTGGAAAACGTAGATGTTTATTATGTTTCTACTAAAAATAGATATATGACTCTTTATGTTGATAAAGAACAAGAAAACAAGTTTAAAGGTGAACTTAAAAAAATTAAAGGAATTAAATTTGTTGAACAAAGTTTGTTAGATCAAGTTCCAATTTCGATTGAATTATAAGTCTGTTAATAAAAAAGACTTGACAGTTAAAAATCTCTTGTTATAATAGTATTTGGAATTAATAAAAGGAGAGAGAAAAATGGTAAAATTAAGACTTCAACGTTTTGGCTCAAAGAAAAAACCGTTTTATAGAATAGTTGCAGCACATGTTAATGCACCTAGAGATGGTAAGTTTTTAGAAATTATTGGAACTTATGATCCGCTAACAACACCAGCAACTGTTGTTATTGATAAAGAAAAAGCTAATAAATGGTTAACTAATGGAGCAAAACCAACTGATACAGTTAAAAGCCTCTTTAAAAAGTACGGCATTTAAGTAAATTGCAAAAAAGGAGTGGTGTTTATGTCAATTAATTTTGAAAACTTAATTAAAAATATTGTAACGCCACTAGTGCTTCACCCTAAAGACGTTCTTATCAAAACTCTCTCAGAGGGTGATGATATTACAATCCAAGTAATTGTTAATGAAAAAGATTTGGGAAGGGTTATAGGCAAAGGTGGTAAAATAGCCTCTGCGATTAGAACAATTGCTTATGCTGG
>CAZYSQ010000067.1:0-5644 GCA_964649865.1 uncultured Acholeplasmataceae bacterium
GAAAGCGCGGTAATAAACTATTTGAAGAAGGGAACGCGCGTATTTGTTCGGGGCGACCTTTCGGCGAAGGCCTACGAAGCTAACGGAACCCCGCAAGTTGGATTAAATTGTAGGGTTAAAGAATTGCAGCTTTTAGGCGGCAACAAACCAGCCGAACAACAAACAGAGAATAGAGAACCAGGCCCGGCCCCTACATATTCCCAACCCGAAGCCCCGTTTTCTAACGACGGAAACGACGACTTACCATTTTAAGGACTTATAACCATGAAATACAGAGTTAAAAAACAAGTATTTACCGTTAATTCCACTTGGCCGGAAGAAGAATACCACCAACCCGAAGTAATAATTTCCTTCGCGGTACAGGTTAAGAACTTCCTTTTTTGGCATACGGTAAAGGAGTTCAAAAAGATAAGGCAGGCAAACGAGTTATTAAACATTCTAAAGCAAGAAGTATGAAGGTAGTAGTATTATTAAGTAAAACGTTCTTTCCGCAGCATTATAGGGCTGGGGAAGCTAACAATTTTTCGCAAAAAGTATTAGACGGAACTAAAAAACACACTTGCCGGAAGAATTACGCCTATTGGAAGGATATTATAGGCCGCCTAAAGGATAAGGGCGGCGTTCTAAGCGTTCGCCAATGGGCGGGAATGCCTTACCATAAACCCGGCCAAGAAACAATAGTAGATATTCCGGCGGAACTTGTAGGAGTTCAGAAGTTAGAACTTCGCCGGGATAGGCAAGTAACGAAAGTTTATGAAACAGGGAAAAGGGAACCGGTTACGGAAGGTATAACTTACGATTGGACGGCCGAAGTAGACGGCTGGAAAACACCTATTTCTCTTATAGCAGAAAACGACGGCCTTACGGTAGAAGAATTTAAGGCTTGGTTTAAACCGGTATTCGACGAAGCGGAAAAGAAACATAAGGAATTAGCAGCCGTTTCTAACGCTACTTTTTTAGATTTCGCTATTATTCACTTTACTAAAGAAAGGTATTAGGATGGGATACAAGAACGTAGAAAAGCATTACAATATAAAACATATTGTAGCTGTCCATAATAAAAGAGAGTTCGGCGGGCCTTGTATTTGTATTGGTTCCCCTTACATACATGACATTATAGTAGTAAGGATACAGGACGCGAAGGTGGTTAAGCAATACAAGAACGGTAAGTATAACGACGGTTACGGTTGGAATATAAACGAAGATTTAGCCCGATATAACGAAGCCCTAAAAGCAGACGAACAAAACGGGGTTTTACGTAAGCTAATAGAAACGCCGGATACCTTCGCGGAAGAATTGCCGGTATTCACTATTGAAAAAGGGGTAGTAGTTCGCGAAGTTTGCGAAACATACGGCTGGCCTAATACTACCCACTCCGGGAACATTATGTACGAAAATACATACTTCAAAACCCGGAAAGAAGCCTATACATATTTGTTAAGTTCTACTTCTTCCGGCGTTCGCTATTGCAACTTCAAAAGCAATATAAAAGAAGGCTTTGAACGGATTAGAAGAACTTCAAAGTTTAGTTTTATGCAGTTATTTTATTGGGTTAAGGCCCGGACGGTTGGACGTTTTTATACTAAAAGTTATGAAAAGAAGGATTACAAAGAAGCATGAAAAAGCCGCTTTAAGAAAAATAGACGAACTATTAAGTTCTAAACGCTTCGGGATAGACCTATGTATAGGAAAAGATATTACAGTAAGAAGCGAATATAAGGCTTCTTACGATTCAAAGAACAATAAAGTAGAACTAACATTAATAAAATCGGAAAGATTATGACAAAAGAAGAGTTAGATAAATTATTAGAGTTAAAAGAGAAGGTAGATATGTACGAACGGGCTTTTTTAGACCTTCTTTTTGCCGTTAAGACGGATAAAACAATAATAGTACCGCAAACAGGTAACGAGGTTGTAGATACCGTTTTTAACGCCGTATTCGAGTTAAGAAAAGGGGTTTTGAACCCTACGTTATTACCAGCTTCGGAAGAAGAAGCGCAAAACAATAAAGTAAATGAAGTACAAAATATTTAATTCTTCCGATAACAACGTAGCTAAGTTTGTTTTTGAAACACACGAAGAAGAAGCTACGAAGCCCGCATTACCTTAACGAAAGTAAGCGATTAGAAAAAGAGATAGACGACGAAATAAAACGCGTTGATTCTATCATTGAAGAATATAACAACCCTAAATTAGGATTTTAATATGGAAGATTATAACGACATACCGGAAGAATTTAAAAGACAAATGTATGATTCATATTGCAATAATATGAAGTTCTACGGGAAGGAAGAAGAAATAGAACCTTACGAAGTTTGGTTAGATTCAGTAATTAACACAGAAATACAATAAAAATGAAGTACCAAACAGTAATAGGCATAGACCCCGACGTAGATAAGTCGGGGGTAGCCGAACTAAACCCGCAGAGCCGAATATTAGAAACAACAAAGCTAACATTTCCCCTTCTTCTTGACTTCTTGCAGGCGCGTAAGAAAATGGCAGATACAGCGCGCACGACGTTAATAGTTATTGTGGAAGCAGGGTGGCTACATAAAGCGAATTGGCACCTTCGCCAAAGCGATAGTAAACGAATCGCAAGCGCAAAAGGCAACGCCACAGGTAGGAACCACGAAACAGGGCGTAAGATAGTAGAAATGTGCAAGCACTACGGTATAACAGTAGTTGAGCAATACCCACTTAAAAAGACTTGGCAAGGCCCGGACGGTAAGATTACCCAAAAAGAATTAGCCTACTTTACAGGATTGGAAGGAAGAACAAACCAAGAAGAACGCGACGCGGCCCTATTGGCTTGGAATTACGCCGGCTTACCCGTTAGGGTTAAGTGTTGGTAACTTTTTGATTATTCATTTGCTTGAAAGCGTATTATTATAATACGCTTTTTTTATTTTTGCGCAAATAGAGATTCGCGAAACTTAATACTTCAAGCGTATGAAAACAAAGATTTTACAGGCGTTCAAAACCTTCAAAGGCTATTTGTTCGCTTCCGATAAGTGGCTACACCTTGCGGCCGGCTACGCTATTGCCACTTACATAGGCGTTTTTTGCCCTATTACCGGACTTGCTACGGCTATAATTATAGGCGGCCTTAAAGAGATTTACGACAGGCTAACCAAGAAGGGAACCCCGGAACTTTGGGACTTCCTTTTTACTGTATTGGGCGCGGTTGTAGCCTTCCTTAATGTTTTGCTTCTACGTTGGGTTTTTAACTATATAGGGGGGTAACTATGGCAGCAAAGAACAAGGTAATAAAAGCCAAAATAGAACAACTTATCCCGGACGATAAGAACCTAAACAAACATACCGAATTTGGTAGTTCGCTTCTTGAAAAAAGCGTTACTAAGTTCGGTTTGGGGCGTTCTATTCTCTTGGATAGAAACAACCGAATTATAGCAGGAAACGGAATTACAGAAACCGCCGGGGCTAACGGATTGGAAGACGTAATTATAGTAGAAACAACGGGCGACAAATTGGTAGCCGTTAAACGTACCGATATAGACCTCGACAGCAAAGAAGGCCGGGAACTTGCGTTAGCAGACAATGCCACCGCTAACGCTAACCTTTCTTGGGACGTTCCCAACATGGAAGCAGTTACCGCCGAATTTGATATTAGCCCGCAAGAATGGGGCGTTACAGAGTTCGCAGCACCAGCAGAACCCGACCACGAACTTAATGAAGACGGATTTAACCCACCTAACCCGGACGACGTAAAAACCAAGATTAAGGCTGGAGATATTTTTGAAATACGCAAAGGGGACATTTGCCACCGCCTAATGTGTGGCGATTCCACTAAGATAGGCGACGTTTTCCTATTGATGAACGGTAAGGTAGCCGATTGTATAGTTACCGACCCGCCGTATAACGTAGATTACGCAGGGAAGAACGAAGGACTTAATAAAACCGACAGGGGCAACCGAATACAAACGGACATAGAAAACGATAAGATGGGAGATGTGCAATTTAAAGCCTTCTTAGAAGCCGTTTATTCACGATTGGCCGAAAGCTGCAAACCCGGCGCACCTATTTACGTTTTCCACGCTTCACGCGAGGCGGTAAATTTCATTAACGGTCTTACAAATGCCGGATTCCTGCACAAACAGCAACTTATATGGGTAAAAAACAACATAGTAATAGGACGGCAGGATTACCAATGGCAACACGAACCCGTGTTATACGGTTGGAAAGAAGGCGGCCCGCATTACTTCATAAAAGACCGTACCCAGCGAACCGTAATGGAAGACAAAATAGACTTTGAAGCTATGAGCAAAAAGGAACTATTAGCCTTCATTAAAGAAGCGCAAAACGATAGAGATTATCCAAGCACAGTTATACACGAAGATAAGCCGTTAGTAAACGCCGAACACCCTACTATGAAGCCCGTAAAACTTGTAGGAAGACTAATTAGAAACAGTAGCCAAGTTGGGGACTTGGTTATAGACTTCTTTTTAGGTTCCGGTTCTACCCTTATAGCTTCCCACCAATTAGAACGCAATTGTTACGGAATGGAGCTATCTCCACAGTATTGTCAAGTAATATTAGACAGAATAAAGCTATTTGACCCGGAAGTAGAAGTAACTAAAATAGAATAGCAGCATGGCACGACCAAAGAAGTATAATAAAAGGATAAGTAGAAAGATATGCGAACTAATTGAAGCTGACACGTTTACAGTTCGAGAAATTTGCGACATGGTTAAAATAGCCCCTTCTACTTACCACGAATGGGCCAATAGATACCCGGAGTTTTCGGAGGCCATTAAAAAAGCAGAAACCGAACGAATGAATTTCTTTGTTACGGAGGCGAAGAAAAGCCTTGTTAAGAAGCTACAAGGTTACACCGTTCAAGAAAAGCAAGTAACCACAATAGGATCGGGAAAATACGATGTGAACGGTAAAGAAATACCTAAGATAAAAGAACAAAAAGCAATAGACAAACACTACCAGCCGGACACTGCTGCCATTATATTTACACTTTGCAACGGGGAACCCGAAAACTGGAAGAACCGGCAAAATACGGAAGTAACCGGGAAAGACGGAAAGGATTTATTCGGGAAGTACACCGACGAAGAATTAGAAGCTAAAATAGCGGAATTAGAACGTAAGAATACGCAGTAATGACAAGGCAAGAAAAGATAGAATACTTAGCAGCTCTAAAAGAACGGTTAGTAAGGGATTCCCGTACTAACCTTTTGAAGTTTACGGCCGCTACTATGCCTACTTTCGAGCCTGCGCCGTTTCATAAGCGATATTATAGCGTACTTGGGGACTTTGCCGAAAAGCGCATTAAAAAGCTAATGGTATTTATGCCACCTCAACACGGTAAGTCAGAAGGTTCTACCCGCCGTTTGCCTTCCTTCATACTTGGAAGGCGACCCGACACCAAAATAGCGGTAGTTTCTTATTCAGCCCCAAAAGCGCGCAAATTTAACCGCGAAATACAAAGGGTAATAGATAGCCCAGAATATAAGGAGATATTCCCGGATACGCGCCTAAATAGCAAATATATAAGCACCGTAGCCGGCAATTGGTTAAGGAACGCAGATGAGTGCGAAATAATAGACTACCGGGGCGGATTTAAAACCGTAGGAGTTGGCGGCCCGCTAACAGGAGAGCCGGTAGATTGCCTTAT
>CAZYSQ010000068.1:0-5551 GCA_964649865.1 uncultured Acholeplasmataceae bacterium
TTGGTGCGGATGACAGGAATCGAACCTGCACGCCGTAAGGCGCTAGATCCTAAGTCTAGTGCGTCTGCCAGTTCCGCCACATCCGCGCCGCAAATCAAATTATACGCATCTTTTATAAAAATGTCAATAACTGTTAGTCATTTTTTAAATGTTGAAAGTAATTTTTCTTTAAAGCGTTGTCCATATCTAACTTAAATCTCATTACATATTTAAATAGTTCATATGGATCATATTGATAATTATTTTTATATGGATGAATTGTATCAGCGTTTAATTCTTTATTTTCGCCTATTCTTTTACCAACTAAATAATATTCATCTGTAACTAAAGAAAACGTTCTAGTGTCAATTGCGATAGTTTTCTCTTTAGATAAACCATTAACCCCAAAGTAATAATGATCTGTTTCTAAACCAAACAATTCTACAATAGTTCTATATAAGTCAATTTGTGAACGAACTAATGGTTGGTTTCCTTTAAACAAACCTTTATAAATACCCTCTTCGTTTTGTTCTGTGCTAGGTGCGTAAATAAAAGCTAATGTTTTAATCATTTCTTGTTCATACTCAATAACTGAAAATTCTTCTTTTGTTTTACCTTTAATTTCAAGTAAGTCTTTATAAGGAATACTTGAACCATGATCGCTATAAAAAATAAAGACAGTGTCACTAAAATAATTAGCATCTACAATAAACTTGTTAAAAAAGCTTTCTAAATAAGATTCGTAGTTTAAATACCTAAGTGTCGTAGTATCTACTTTTACTTCTTCTTTCGAAAAGTAAGGATCTAAATTGTAATATAAATATGGCACATGAGGTTGTATCATAATTGGATATAAAAAGTTCTTTTCATCTTCTTTATATAATCTTTTTGCCCATTCAAATAAAGCCATATCACTAATCCAAGGTGAACTTGGATCTGTTTTACTATTCAACTCATCAAATACATGAAATCCATTAAAGCTTCCTTCATAATCTTTTTCAACTTCATCATAATAATAATATTCATCAAAGCCCATCATTTCTTTATGGACAACTATTCTATTATAAAATTCACCAACATCACCGTGTAGAGAAACTTTGTTATAGCCTTCAAATAGTTTAGGGAGAGCTTGAAATTCATAGTTAATGTTTTCATAGTCCCAATAAATTGTTGTATCTCCTTTAGGAAGTATTCCTGTTAAAACAGTTAATTCTGCATCACTTGAATTACCAACACCAACATTAGTGTAAAAATTATCAAAAACATAAGATTCTTTTAATAACGACTTAAGCGTTTTTAAATAGTTTTCATCTAAAACACCTTCTTCATCTAGTAAAAAATAATTTAGTGTTTCTACGTGAACTAATACAATATTTTTATCTTTAAAAATTCCATTTAAATATTCATTTTTAACTAAGCTATTATCAATTATTAAATTATTAGCTTCACTAATTTTTAACTTGTTACTATATTCTTCATTATCAAAATAGCTTAAATAACTACTACTGTTTTTATTATATTTAAAATAAACACTTTCATCAAATCCATCTTCTTCTTCATTTAAATAACCAAATAACTCACCAAAATAGTAATTATACACTCCCCCATTTTGAACTGAATAAAGTGATTTTTCTGCATCAATTTGCCAGTTTTTATCCATTTTAACTTTTAAAATCGATAAAGAACTTGTGCTTAATAACATTCCTAAAATAATCATACTAAAATTAAGTTGAACGCTATAATAAGTTGTTGGATTATTTTTATAATAATCTTTTTTTCTTAAATATAAGTAAAAGCCTAATATAACTAAAAACGGTAAAAACACTACAACTCGATAATAAATAAAGAGCTCTTTAAATGATTCTATTAAAATAGAGTATGAAAGTTTACCTGCAGGATTTTTAAATACTGAAAAACTATCTAAGGTAAAAACAGTTTGATAATACTTAGAAAAAAGTCCTAACACAAAAATTAATATATTTAAACCAAGAGTAAAGAAGACAATATATAAATGTCTTCTTTTTTTATTTTTAAAAATTAGTAATCCTAAAAACAAAATAATCGTAAGTACAGCGAAATTACCCATAAATGCGTTTAATTCCATCACAAAACTTCTACTAAAACTTATTAAATAACGATTTAAAACTGAAGTTGTAATAAAATAAGTATTTATGATATTTAAAACAAAATATAAAATTATAATAACTAAAGAGTTTCGATCTTTTTCCATTTTATCACCAATAAACTACCGTTTATTATAACATACCTTTAATTTAATTGGCTTTAAAATTAAATATTTTAATTTATTTTCTTTTCTTTTTTATAACTATAACTACCATACTAGCACTTAATACTATAAAACCACTTGATAAACCTAATATTAAAAATAGTTTATTTGTTTTGTTAATGACTTCAATTCTTCCAAATAACTCTCTTCCATCTAATAAATAAGAAAAGTAAATAAAATTTCCGTCATCTGAATAAACTATTTCATCATAAATAATTTCAATATTACTTACATTTCCATCTAATCTCTCGTTTAACCAGTCAATAATATCTTCTTTACTCATATTTTGATATTCAGTATTAGTTAAAATAAGATCTGATAAGACAAATGAAGGTGGAATGCCTTCAACAACTTTTAAAAACAATTTCTTTGTTGCTGTGTTATTTGAATTATCCTTTACTGAAACGATTATCTCATATTTTCCTGGAGTAGTACCTATTACTCCACTTGCAGTTATTTTACTTGTCACATCGCCATCAACTTCATCGTAAGCTGTATACATACTTATAATCTCTTCTAAAGTTAATTTAGGATCAGTAGAGTATCTAAATATTTCCATTGGTCCTGTTAGTGTTGGTGGTTTATTGTCAATTACATTAATTGTTACTGGATAATCTGTAGTGTTATTAGAACTATCTTTAGCTCTAAATGTTATAAGATAAGAGCCACTTTTAGTTTTATTAGGTGTAAAAGTATCATTAATTATTACTAAATCATCACTAGTTAAAGTAGAGTAGTTATCTGTAACATTTAAGTTTGCTTTAACACTATTTAAACTAAAACTATCAATATCACTAATATCAATATCATAAGTGTTAGTTCCAGTAATAATAGGGGCTTCTATATCTACTAAATGAACTTTAATATCTAAAAATGAAACATTATAATAATCATCTTTAAATAAAAGTTCAATTAAATAACTGCCAATCGTGTTGTTGTTAGTTGAATAATTATCATTAATTACTTTAATTTCAACATCACCACTTAATGAAATTAATGCTTTAATCTCATTAATATTAAGAGGATTATCAACATTTACAATCAAATTTCCTTCATTAAGAGTATAATTTGATTTATAACTATAAAATCCTTTAAAATCACTAATCTCTCCTTGATACATAATTATTTTATAAGGTAAAATATTACCTAAATTATCAACTCTAGATTTTAAACTAGAAATTTTGACCTTATTATTTGAAGCTGTAAAACTACCCCAGGCATATCCTTTGGTGTCATAACTATGGTTATATACTGGGTGTGTTTGTACAGTTTCGTTTGTATTATTTCCATAACTAAGTTTTAAATCCATTTCTGAACCTAGTAAATCAAAATTATCAAAGTCTTGTTCGAAGAAATCTTCATGAACTACAACTGTATATCTTTTGCCAACTTCAACATCTACAAAATCTTTCATTATTAAAAATCTATCACTATCACGTGAACTTAATGATTGTTGATCACCGATTAAATAAATGTTTTTCAAATCAATTAAGTTAACCATTTCTTTATGTGATACTTCTGCATTTACTTTGTTCAACATTACTAAACTAATTAATAAACATAATAAAAAAATAAAACCTTTTTTCTTCATAATCTCACCTCTACATAATATTATGAAAATACTTTGGTTTTACTTTAATTATTATTTTAAAATTTTAAGCGCAAATAAATGCTTTTCTTTATTAATGTTTGTTAAACTTTTAAGTTCTTCTTCTAATCTTACTATTTTAACATTTCTCGCGATTTCATTAGTTTTAATTCTTCTAATATAATCTGGGAAAGATAATAAGTCATCTTTTGATAATAATCTAACTGCTTCAGATATTTCAAAATGAAATTCTTTTTGTAATGATTCAAAACTAAGTTTTTTATCATCAATTACATCCATTAATAAAGCTGTACACTGCTCAGTCTCTAAAGTAAGTTTACTTGCGATTTCATAAAGTTTAATAACTTTAGGAACATCATTATCAAAATCATTTAAATAAGCTTTATAAACTAACATTATTGCCTTTTTAGTTAGTTTGCTTTTAAACATTAATCTCACCTCTTAAATAAAACATAAGTTTCTAAATGTTTAAATGGCAGGGATACCAGGATTCGAACCCGGACTAACGGTTTTGGAGACCGCTGTGCTACCGTTGACACCATATCCCTATTTTATGCGTGCACTCATACTATAGCACACGCCTATTTTATTTTCAATACTAATTATTAATTACTATCTTCTTCGTTTGGTATTTCTTTAAAAGTTGCATCTTTAACTTGTTGATCTTTATTTATTGTAGTAGTGCTTTCAAACTTAGCTCTTCTTTTTGGTTTTCTAAAATATATAAAGTAAGTAATTACCCCTATTATTAATAAATAAGCTAAAACTCCTACCCAACTATACCAACTATATAAACGTAAATTAGCTCTTTTTTCTACTTTAATAATTCCGTTAGACTCATAATCTTTAGCTTCAACATGACTAATAATATCAAACTCACTAACCTTTATTAAAGGATCTCCTGATAAATCAAAAATAACAGTTTCTCCTTTTAAGTCAGTAATTTTTATTTGATAAATATCTTCTAGTTCTTCTTGTTTAGGATAAAGATTATCTAAATATAACCATTGTAAGTGCCAATTTTCTTCCCCGATAGCTAGAGCATGTGGTTTAAGATCTCCGTCTCCTGCTTCTTGTTCACCATTTAATAAAACATTAATAATTAACTCAGCTCCAACAGTTTCTTTATCTACTCCTTCAACTAAAAAGATAATGATATTACTTTTACTGCTAGCTACATTAAATAATTTAAGTTTATATCCATTTTCTTCAACATCTAATAATATCTCTTCTTTATAATAATCAAAAATACTATTAAAAAAAGTATAATCTTCATTAACTACAGCTTCATCAGCTAACTTTGCAATAGCTTTATTAGTGCCAACAGAATTTAAAAAGCCAAAAACTTGTACACCTATAAATAAAGCTAAGATTGAAAAAATAATTTTTCCAAATGTTCTCATATAACAATCTCCTTTATAAACCATTACTATCTTATCAAAATTAGCGCTTTTTCACAACATAAAACTGTTTTATAAAAAGATAATATAAATAAATACTTTACATAATAAAAAATTATAGTATAATATATCAAGGTGATGGCGGTTATGGCGAAGTGGTTAACGCACCGGATTGTGGCTCCGGGATTCGAGGGTTCAAGTCCCTTTAGCCGCCCCATCAAATTTATTAATTAGGCCCATAGCCAAGCGGTAAGGCAACGGACTTTGACTCCGTCA
>CAZYSQ010000069.1:0-5505 GCA_964649865.1 uncultured Acholeplasmataceae bacterium
TTAGTAAAATCATTTTCTCCCTCATCTATAAAGCAATGATAGCCAAAATGATTGTTATGTTTTAAAAACTCATTCTTCACAAACTTTTCCTTGGCCCTGAACTCATCGTTGTAATAGGGCTTGCCTTTGGTCTCAATGATGATTGCCTTTTCAATGGGTATTGTCTGCCCCTTTTTATATTTCTTATTCTCTTTTCTTCGTAAAATCAAAAAGTCAGGTGTGTATCTGCCTCTCGGCGTTTGTATCCAAAAGGATTGCAGGCGTTCATCCTTGTAGCCGTTAAAATAGACCTCAAGGTCTTTCAGTTCGCTCAATTTCAACATTTCGGCGAGGGCGTTCTGTTCAAATTCACTATCCATTTTATAGGGAATATAGTTATAGCTTATGTCCTGCGGATCACTGTTGGTATCTTCTCCAAAAAAATCATCTTCCATATATTCGGGATGTTTGCCATACCCTCTATTTCCCTGATAATCACGCTGGTATATTTTGGGCATAAACTTATAGGTTACGCCTTTTGGAGAAACGAAGCTCATCTCATTGTTAGTGCCTTCCCATTCAAGAAGCTCAATCTCTGTTTCCTGCTCTATGATCTCTTTTGTGTATTCCACACTGTCCATAAAGGAAGAAGCAATCATTCGGTTTATATCACTTATATCAAGATTGGGGTTTAATACCACCCACTCAAGTTCTTTCTCAATGCTCTTATGAATAGTGGATAGTTCATCTGTAAAACCATCAGATAATTCGGTTTCAGTAAATAATCCATAAGTGGCGGAAGTGAGTTTGTATATAAAATCTTCAAATGAGAAAAGAGCCGTGCTGTCTGCCTTTACATCGGCAACCGCCACTTCTCCTGTCAGCCCGCTTTTCCCGAAACTGCCGGAAATAATGCTTTTATCATAATCAAATGACTTCTTAATGCTCGCAAAATTAAAAGCGGAAAGTTCCTTTTTGATTTCAGGGGAAGTCTTTTTGACAATCTTGTATTTGGTATCAATCTGCTTGTATTTCAGCCTGCCGAGTTTCGGCTTTCTAACCTGAACCTCTATAGTCTGTTCTTTTTTCTCTGTCAGGTCGGTAATCGAAAGCTGGTAGTTCTCTTTGAGTTCTTTATCAAGTGTTTCATAATTGTCGCTTGAAAGGTAAATTAAGGCGGCTTCCTGTGTTGCGTCAGTTACTTCTCGCAGGCATCGACAGGTGGTTTGTAACACAAAGTTTTTGGTTGTTTTTTGGCGTGGCAATACAACGGATGTTAAACTTCTGCAATCCCATCCCTCTGTTCCCACAGCCACAAGCAGGATGACTCGCTTTTTTGAGTAAGGCTTGTCAAGATTGTTAAATATGGCAAGGTTTTCTTTCGGTAGTTCATATTTCTTGTTCTCTTTATCTACATTTGAGTAGTACCTAAAAATCTCGTCTTCTCTGCCTTTGCGGTTTTTCTGATACCATTTTTGAATTACAGGAAGAATATCATCATTCAATTTTTTAATTGATGGGCAGTAAAAAGCCACCTTGCTCTTGGTTCCGTTCTTGTAGTCTATGTCATAATTTGAGAAAAAGTCAGAAAGTGCTTGTTCAATAAATACGCTTTCTTTCACACTTGCTTTTCTGATGTCCGGTTTTTTTAAGAACCTGCCAATGCCGATGTTGAGCGGATAATTGTAAACAATATCCTGTATCTGGTTCAGGGTGATATTCTTGCCTTCGACTTCAATTTTTGTTTTGACATACGGTGTGCCAGACAAACCGATGACAGAATTAACATTGTCATGCTGGTTTAAAATGCTTACAGCCTGTCTCAGTTTTTTCTCTCCGTTACCTGTGGAGCCGTAGGTATGATGCACTTCATCAAGAATAACGGTTAAATGCGGGATTTGAGATAATGCTTCCCGCAGTTCGTTGGTTTTTTGAATATCGTCAATGATTCGTTCATCCAGTAAATTAGTCTGTCCTTTTTTCAAATTATCTACTAAAACCTTGTCTTTATCATCATACCGCTCAAGTACGACTTTCTCGGCGTTTGTGATAAAAACCATTCCAAAATCTTTTGTTTGCTTAATTCTGTTCACTTTTTCAAGATTAGGGTTGTTTCCGTGAAGCTTGTCTTTTCTTTTAGAACTTAGACTGTCAAGAATTTCGATAGTGATTATCTGCTTTAATTTATCCGCCTCTACCTTCGGTAGTATCCATTCAGGGTTAAAATCCTTTATCGTTCGTAGTGATGGTAGAATTGCCGTTTTTGAAGCCTGCGGTGCAAACACAACGAAATTGTGTGCAAATCGCTTGTCTTCTTTGAAAAGAGTAGCAAAGTATAAATCCAGATAAATGAAACAGGCCATCAGAAAGGTTTTACCCGCTCCCATTGGCAAGCTATAAAGGTAATTGGAGTAATCAAAATTATGCAGAAATTCATCAAGCAAAGCATTCCAGTCGATAGTGATTCCTGTCGGGTCATTAACCAGTTTTTTATGGAGTGTTTGTAATCCATTGTCCTGAAAAAACTGATTAAGAAATTGAGTTACATAATTATCTTTGAAGGTATGGTAATTATCATATTCCTGTGCAACGACATCATCATATAAAAGACCCTCTTTTACCATTTCAGAAAGTCTTTTATTATCTCCGGCGAATTTAACCCACAAATACGTTTCGATTGCTTCTCTTTGCGGGGGACGAAGCATTCCTGTTTTTTCAATATGTTCTAAGGTATTATTAATCAGAGATTGGTTGTTTTCCTTCTCTAATTTCAGCCATGTTTCTGTCTTGCTTCTTATTAAACTATAAATTGTATTCATTTCATTCCTATTCTTTCGTGTTCGATTCCTTTGAAGATTTGATCTCTAATCTTACAAACAACCCCTTTTCATTCGAACCAATGAAAAGTAGTATTTTTCGTTCAGGAGATTCGGAGCTGAAGGGTATCACTAATTCATTATTCTCACTAGACAAGGCATATTTTTCAATGATCCCAGAATTCAAAATTTCAAGTATCAACTCATCAATATCAAAGATTTTAACCGGAAGATTGAGCCATTTCTTGATAAATCTTGCTTTGATTAATAAATTTTGATCAGCAGAAACTAAAAAATGTGACCGCAGACCAAAAGCAAGATGAAAATAGTCAGAAATGACTCCTTCGAAAGAGCTGTCCTTGTTCATTTTTTCTGAAACAAGTCCTATTGCCTCGCATAAAGATGCAAGCGCAATGACTTGTGTGCTGAAGATACTCATTGTACTCTGAGGAAACTGTTTACATAAAAAGCTTAGGTAATCCTCATAACCGCCAATATCTGGACTGATTTTGCTTATTGCCTTGTCTACAGCATCTATTAACTCAGCCCTTGACAAATTAATACTGTCTTTTTTAAGTATTGGGAATACTACTCTTTTCCCATTGACGTATATTTTTGAACTCTTAATACGTTTTGAGACTCGCGCCATTTCGAGACCTGAAGATGGACCGTAGTTCTGTATCAAGGATACTAGGCGGTATACAAGATCGGAGTCGAACTGATTATCCGGTGCATATAGCTGTACAGCAAACTTATCTGCGATTTCGTGGAAAAGAGGAGCCATTGCTGCGTAGACGAATTCCACTATAGGTTTGACTTCTTCTGTGGAGTCTTTCAGACTCTTGTAGTCGTCGAAAATACTGAAGTATTTGTCCAGACGGATCAAGTCAGAGTTTTTTTCTTCAGTTACTTTCCAGCGGCCACTATGCTCCTCAAGGAATTGGAGTTTCTGTTTTTCATATTCTTCAGATCCGGAAAGAATGTCGCGAAGATGACCCAAGCTGTATGGAAACACAGAGGTTTTGCGATCGATGAAAGCAGTTGTTAATAGTTTTGCAATGAAAACCTTGTTGCGTAAATAATCATCACGAATAATGGTTGGATCGTAAAAGTAAGAAATCACATTTGTATCGAAATACATAATTCGACTAGATATTCGTTCAAATTCCAGTCGAGTATTCATATCATCCAAAGAACACACTTTTACTTTCCTCATTCTCTGAACAAGCTAGTTTGTCCAAGATCGATAGACTTGTAAACCTTAATAACTACTAATTATTGAACAACAATACATATTACCCTCATATGATTCACATAGCAAGCAAATGAGGAGATAAGAGGTAGATTGTGGGTATATTTTGGGCGTGTTTAATCTACCAGTCCACAACCTGAGCTAAAATAGGCTCAAAAACGCTCTTTTGGGCAATTTTAAGCTCATTTATGTCCTCAAGCCGGGAATGGTTTGCATAATGCTGCAACATGGCGTGAGTTTTATGACCTGTAGCCATTTGAAGGACCTTATCCTGGACTTTCCCATGCATATATGTCGCAAAGAAGTGCCTCCAGGCATGGAACGTGACCCAGGACGGATCCTTTATGCCGACCTCGGCGCAAACTTCACGTAAATCGGCCAGCCATTGCTTGCTCTCAGCAGGTTTTCTGGGGATAGAAGCCCAGAAAATATACCCGTCCAGATCTTCATTATGAGGGTTCGAGTTCGCCTGCTCGATGAGGGCTGCCATGAGTTCGGGGAAAACAATCTCGGCGGTACGTTGCTCATTGTTCTTGGTTGTTTTAAGACCATCTGCAAGGTTCCATGAGTGCCTGATGTAGAGGCAAGTTTTCCCAAGATCCTGTTTCCGGAGCCCCTGGATTTCACCGGCTCGTAATCCGGTACACATGGAGAGCAAATTGGCCAGTTTCGAGGATTGATTTCGCCACTTCTTTCTGAATACGGCGGCCGCCAACTCGGGGGTGAGGATTTCACGCTTCTTTTCTTCACCACTAAAGAGCAGGATCCCTTCGGTTATATCCTTATCGAGGAGTTCATTTCGGACAGCCCACCGTAGGGGGAGGGTCCCTGCTTTAATTATTGCATTCTTGCCCTTTGCGCTTGCCGGTTTTTCTTTCTTGCCGATCCAGTCAACAAAGTCATTTAGATCCTTCCTTGTTATGGATCCAAGTGATCTATCACCAAAAAATGGCTGCCAGTGGTTTTTTATAGCACCACTTTGCCTTGCCACATACCGTTTGTGGATACTATGCTTTTTCCGAAGTTTTTCTCGTATATACGGAGAGTTTTCATAGTCCCAAAAGTTGGCAAGAAAAGCAGAGAAAGAGATATCTGATTTATCATTCTTAATTACTGCGGATACTAACAATTCTTTTTTCTTGAGTATATCAACGATTACAGCAGTGTCCTGAAGAGTGAGATCCGCCAACCTGAGGGCATCAAGCAAACTTTTTGAGTTGCAATTGTCCCGTTTATCAAATTCACCAGATATAAGCCAGGTATAAGCGATTTTCTCGGCTTGTCTCTTATCTGAAGTTCCAGTACTTTTCTTGGTCCCATACTTGCCGGTTAAGGGATTTCGATAGCTTACATAGTAATTTGGGAGGTCGCCGCGGGTGGTGAGAATGAATTCAGGCATAATGTTAACCCTGATTGTGTGTGACCTGCACGTTTGGTGAGTGCTGGTCTGGAACGCGC
>CAZYSQ010000070.1:0-5501 GCA_964649865.1 uncultured Acholeplasmataceae bacterium
TCCACATGATCACCTTTTGCTAAATCGCGTTCAAATTCATAGCGGTGAGCCAAGGTTTTTAACTCAAGGTAACCTTCTTGTAAAATTTCAAGAATTAAAACATATAAACGTTGATTACTTGAATAGCCTTCACTCCAATTATAGTTTGCTTCTAAGATAGCTTGATTAAAAACACTTTGTTTTTGATATAAATATTTAAAAAAACTGACATATTTAAAAACATTAAAGTGTTTTAAAAGTAGTGCGTATAATAACATCAATCCAATTTCTTCATTATAATAGGAAAAAACATCCATATTAATAAAATCAATATAAAAATTAATAATAATCGCGATTGTTTCATGATTATTAGCGCGCATTTCCTTTTCATAAAGAGCGATTAAATCATCTAAAAATAAGGTTTTTCTTGTTTTACCATTAGGATTTAGAATATCTTTAACGACAGCATCAACCGAATTAACCGTAATTGAACGAACATTTTTTGCCATGATTTTTGATAAGTCAACGACTTGCGATGAATACAGTTCAAAGCGTTTACTATTCTTTCTAATTCGTCTAACAATATTTTTATAATTATTAAACTGTTCTTCTTCTAAGTTTTTAGCAATAAATTCTTTTTTTGACCATTGTTTTAACTTATGATCAGTAAAATCGAATTTATAGAAAAGACCTATATGATAAAAATCTTCTTCAATTGTATTACGAAAGATAATATCTGCATCTTTTTCAAACAGCATATCATAATAAAACTCGCGACCCTTTTCTTCATAGGTATCAAGTAACATCATTAATTTATCATTATTTAATTGAGTTCTAGCTATATTAGTAAGTGACTTCAAATTTATACTCCTTATTCAAAACATGAACCTCCGATAAATTCTCTTAACAGCGAATTACACGGCACTAAGTTATCAGGGATATCAACAAAATATTTTAAAAACTTAACTAAACGATTAGCAGTTATAAAATACTCAGAATTTCTAGGAATTGCTTGTAGTTGCGGAATAGCATGTTTTTTTAAGACGCCAAACTCATAAGACAATTCAGTATTAAATACGAAATCAGCTCCTTCTTGATAAGGATAAATCCAACGGAATTCACCACGTCTTACAGATGGCCACATCGCCATCGTATCAGTAGCTGGTGAATTGCGATATTTTGAATCACGAACAAGTCGACGTAATAATCTTAAATCGGTAATGCTAATTGGATTGTGATCATCAATATGAAGTTGGGTTTGTGGTGCAATATAAATTTTAAACTTTTGATCACGCGCTACTTTTGAAGTTAACCGATCGTTTAGGGCATGAATTCCTTCAATAATAATTGGGGTATCATCTTCAACTCGAATCGTTTTACCTTCAGTAATTAAGCTGCGTGAAAAATCGTAGCGCGGAAGGGTTACCTCCTCACCGTTAATTAATGCGGAAATATCATTATTAAAACGTTCAATATCTAATGATTCAATATGTTCTAAATCTGGTTTTCCATATTCATCAATTGGTGCAGAACTACGTGGAAGATAATAATCATCAATTGAAATCATTACTGGTTTTAACCCTAATGACATTAGGGTAATTCTTAAACGCATTGAAAAGGTTGTTTTACCACTTGATGATGGTCCAGCAATCGTAATTAAACGAATTTTTTTACGGCGACTAGTTATTTCTTGGGCCAACTCATGCATTTCATTGGTGTGTTTAATTTCGCACATATTGACAAAATCAATTAAATCACTTCTTGATAAAGCATACTCGTTCATATTTGAAATTGTCGTTCCTTTGGTTTTTTTGCCCCACCTAGCAGCATCTCTTAAAGCATTAGCGAAAGTTGGTGCTTGATGAAAATCAGGTATTTTCCCACCAGCTTCAGCCCGCGGGTATTGAATAATAAAGCCAGCTCCGTAAGGGAAAATATTGTATTGGGTTAAATAACCGGTTGATGGTACCATGTGGGAATACATATAATTAATGTAGTTTCCACAGTGATATAAATTTACATATTCTTCTTCGCGAAACTGAAGTAATGATACTTTATCATGAGAGCCCTGTTCATGGTAGTTAATAGAAGCTTCTTCTAAATTAACTAACTTTCTAGTAATCGGCATATCGGCTTTTACAATGCGATCAACTTCAGCCTTAATATTGGCAACATGTTCTTCATTTAAGCCGTTTTCAATATTTTTAACGATCGCTAAAACTGAGCGTGATACATTATAATTAAAACTAACATGCGAATCAGGGTATAAGTTTTTAATTGCTTTAGCAATAACAAATCTTAATCCGGCTTCATAAATTCTAACTGCATCGCTATTATCTAGATATAAAAATTCAATTTCAGCATCCGTCAGTAAGCGTGAGTTTAATTCTTTTAGTCTTTTATTAACCTTAGCAGCATAAGGTTTAATTTCTAATTTTTTAGCTATTTCAAGCAAAGTAGTTTCTTTTTTAACTGCGAAACTGGTGTGATTTATAATATTTACTTTAATCATATTTACCATCCTTTTAGTCATCAAATAAGTCGAATTTGCTTATTTTGATAGTTTTTTTATCTTTAGTTTGAATTTCTTCAGCTAAAATTTTCGTTTCTTCAAACTCTGTAGTATTAACTTTAGCTGCTGGTTTACTAATTTTTATCTCATCAGCAAAAGCTGGTTTGATAATTAATTGATACCCTTCCCCTAATTCATCTATTTCGATAATTTTACGACCATATTTATTAGCTGAATATTTTAAATCACTCGCACTAAATTTAGCCGACCCCTTGTCACATATAATATTAACACTAACATCTTCTTTTACTTGATTTTTTGATAACCTTTGAGCACTAATTATTAAATGCGGATTAGATTTTAAACGATCAATAATTAAAACTCCGCGGCGATAGCGATTATACAAAGGCAATCCTTCGGCTGATTCCTTAATAATATGACCACGGGAAGTTAAAATAACTATTTCATCTTCTGGTTCCATAAAGAAAGCCGATTTTACTTCATCATCTTTTTGTAATAACATCGATTTTACCCCAGTTGCTTGTAAGCCGTATTGAGGAAGTTCTAAGGTTTTAAAACGTAGTGAATAACCACCTTCAGTAACCGCAACAATATTTGATAAAGCATCAATATCAACACTAACCAATTCATCGCCTTCATTAAGCCGGATTGCTCGAATTGGTCTTGAATATCTTTGTACTTCAAAATCTGATAATTTAGCTAACTTCATCATTCCACCTTTAGTTGCTAATAAAACTTCTTGCGTGGTATTGAAGTCATTTATTTTAAATGTTTTAATAATTAATTCATCACGGCTAATTGGCACGATATTGTTGATATAAATTCCTAAATCGCCCCATTTTTGTTCTTCTAGTTTGAAAACTGGTATGAATATGTAATTTCCTTTATTAGTAAATAATAATAAAGTGTCTAAAGTGGAAACCTCTTCTTCAAAGGTAAATGAATCGTTTTGTTTTAAGCCTGGTGTTTTAGTTGTAGAATAACTTCTTAAGTTTGACCTAACAACATAACCTTCTTTGGTTATTCCAACCATGACATTTTCTTGGGAAATTAATTCTCTTTCATCGATTTTGATATTTTCAATTTCCGCTTCAATTTCAGTTTTTCGTGGAGCACCTAAAGCTTTATCAGTTTGTTTTAACTCATCTTCAATCACCGCATTAAGAACTTTTTCATTGGTTAAAATTAGTTCTAGATCTTTAATTTGCTCTTTAAGAGATATCGCTTCCTCTTCTAATTCATTTATATCAGTATTACTTAAACGATATAATTGGAGTGTGACAATAGCTTCAGCTTGAAGTTCACTAAATGAAAAGTTGGCCATAATATTTTCTTTGGCATTAGCTTTATTATTAGATTGTCTAATCGTTTTAATAACAGCATCAAGTATTGACACCATCTTAATTAAGCCTAAGACAATATGTTCTCTTTTTTTCGCTTTTTCAAGTAAAAAGTTAGAGCGGTTAATAATAACTTCTTTTTGATGATCAATATAGGCCTTTAAAATGGGAATAACTCCAATTTGTTCAGGACGATTATTAACGATGGCGACCATGTTGTAATTAAATGATACTTGCAAGTTGGTATTCTTATATAAATATGCAAGCACGACATTAGCATCAGCACCACGTTTTAAATCAATGGCAATTCTTAAGCCTTCTTGATCAGTTTCATCTCTTACTTCTAAAATATCTTCAAGCGTTTTATCAACTCTTAAGAGATCAATTTGTCGAACTAAATCACTTTTTACTACTTCATAAGGAATTTCAGTAATTACTAATCGATCTTGGGTACGATTAATTTCTTCTTTAATTACTTTTGCCCGTACGATTACGCGTCCAGCACCGGTTTCAATTGCTTCTTTAATACCTTCTAAACCTTGAACAATACCACCAGTAGGAAAATCAGGACCTTTTATATACTTTAAAATATCTCGATTCGTTAGATTAGGATTTTTTAAAAAGGCAATTGCGGCATTAATAACTTCTGATAGGTTATGAGGGGGAATTTTAGTAGCATAACCAGCTGCAATTCCCATCGCACCGTTAACTAAGAGGTTGGGAAATTTAGCGGGTAGGACAACCGGCTCAATTTCTTCATCATCAAAGTTAGGAACAAATAATACCGTTCTTTTATCTAGATCTTCTAATAAATACTCCGCAGCCTTTGATAACCTTGCTTCTGTATAACGCATCGCCGCTGCTGAGTCACCGTCAATTGAACCATTGTTTCCATGCATATCAATTAACGGAACTAACATTTTAAAATCTTGTGATAACCTAACCATTGCCTCATAAATTGATGAATCACCGTGCGGATGATATTTACCCATTACTTCACCAGCAATCCGGGCTGATTTTTTATACGGACGCGATTGGAACATCCCCATTTGTTGCATCGCGTATAAAATACGACGTTGAACTGGTTTTAAACCATCTCTAACATCAGGTAAAGCTCTTTCTTGGATAATATATTTCGAGTATCTTGAAAAACGTTCTGATACAATTTGATCAAAACTAGATTCAATAATATTTTTATCAACAAATTGATTGATTTTTTTTAATACACTCATCTATAAGTTCTCCTTAATAACTTCAAAATCATCAGAAACTTCAAAGTCAACATTGGCTTCAATCCATTCTCTTCTTTTTTGAACGTTATCGCCCATTAAGGTAGTAATTTTTTGATCAGCTTCTAATAAGTCATCTAAACGAACTTGAATAATCGTTCTAGTTTCAGGATTCATTGTTGTATCCCATAACTGATCACTATTCATCTCGCCAAGTCCTTTAAATCTTTGGATGCGGTAAGTAGATAAGTCCTCTATTTCAGTTAACTCGTCATCAGACCATAAATATCTACTTTCTTCTTTTCTACCACGTTTTCTAGTTATCCGATAAAGTGGTGGCATCGCCAGGTATAATCTTCCAGCTTCCACTAAAGGTTTCATAAATCTTATGAAAAAAGTCATTAATAATACTTGAATATG
>CAZYSQ010000071.1:0-5377 GCA_964649865.1 uncultured Acholeplasmataceae bacterium
CATCTCTGAACTGTAGTATTTGTTTTTTCGTATTTCGTCGGGTACCGGCAATTCATCCAATAACGGTAGGTATTCCCCGGCTAAATACTTTTCTATTGCGTGCTCTGCCAACTCATGCGCTACCGTTCCCTCTTCTGATGCCGCGCTACTTGTGCTCTCATACGGTTCCTCCAATCGCGCGGACGGTGTGCAGTTAAGCCAGCGGTGCGAGCTGCTCGGGGAAAGTAGGGCGTGTGCCCTACTTGTGTGGTCTACTTGTACTTTCATTCTTTTTAATCATTATAGGTTTCGATACGTTGTTTCAATAGCTCGTACTTCTCGGGCTTGATACGCATAAGAGATGCGCCTCCGAACTCCAACATAATATCCGTTAATTGCGGACGGGTGATTTTCCCGGACTTCATTAAGTCAATCATAAACGCCTGCATATCCTTTGCTGTTAGAGGCTCGTTTGAGGCTTTTTCCGGGGCTTTCTCCTCTTCGGTGGGTGCTTGTACGGGTTCGGGTTCAATCGTCGCTTGTGGGGCTTCTTTTGCAGCCTTTGGCTTCTCAACCTTTACGGGTTTTTTCATTTCCTTTTTAACCTCGGCGATAGCGTCTGCTATTGTCTCCTCTGCGATAGCTACTGCCATCTCCTTTGCTTCCGGTACGGGTGCGGAGGTCTGCGTAGGTTCGCTAAACGTCGGTACGCTTGTACTGGTTACGGGGCCTTCTGTAGGCGCTGCCATAGCCTTAAGAGGCGCGCTACCGAATAGATGGTTCATAAGTTCGTTTACAAATTCCACTTCCTGTGCGTTTGTAACGTCAAAATCGATTGTTAATGGTGTAATTTTCATTTTCTTTTCTTTTTATATGGTGAATAACTAATTTACGCTTCTTTGATTTGTTCGGCCCCCAAAATGGCTTGCGCAACTTTGACTATCGTCTCGTTGTAGAACTCCTCCCACTCGTCGCAGTTGATATACATATCTTCAACATCTACGGGGAATTGGGCGCCGTCCAGCCTTTGAGAATAGTAAGAGAATATAAACCCCTTGAACGTTGGCATTTCCTGCACTGTGTCAATAACTTGGTATTTGTTCTTTCTCGCGCTTGCCTGCAAGCGCTTTTTCACTTCATTGATAATAAACTTTTGCTCTTCCATAACTTTATCTTTTAATTTGTTGATGCAAATATAACGCTTTTGCTAATACGTTGGTTCACTTGTTAACCTTATTTAAGAAAATAGCTTCCATAAGGTCTTGCATGGAGCTGTATGATACCCCCTCGAACTGGTAGCTGTCAAAATGCCCGTCGAAACGTACCTCTGTGAAAGGCGCGCTTTGTTCCGTACCGTTATCATCCAAGAATACAAGGATATGGCTTTCCATCTCGAACTTACCTTCTTTAATCGTTTCCCTAAAAATACAGTTAATCGCTTTCATAATTCTACTTTTTAATCGTTTACCTCTTTTTAATAATCAAGTTGTTTTGCTCTACGAAAGTAACTGCCTCCTTCTTCGTTTTGAACCGTTTGGATTGACCATTGTAATACTTCCCGGTTATCGGGTCTATTATGTTTACTTGGAATCCTACCGAGCCGAGGACGGTTACTTTAATAACATGTGCTGACGTTCTCATAATTCTACTTTTTAATCGTTTATTTCCGTTTTAATGTCTTGGTGACCTCATGCCATCCAGGAAACCTTTGTTTCCTTTTGACATTGCAAATATACGGCAAATAACGATAGGTTGTATCTCTTTTTGTGTTAATAAACCTTAATGAAAAGTGAAAAGATGTAAAGAAACAGTCTGTGTGAGCTAAAGTGCTATTTATCAGTGCCTTATCTTGCACAGCACAGAAACACACCTAAATTTCTAAACTTTAATATAGAATATAGTGGTTTTTACAGCCCGTTCTATAGCGGTAAATGCTATTTTCTTCAGAATAATGTTTTAACCCCTTTTTACTGTGTTTACTGTGCAATTATAGATAAGTAGTTGATACATAGGGGTTATGGCTGCACAGAGACCTGCACAGACCTACTTTTCTACTGTGCAGGCTGTGTCTAAAGAATGTTAACAAAAAATGGAGAACTGTTAACAGCCCTCCATTTCCTAATTATTTTAACTTTACCGCTATGTCTATATCTATCTTTGATTTGGGGTTTTTATTCGATACGTCGTGCTCTATAGCCTTGACCCCCCATCTGAAAAACAAGAACTTTTTCTTCCGAACTGTGATAACTCCCGTTATCGTGTCCCTACCTTGGTAACTTAATTCCGTGCTATCCCGTTTAACCCTTGCTTGTATCGTGTTCCATGCGTCCCGGTATTCCACTATAAGCTCCCCGGCTACCGTATCGGTACGTACCACCTCCTTTATTACTGTCTTGGTAACGGTACGGGTGGCAGAAAGCGCGTCCTTCACCCGAACGTTAAGCGCGTCCACCTCTTTGTAGAGGTCCGCGTTCGTATTCTTTAGCTCCTTGTGCGACATCTCTAAAGCTTTACGCTTCACTGCCGCATCCCCGAGCTTTGTTTTGTACTCTATTTGCGCACCGTTCATCGCCTCAACGTTACGTTCTAAACGTCCTATCTCAGCCCTTTGCTTCCTTATGATGTCTACCATCTTAGTGAACGCACCAAACAGCACCACAAGGACTGCAAAGCCTATAATTATCTTTTGTAGTTTACTCATAGCGAATTGCATTAATACGGTTCATCCAGCCTTTACGGTATTTCTCGTTTTTGGGTCTCGCCTTGCATATCTCGTCTATGAACTTTGCCCTATCGTCTTTAATCATTTTAAAGAGCGTAGCCGCGTCCATAGCGTTAACGGCTGCAATGGTCTGCTTACCTACGATACCGTCCGCCTTGACGCCCAAAAGACGTTGTGGGCGCTTTATACCGTGGGACCCCGAAGCCCAAACCCAATCAACTAAGATATTTGCTACTGATTGGTTTTTGATTTCGTCTGCCTTCCATCTATCCCAGTACAAAGACTTGAATACATCGTGCCATTCTGCATCCGATATGTTTTTCAAGTCGTCGACGGTAGGGGCTTTTTGCCCCTTCCGCTTCTTGTATTCGGTGAATGTGCCTATGGTGATACCTTTGTTGGTTGTGCCCCCTAAGTCGTCGGGGTCATTAACGAAACCGCCTTCCCACTGGAGGATAAACGGCACAAGTTTACTGCTTTTCGCCATCTTCTTTCCTTTCTTCTATGGGTAAATCATACTCGCCATCTTTAATCTTCTTTTTAAGGCTAAAGTATTTGCTATTGGCAATACTATTCAATACCTTTATAAATTCATTAGACGGCTGGATAATGCGTAGGTTCTTGGTTATGTTCCTCGCGTATATAATAAGGAATATACCCGTGAGACCTTTAATCAATATCCGGTAATCAATACCCGGTTCCAACATATTACAAGTAAGAGCAACAAAAAACAATATAGCGCTCGTCAAGAATAGCTCCTTAACGGCCTGCATTGTCTTTTTGTGCTGATAAGGTTTGCCCTTTCGGTGGTCTGCAAGATACCCGGCTAACCAGTTTAGGGCGGTCACCATCACGACAATAAATATAAAGTCCCTCACATCCGAAACAACTGTCAGAACGGTAACAGCGAAAAACATTCGGAAGTAAGATTCTAAACTTTCTATCACTTGATAAGACCTATTCGCGAGTTCTGAACTATACATACCTTTATAAACCCGTCTTTTTTCATACGGCAAACCAAAGGTTCTAAAAACAAATCGGCTTTGCCCCGTTCGGCCTCAAACCGTTTAACTTTACTTGTATCGGGAACGACTATTGAGCCTCCATACGTCTGAATCTTCATCCCGGTGGTCGTACTGTTTTGGTCTGCAATCTGCAAGTAACGGGCAAAGGCATAATAGCATATAACCTTTTCCGCACCTGCGAAGTCCGCACCGTCCGCTATGTACTCGTCCGGGATGGCGTCGTACATCGCCCCCACCTGGGGCAATATATCCAATAGGTCGGCTTCAAAGAAGGCCTTCTCTATCTTATTATCTTTTACGTCCGTCGCTATTTCAAACAGCGTCCTAAACTTCTGTATTGGGTATGCCATTTTCGTTATCGAATTTATTTTCAATTTCAGTTACTGACGGGTCAACCCCGAATACTTGGTATAATTCACGCGAAATACGTTGCCGCACCTTTGCAAGGCTGTTTCTGTACACCTTTTGCAGCTCCTTTATGACCTCGCCCGAGGCGTTTGAGTAGGTCATCAGCGAACTGTCAATAAGGGGTAACGGAATGTTATATGCCGCTATCGCGATATCCTTTCTAAGGGGTTCCACATAAGCCTTGTACAGCTCCCTATCAATCGGACTGCCTAACTGGTCCACCTTGATAAAGGGTTTGTCCGTGGCTACGTTCTCGTCTCGAACGGTAAGCACCGAACCCGCGTTCTCACTTCCCATCATTTCGGAAAGCGTATCGCGGAATTCCTGTTGCGCCTGCTCGGTCTCAAAATCACCGTGTGAAACAATGCTGCACATGTGGAAACCACGCCCTAAAGTACGGTTAACATACCGCCCGTTTTTGTCCTCCGCGCCCATTTCGTTTCGTACCGCATGGAACGTACTAATTGGATAAGGTCGGGTAGTGCTAAGGTTCACGTATAAGAGTTGCCCCTTGTGGTTTTCGATACCTCCACATTCCTCAACCTCGGCTGCAAAACTTTCGGGGTCGTATGTAGGGTAAACAATGGAGTTACCTTTAACACTTGTTGACTTTACGCCCTGCTTCTCCCAGTTATTAAAAACGCGCCAACTCCTTACGGTAGGGTCATTTTTATAATTGTCATTCATCTCGGCACGAACGTATTCAAACGGAACGTTGTACACGTTTTCGGGCTGATAGCCTGCCGGCGTTAGACCATACTGCACTATCCAAGCCCAGCCCTTAAAACGTGCAACGTCGTTTGCCGTAGCTTCTAACACATCGTTCATGTTACAGCCATTGCCGTTCGTCATTTCCGCGAATTCCTTGTTTTTGAACCCTTCACAGATTATATTCTCCGTCATTTTTTCGACGGCCGCACTCGCTGTCTTTGACGCGTATATGAGTTCTGCAATTTCCTGCGGATAAAGGTTTCCCTCTCCGTAGTTAATAACTCTATCCCCGGTATTCGCGGAAAGTTTAAGCGCTTTTTCTACTAATAATGCTATTCGGCTGTAACCAATCATGATGCTATTCTTTATTAATTTCTACAAAACATTCTGCGTATGCCGGGTTCTCCTTCATAAGTCGTTCGGCTATTTCGTCTGTCATATTTGCGGACTTGTAAACCACGCCATCCACGTAATGCACGATACGGGCACCCGGTTTCATCGCCCACTTATAGACGATTTTAGCCAGATACTT
>CAZYSQ010000072.1:0-5347 GCA_964649865.1 uncultured Acholeplasmataceae bacterium
GTAAAACGTAGTCTTGTGTTAAACCTTCTGCAAGTTCTGCTCTAATTCTTCTAGATAAACCAGCAATCCCACCAAGTGCTAGCGAAGAAACAGGAATAACATAACTTAATAACCTTTGATTAAGTGATGACGTTGATGAAGCCCATTGGTATGGTAACCATTTTAAATCAGATCCAAACCACTTCATGAGTAACATAATAACTACAAACGAAGGCAAAGAAATAAAGACCATAATAACTACCGAAGCAATATTATCAAATATTTTATCTTTTTTAAGTGCTGCGATTGTACCAATTAAAAATCCAAAAGGAATTTGAATAAGTAAAACTAATAAGTTTACTCCAATTGTATATTTAAAAGTTTGGTTTAAAATTTTAGTAGCATCAACGTTAATTTTAATTCTAGTTGATGTACCCCAGTCGAATTTAGTCAATACATTTTTTAACCATTTTCCATACTGTGTGATGATTGGAACACGCTCAAAAACCCAAAGAACTCGAATTGGCTTATTATGATCTTGGTCAGTATAAATAGTATAATATTTACCTGTGTCGTCATTCACATACATTTCTTGAAGTTCTTTTAATGTACTTTGATTAAGAGGTGCTGATGTTGGTGTTTCTCTGTAGTCAATGTCAATAATTGTTCTTGTCATAAATCCATCTGACCATTGTCTCACTAACCATGCTTTCTTATCATCATATTTCGTTGGAGGATATTCGGGTTGCACTTTTAAAAATACATAAGTGATTGTTAAAATAGCAAACAAAACGATAAATACCCATAAAAGTCTTTGTAAAAAGTACCTTAACATAATTTACTCCTTTTTATTTTTAAATTGAAATTAATCAATTCATTTTGTGTTTAAGATAAATGTAGATGCAAATACATTACTTGCATCTACGGTTACTTAAAATCTATCTTAAACACAAAATGCTTTTAAGCATAATGTGTTTTTTACAACAATAAACCACCCTTTTTAAGGATGATTTATCGTTGTTTTTATATAATTTTTATTTTATTTAGAATCAATCTTAATAAATGAAAATAGCGTTTAGAGGCGCACCTTCATCATCAACTGGAACATCGATTCCGTATGCATCACAAATTTCTGCACCAAGATCATTTAATAAATCTTTAGCATGCATTGCGTCAAATGGACCTGAGAATTCTGATACCCATTCGTCATCATAATCTTCTGTTTGATCAAAGTAATCAAAGCCTGCTTCAAAGAATAAATCAACTAAATCTTCAAAATCTAAATCTGCTGGTAATACGATCCAAATTCCACCAATTGTATTAGTATCTTTAATGATTTCGTATGTAGCATTTTCTTCAAATTCAGGGAATGCTTCACCATCAAAGAAATCTTCTAATGTATTAAGTGCACTTGACCAAGTTGTATGTTCTCCAGTAACTAATTTTGGAGGTACTTCCATACCGTTTTGAACAGAAACTTTACCGTTTAACGCTGAAACTATTGCGTCATATGAGAAAATTTCAGTTCTTTCAACGTCATCTTCTGTCCAAGTAACTTCAATTTCTGGAAGAGATGAATCAAATCCCCAGTTAATTGTAAAGCCACCACGGTTATCTGATGAGAATACGTCTAAGAAGCTTGATGCGTCTAATGTTGAACCACTAATACCACCAATAGCGATATCGAAATCACCAGTCATTTGATAGTTATAGTAAATGTCTGGGAATGGTGTATCTTTAATATTAACTTCAACTCTGAAGAAATATTCGTTATCAATTAGTTTTTCAAATGCATTTTCAACGAAGTCTGCTCTTAATTTAGTAGCTTCAGAAACTGTTAAGTTCATGAATAATACGTCAAGTGTAATAATTGTTGGATTTAATCCTGTTCCTTTTTTATAATGTCCGTCAGCAATAGCTTTAACAATAGCTTGTTTGAAGTATGCTTTTGCTAAACCTTCATCATAACCCCAGTCCTCAACACCGTAGTCATCTTCAATAGCTTTAGCTTGTGGTGATGATCTATAAGGAATACCTGAAACAGGGTCAACATAATATGCACTTGAGAAGTATGAAATTCCGATACCTGATGCAGGAACCCAGTTTTGTTGTAAGTCTTTTCTATCTAAAATCCAATATAAAGCTTTTCTAAATTCTGTGTAACCTAACATTGGTTCTGGTACATATTTTGAACCAGGGAATTGTGCTTGTTGTCTTTCAACAGTTTGTAAACCGTTAATGTTTAATCTCCAAGTTGTTGCATCCGGAGTTTGTAGTAATCTTGGGTCTGAAATGAATTCGCTTAATCTTTCATTTGGAACACCAACAACGTCTAATTTTCCATCTAAGAATGCTTGGAATGCGATTGTTGCGTTTTCATAAATTACGATTTCTTGACCTGTCCATTTAGTTTCTCCTGCGTGAGGATATTTAGTATTTTTAACATATTTAGTAATTTTTCCATCTTGGTGATCTGTCATTACATATAAACCACTTGATGCAATAGTTTTTTCATCACTACCGTATAATTTACCATGTTTTTCATATAAGTCTCTTTGGATAGCTGGCCATTGCATTAAATACATCGCGTCAAATTCAGATTTCTTTTGTTTAGTTTTAAATGTAATAGATTTTCCATCTTCACTTAAAGTAATACCAACTTTTTCCCATGCTGCGTCTAATTCTGCTTTTTGTTCAGCGTTTGGTGTGAAATTAAGTTCTTTTTCTCCGAAAATTGTTGCTGCAACTTTACTGAAGTCTTCAGCTCCTTCGATTTCTTTAACAAAGTCTCCACCACCAGAAAGTGCGCGGAAATATCCTCTTTCTAATGCTTCACGGTATGACCAAACAAAGTCAGCAGCTGTAAGTGCTTTGTATTGGAAACTAGATGTATCAACACTTGGGTGGAATGCCCACTCAAGACCATCTCTAACTGTAATTGTCCAAGTTTTTGAAGCACCTTTTGCATCTGGGTTAGCAGGTACTGGGAAGCCTGCAGCTAAGTCTGGAGCCCATTCCCAACCATCTTTAGAAGCTTTTAATACCATTCTAAAGAATGAACCTGTAATTGGATCCATAAAGTCAGCTGATACTGAATCATCATAAACCCAATAGTTTAATGTTGAGAATTGTGAGTTATTCCAAGTGCGGTATGTATATTTACCTGTTTGACCTGGGTTACCTTCTGCATCACCAACAACTGAGTCATCAAGTGTGATGTCTGCTCTGCTGAATCCCCAACCAAATGATGGGATAAATGAGTCAACTGGTAAGTTGATACGGTTAGCTTTTAAGCTAAATGCGTTAGCAACATAGAAAGGAATACCGCCGACCATATTGTCTAATAAGTATCTTTCTGCTGCTGCAAAGAATGTGTTTTTAACGTCTGAATCAGCAAACTTAAAGTTATAAGAACCATTTGCTAATTTATCTTTATCAGCCGCTAAAACTACTAATACGTTAGAAACTGCAGATGCTGTTAAACCTTCTGCGTCTTTAACAGTATAAACAATTTGATACATTCCAACTTTTGTTGTGTCAACTGTTCCTTTAGTTACTAATTTGTTAGTAACATCTCCATCTTCTGGGTCACTTGCTGTAACTGCTTCTGGTGTGAAAGTTTCGCCAACAGCTAATACATAGTTTTGGTTGCCTTTAATAACCGGAGGTCTATTAGGTGTATAAACTGTAACTTTTCTATCTTTAGAAGCTTCTAAGCCGGCTGAGTTAACAACTTTATATGTTAAAGTATAAACTTTATCAACTTTAGTGTCTACTGTGCCTTCTACTGTGATAGCGCCTGTTAAGTCTCCGTCGACTTCATCAACAGCTGATACGCCATCTAAAGGGTCAAACTGTGCTCCATTTTGAACTTCAACATCAATAATACCATGTAATACTGGTGCTTTCTTTTCAGGTTCAACTGGAGGTTTTTTCTTACATGAAGCAAGTAATAATGCTGATGCAAGAACTAATACCGATAAAAGTATTTTTTTCTTCATTTTGTTTCATCTCCTTTTTTGTTTGTCATTATTTTATCAAAAAGGGTGGAACATTGCGACCCTTTTTAGAATGAAAGCGTTTTCAAAAACGCGTTTGCAATATATATATTAGTTTAAGTATATTAATTATATATAAATAAAAAAAGAAATAAAAAAAACCTTTTTATTTCAAAAAGATTTCTTGTTTAAAATGATTAATCATTAATTAGCATCTTCGTTTTCAACAGCTTTTTTAATGTCTTTTTCCATCTTTGTGTTTCTTTTAACCAAATTATAAATTGGAACTACAACGATGATTAAAAGTATTGCAGAGATTAGCATTCCTAAATCAACGAATTCTCTGTTTTGGTAAAACAGCAACACTTCAAAAGGAATTAAACAAACTTCAATAATGATTGCGATTGTAATTGCTACTCTATATTTACTTAAAAATTGTTTCATTCTTGCCACCTCGTAACAATATAATAACACGGACAACCCCCCATTATCAAGTTGTTATTTTATAAGTTTTTTGATTAGCTCTACTCCTACTTTATAAGATGTACTCGGTGAGTATGTATCGCTGTATAGGAAATATGCTTTATTATCACTATTATTAAGCCCAACGTTAATTTGTGTGAAAAATTGTCTACCAACACCATAAGAAACTACTTCTGCTATATTTGTTGTTGCTTTTTCATCAATTTGTTCATAATTTTTAAAGGCAATAATTATGTTTTGAGTAGATCTTTCTTTTTTCTTAAACGTTTCTTCTAACCTATTAATATCGTCATGCATTAATTTATCATAATAATCTAAGTTTTTAGTTTTTAATAGCAATACAATTATTAGTCTTTTAACTTTTAAAACTTTCCCTTTTATTTCTTCTCTTTTATAAAATATATGATATCTATCATTATTCGCAAACTCAATAAATTCATCAGCAATTAAAACTTGATAATTTGCTATAACGTTTCTTTTATAGGGTATAGGTTTATCTTGATTAATAATTACTTTAGAGATACCAGCCATATATTTATAACCCAATAAAACAGTTCTAAAAAGTAAAGATATAATTAAAAGAACTAACAACAATATCATGTTAATAGATGTCATTTTATTAGCATCAGTAACATCAATCGCAACCATAATCATTGCTCCAATTAAAATTGCTACAATGCTAAAAAATGTAATTATTATTTTTTTATATTTTCTTAAAACTTGGTTTGCATCCATCTTTTAATCTCCTCGCATATTAAAAAAGAGACTTAGTCTCTCTTTAAGTTAAAATGAATCAATATCAATTCTTATATGTTTTCCTTCTTTTGAGGCACCAGCATAAGCAATTGTTCTAATCGCAGAGGCTATTTTACCACCTTTGCCTATAA
>CAZYSQ010000073.1:0-5032 GCA_964649865.1 uncultured Acholeplasmataceae bacterium
TAATTCCACTTGTAGGTATTTTAGAAGGAAAGCCAATTGTTGAGGTAACAGAAAATGTTGAAAATTAACTAAGTTTTACTTATAAAAAAAGACATTCAAATGTCTTTTTTATTTTACTTAACTTCTCTTTTTCTTTCACTAATTCCTTTTATATGATTTAAATATCTTGCGAGTACAAAGAAATAATCTGATAATCTATTAAAATATTTTAAAACATTAACAGGTAAATCATCGTCCGTCATTAGTCTTTCTACTTTCCTTACTTGTGTTTTAATTAAACTTGCCTTTATTGATGAAATATCACCATCATAAGTAATAAAGTTTTTAAGTTTAGGAACTTCATTTTCCCAAATATCAATTTGTTTTTCTAAGTTTTCTATTTCTTCTTCTGTTACTGTAAAGTTAAAATAATTATTAATATCAATCGCAATAGTCGCAATTTTAAAAAGCACTTTATCTATTTCAAATAGTTTTTCTTTTAAAGTTTCATCTATGTATAAGTTTAGTTCAGCCATTCTCACGGAAAGCTCATCTAGTTCTCCTACAATATTCATTTTTAAATCACTTTTACTAACTCTTTTACCAATTACATCGGTTTGGCCTTTATCGCCTTTTTTTGTATAAATCTTCATTAAAATAACCTCAATATGTCATTAAACGTTACATAAACAAACAATAACATTAAAAGAAAGAAGAAAAGATTGTTAACTAAATTTTCAGTTTTTCTTGGAATTCTTTTTCTTGTAATTCCTTCAATGCTAATAAATAAAATTCTTCCCCCATCTAAAGCAGGAATTGGTAGTAAGTTTAAAATACCAATATTAACACTTAAAAATGCTACAAAGGTAAGTAGTGACAAAAAGCCTTGTCTTGCGATTTGTCCAACAATATTGAAAATTCCAACAGGTCCAGAAAGTTGACCTACACCAATTTGTTTAGAACCACCAAATAAAAACTTTAAAACCATTAGTACTTGATAAAATGAATTATAAATTTCTACAAATGGAGCTTTTAATGAATAAACAAAATTGTATTTGTAAGTTGGACTAATTCCAATATAAACATTAAATGGTTCAATACCTTGAGATTTAAGCACTTGTCTTTCCCAAACATTTATTTTAGTTGTTTTTTCTTCACCATTTCTTAAATAAGTAACTGTAGCTTCTCCGCCATCAAATAGATTCATATTATCTATTAAATCTTGATATCTGTTTATTATAATAACATTATTTTTATATTCTATTTTAGTAATAGTATCTCCATGCATTAAACTGTTTTCAGTAACACCATAGTAAGTTCCTACATTTAATGTTCCTGAAGTTACTAAAATAGATCCATCACTCTTTTTATGATAATTAGATATTCCTAGTTGAGTAATATCAATTCTAGGAACAACTTCAATTGGTGTGTTACTTCCTTCAATAGTAATAGAGTATAACTCATCACCTTTAATATTATTACCAATATCTTCCCAGTTATTAACTGCATTACCATTAATACTAGTAATTACATCCCCTTTTCTTAAACCATAAATAAAGGCTGGGTTTTCTTCTGTTAGACTTCCTATTTTGTTTTGATTAACAGGTGCTCCTTTAAAGGAAGCAACTACAAAAAATAAAAATAAAGCTAATAAAAAGTTCATCATTGGTCCTGCAATTAAAGTTAATAGTTTTTCTATATACGTTTTAGATTCAAAACAAACTTTATATGGGGCAATCTTTAAGTTTTGTTTAGGTAGTTTATATATTGCATCTTCTAAAATATCAAATCTTTTTATTACTCCATCTACATAACCTTCAATAAAAAGCGGTTCACCATGTTCACTATAAATCTCAAAATCGGTAATTTGTATTTTAAGTTCACTAGGCTCTTCAAAAAGAATCATTTCTTTTACTTTTCCATCAACTAAATTAAGGCCAATAACTTGGTCTTTTTTAACCATTTCTGTAGACATCGATTCACCAGCAATTGAAACATAACCACCGATGGGGATTGCTCTTACTGAAAAGTCAGTTTCTTTTCCTTTTCTTTGATAAATTGCAGGTCCTAAGCCAATTGAATATTCAAAACAAAGCATTCCTGCTCTTTTCGCAAATATTAAATGTCCTAATTCATGTATTGAAACAATTATTCCTAAAGCGAATACAAACGCTAATAAATTAATAATAAAATCCATATTTCATATAAACCTTTCTTTTAATAAGTTCGTCCGTTTCAATTATTTCTTCAAGTGTTGGATTACTTATATTTTCTTTAAAATTATTTACTTCTTTAACTATTATTTCTTCAATTTCAGTAAATTTTATTTTCTCATTTAAAAACAAATTAACCGCAGCTTCATTAGAAGCATTAAAGACTACTGGATATAAACCTTTTTTAATCCCTACTTCGTATCCTAGTTTTAATAAAGGATATCTACTATCATCTATTTTAACAAAACTTAAGTTTAAATTAGTTAAATTTAACTCATCAATCCGACTTTCTAATCTATTAGGATAAGTTAGCGCATATAAAATTGGCATTTTCATATTTGGACTTGCAAGTAATGCTTTAACTGAATTATCTTTAAATGTCACAAACCCATGAACAACCGACTCTCTATGTAAAAGAACTTTAATTTTATCGTAGTCTAAATCAAACAAATAATGAGCCTCAATTACTTCTAATGCTTTATTAACCATTGTGGCTGAATCAATTGTAATTTTTTTACCCATTTCCCAGTTAGGATGATTTAATGCTTCTTTTAGTTTAACATTTTCAAGTTCAGCTTTAGTTAAATCTCTAAACGAACCACCACTAGCAGTAATAGTAATTTCTTTAACACTTTTTATTTCTTCTCCTACTAAAGAACTAAGTATAGCGTTATGTTCTGAATCAATTGGAATTAATTTTACTTGATACTTTTTAACTAAGTCTTTAATAATCTCTCCAGCCATTACAAGTGATTCTTTATTAGCGAGAGCTAAATCTTTCTTAGCTTTAATAGTTTCAATTGATGGAATTAAACCGGCAGATCCACTAATTCCATTAATAACTATCCCTTTAACAGGATATTTTAAAAACTCAATTAAACCACTATCTCCATAATAAAAAGTAGTATTCGAATACTTTTTAAAAAGAGTGTTATTACTTCTAAAGTGAACAACTTCTGGCTTTAAGTCGTTAATTAATTTTTCATGCAAATCTTTATTAGAATTACCCAAAGAAATTCCAATAACTTTAAACTCTTTAGGATGTTTTAAAATTACTTCTACTGCTTGAAGACCGATTGTTCCGGTTGTGCCTAAAATATAAACATTTTTCATACGATTGGAAATAATACTTTAATAACGATAAAGATTGCGATTAAAAACATACCTACAAACATTGATGAATCAAACCTATCAATTACTCCACCATGACCAGGAAAAATATCACCAAAGTCTTTAGCTTGATATTCTCTTTTTAGCTTAGACGCTACTAAATCACCTGTTTGTCCTAAAATACTTCCTAAAAATGTCATAGGGACAATTACTAAAGCTTGAATTCCTCTACTATAGTTACCTAATCTTGTAAAACTTTCTAATAATGTTTTATTATTATCAGGGTTAAATACTGCAGGTACTTTATCATAAAATAGGGCAAATAAACTACCTAAGATTGTTGCCGCAACAGCGCCAGCAATTGCTCCTTCATAGCTTTTTTTAGGACTTATGCTTGTCATTTTATGTTTTCCAAACTTAACTCCAATAAAAAAGGCAAACACATCAGTAAAAACAGTAATAGAAAATAAATAAATAATAAATCTAACACCCATTTGTCTTAAAGTAACAATACTTCCAAATCCTACTCCAACATAAATGATTGTTAGTAATGAATGTCCGAAATGTTTCATTGTATAACCTTTTAAAAAGACCATCATTGTAAAAATTATTAAAGGAAATAAAAAGATCATAAATAAGTTTGTATTAGGAAAAACGTTATATTTATCTAAAATTAAACCTCCACCCATAAAAAGTGCAGTATCAAACATTAATGCTAGTGACAAAACAATTACTACAACTTGAGGGAATTTGTTCATTTTATCTTCACCTAAAATCATTGTCATTTCATACGCTGCCATTCCCGCCAAACCAACAATAGCTACTAAAAACACTGGATAAAATATCTCAACGATAAAAGCTGGCACTAATAATACTAATAATATAATTGCGGTAATAAATCTCTTTTTCATGTTAATCCTCCATAGCGACGTATTCTTTTTTGATAGTTTTTTAATGCTTTTGTCAATGCTTTTTTATTAAAATCTGGCCAATGTTTTTTAGTGAAATATAGCTCACTATAAGAAGCTTGATATAATAAAAAGTTTGATAATCTTTGTTCACCTGATGTTCTTATTAAAAAATCAACTGGTTCTTTTACATATAAAAAAGGATAAATGTCTTCTTCTTTAAAAGTTTTTTTATTGTTTTTAATCATTTCTGTAATGGCACTATTTAACTCATCATAAAAACCATAATTAAAAGCGATATTTAAAATTAAACCTTTATTATCTTTAGTTTTTGCCTCAATTTCATTAATTAAATCAACTAACTCTTTAGATAAGTTTTCTTTAGAACCAACATGAACTATTTTAACATTAAAGTTATTTGTTAACTTTTCTTGATATTTCTCATAAAAGATAAACGGTAATTCCATTAAATAATTTACTTCTTCAGCTGGTCTTTTAAAGTTTTCTGTTGAAAATGTATAAATTGTTAACATTTTAATGTTTAATTTATTAACTTCATTTACAATTTTAAAAATATTATTAGCACCAGCTAAATGACCTAAAGACCTAGAAAGACCTCTTTTTTTAGCCCATCTCCCATTACCATCTAAAATAATTGCCAAATGATTTGGTAAGTTATTTAATTTTTTAACTTTTTTAGGCATAAAACTCCTTTTTTCATGTAACATTATTATTATACTAAATAATAATTAGTTTGTAAAAATAAAAAAAGGAGCAACGCTCCTTTTTAAGTATTAATCTAACCAAAGTACTTTGTCATTT
>CAZYSQ010000074.1:0-5017 GCA_964649865.1 uncultured Acholeplasmataceae bacterium
AATTGTTCACGAGAGTCTTTATTTACGTGTGGACTTCTTAAAATCGTGAATATTTCTTTTTTCGTTGGTAGTGGTACTGGACCATTTACCTTAGCACCTGATTTGATTACACTCTCAACAATTCTTTTTGCTGATTGATCAATTAATCTGTGATCATATGCTTTTAAACGAATTTTAATTACTTCCTTTGCCATTTTTGTTACTACTCCTTTCGCCTATCATCCTTGTGTAGACTTGCTCCATGGAAATTTACTCGACCTAGACAACGGCTCTCCGTGTGCCGACAACCTCCCATTTCACAGCCTTACTTGCTTAATACGCAAGCGTTTATAATTATATAACAAATAAAAAGAAACCGCAAGTCTTTTTCACGATTTCTTTTGATTTTCTTTATATTTAATTATTATTAATTAATGTCTTTTATTATTATACTGTTTTGTTTTCGTTGTTTATTGCGTAGTTATAAAATAAAAGTAGATTTAAATAATCTTTTTTATGATTGTTGTTGTTAATTAAATATGGAATTTTATATTTATTTGCAAAAAAACAAATTTCTTTAACTAATTCTTCTACTTCTTCTTTATATTCTAACATTTCTTGTTCTTCTATTTCTAAAACTTCTTTTGCTAAGTTAAACGTATCAATTTTAATAAAATCTACTTTTTTAAAATCGAGCAATCTTTCGTATTGACTTTTTGAATCAATTACTATTCCTAACTTTATTTTTTTAGTAACTTTATTTTCTTCTTTTAAATACTTTATATATTCTAAAACATGTTCGTATTCTTTAATATCTTTTACTGCTGGAATTAAGATGTTTGTTGGTGTTGTTTTTTTATTTATTAAGTAGTTAATCTGTTTAAAATAAAAATGTTGAAACTGACCAAATAGTTTAAACTCTAATTCTTTTTCATCAAACAAATATGAAGTTATCTCGCTTTTAGTAAAATCAAATAGTTTAAACACGCCTTGTTCTTTTAATAAGTTATCACCTATTTCATTACTTAAACTAAACAAAACATTAACATCATTGTTATCAACTCTTAATTTTACTATTTCTCCTTCTATGTATCTTTTGTTTGTTTTGATTATTTTTATTCCTTTTTCTTTTGTTATAGCTATTAGTTCTTTTGTTAGTCTTTTTTCACTTATTAGTAACGCTTTAACATTTGACGCTAATAAAAAAATACTTACCAGGTTTATCTCATTTAAAACAACCGCAACTTCTTCTTTAACTAGTTTTATTGTTTCATTAAACATTAACACTTTAAATATTTCTATTGTTTCTTTTATTTCACAACTTTTTGTTTTATCATCTTTAATAAAATCATTATAAGTAAAGTTAGCACATAGTTTTCTTTGTCTTTTTAGTTTGTCTTTAATTTTTCCTTTACACATCTTTTCAAAATAAAATAAATGTTCAATCACTTTATCTTTAACAACATTAAAAAGAAGAAATTCATCTTCTTCTTTGTAATTAAGGTAATTTAATTTTTCAAAATGTTTTATAATATAAGACTTTTCAGACATTTTCTTTTACTAAATAATAAGCTCCATACATTCCTGCTTGATTACCTAATTTAGCTAATTCAAATTTAACATCTTTAACACCATAATGAGCATGTTTTAAATATGCTTCTTTTAAATTAGTTAATAGTATTTCACCAGCATTAGAAATACCTCCACCAATTAACACTACACTTGGATCGGTAATAATTGCTGTTGTTGCAGCGCCTTTTGCTAAGTAATCTGTATATTCTTTAACTATGGCTAAAGCAAGCTCATCACCTTTTTTTGCTGCTTCAAATATTTCAATAGGTCTTAGTTCATATTTTGTTAAACTAGTTTTAAATTCTTTTTTATAGTATGCTTTTTTTGCTAAGTAAATTAAGCCATTAATTGCACAAACCGTTTCTAAACAGCCTGTTAAACCACAACTACATTTTTGAGGATTAATATAATCAACTTGAATATGACCTAATTCAGCTGCAGAACCATGACTTCCTTCTAAAATTTTCCCATCAACAATTACTGCTCCACCAACACCAGTGCCTAATGTTATAAATACAATGTTTTCTTTAATATTTAACTTTTTGTATTCACCAAAAGCCGCCATATTAGCATCATTAGCTACATATACTGGTATATCTATATTTAATAGTTCTTTAAACTCTTTTACTAAATATTTGTTTTCCCAGCCAATATTAGGGCATCTAATAATAAAGTTATCTTTAACTGGTCCTGGCACACCAAAACCAATTCCTTTTAAATTACTAAATGGTATCTCATTTTCTTCATGATAATTTAAAATAAAATCTTTAATTTCTTTTAAAATTTCTTCCCCTTTATTAGTTATGTTAGTTGGAATCGCAAAATGGTTAATTAATTGCTCATTTAAAAACAATCCTAATTTAATATTTGTTCCACCAACATCAATTCCCCAAATCATACTTTCCTCCCAATTTTAAAGTTTTCTATTATTAATATGGTATTAAAATACCTCTATTGATATGCTACCATTTTTATTATAACAATTATAGATTATTTATGGTAATCTCTAATAATTTCTTTTTTTGTTAACTTTTTTCATTAAAAAAAATCTCCTTTAATAAGTAAAATTATAGCTCATAATCTTAATTTTATAAAGTGAGATTTTTGTTATTTAAGTTATTTTTTTCTTATAAATCCTACACCGCAAGTTCCTGGGCCAGCATGAGCACCAACAACAGGAGTTAAAGGACAAATATGAACTTCTAATTCAGGATTATGTTCTAATAATTCTTTTTTAATCTCTTCAACATATTCTTTATTATTAGTATATGCTAAAAAGAAACCTTCTACACCTTTATCAATTTCTCCTAAAGCAATTTCAATAAGTCTTTTTCTTGCTTTTGAGCTTGTTCTTATTTTTTCTAGTGGTACTAAATGACCTGTTTCATTAATGTGTAGTAATGGTTTAATTTTTAAAAGTGAACCAATTGCTCCAGAAGCCGCAGATAAACGTCCATTTTTAACTAAGAATTTTAAAGTATCTACTAAAACGAAAACATTAATTCGGTGTTTCATTTCTTCTAATTCTTCTACAATTTCTAATGCTGTACTTCCTGCTTTGATCATTTCAATTGCTTTATTTACTAAAATCATTTGACCATAAGAAACTGACTGAGAGTCAATTCCATAAACATTTACTCCTTCAACCATGTCTTTTGCTAACATTAAGTTTTGGTAAGTTCCAGATAACTTGCTTGAAATTAAAACTGCAATTATATCTGTATAACCATCGTTTTTTAATTTTTCAATTGCTTCAATAAATTCACCTGTGGAAGCTTGTGCTGTTGACAATGGTACATTTGGATTTTTTTCAATTGCTTGATAAAACTGCTCAGCAGTAATATCAACGTAATCTTCATATGATTTATTATCAATAATTAATTGTGAATGAACTACTAGAAATGGATAATCAACTTTTTCATAATCTATTCCAGAGTTTCCACAAACTAATATGCCGATTTTTGCCATAAAATATATCTCCTTTATTTAATTTGAATCATTTTAGCATAGAAAAAGGGCTTGTAGAAGTAAATTAATACCTAAGCCCTTTATTATCTATTATTTCACATATTTATTATTATGGATAAGTAGGTAGAGTTGTCTCATCATAAAGCAATGAACTAGCCATTAACAAAGTCATTTCAGCATATTGTTGAGCGTAATTTGGATCAAGTTGAGGATCATTAAAATCAAACCCTGAATTTAAAATTGCAATAATATCAACTAATATTTCAATTTCATTATCCCACTCCGCTTTTGTTAAGCTTTCTGGATCACGGTAGTTTGGATCGCTTTCTTGATAACGATAACTTACAAGATCTACTAAACCATCACCGTCAACTATTTTAGTTAAAAGCGGTCTTAAAATTACTGATCTATTAATGTTTTTAAATGAACCCTTAACATTTCCTTTGTTAGTATCATTAATAGAAGTAAAATCAAAAGTTGCTAATTCCTTAGATGAATACATACCTCTAAATAACGCTCTTAATTCTTCTTTTCCTTCTGGTCCTTCAAAACTAACTGACTCAGGAATAGTAAGTCCACTAGCAAGAGTTCCTGATTCACCGTCAAGTAAACCTTGAATAATTGGCTTTAAATTATGTGCTACAATTTTTGAATCAGTTAATAAATCAACAAAATCATCAATATCATGATCAGGTAATTCAAATATTCCTGAACCTAATAAATCACCATCTTGAATTTCATTAATTACTTTATAAAGAGCAACTAGTTCTTGTTTACCTTGAGGTCCATATAAGTCAATTTCTGGCATATCTAGAGTTGTTCCTAAGAAATCTTGTTCTTCAATCATATCTTTAAGCATTTTCTTTAAATTATGAGAGATAACTTTTGAATCAGTTAATATTTCTGCCAAAGTTTCAAACTCAGATTCTGACATTCCCATAAAGTCAAAGTTACCTGCTAAAATTTGTTTAACTGCTCTAAATAAAGCTTTAAGTTCGGTCTTACCAGCAGCTCCTTTAAATGTTACTCCTGAAGGTATTTCAATACCCATTCCTGATCCTTCATCTACTAACACTCCAAGCAAGCCTTCAAAGCCTTTACTCAATAGTTCTGATTTACTAATATGTTCAGCTAAATATTCAATATTGTCATCAGTTAAAACATCTAAGAAGTCTCCTTCTTCTCCTAATACACCACTGCTTGAAATCTTAATTACAACAAGTAATACATGCGTTAGTTCTTCTTTTGTAAAGTTGTCTACAAATGTTTGTTTATCAAAGACATCTGATAAAACATTTCCTTCTCCTTGGAAGACACTATCATAAAGATAATGTGCTAATAAATCTTTGTTGCTATCAAAAACTTCAAAGCCGAAAATCGCGTCAATAAGTAATTCTATGCTTTCTTCACTAACATTAAGTTCAGGATTTTCCATAAGGGAAGTTACTTCATCTAAACTTGAAAATCCAAATGATTTAAGTGCTGTATAAACGTTTTT
>CAZYSQ010000075.1:0-4969 GCA_964649865.1 uncultured Acholeplasmataceae bacterium
TTTATTAAGCCATTAGTTTAATTTTTTCACTTACTAATCAAAGATAAGTTTGGAGGCCCCGAACGGATTTGAACCGATGATCAAGCTTTTGCAGAGCCTTGCCTTACCACTTGGCTACGGGGCCTTTTTAAGGCTATTTAATTATAGCCTTGTTAAATTGTTTTGTCAACTTAAGAATAAGTAATTTTTATTATCTTTAAAGAGTTCTGGTTCAATATCAAATGTAATTGGATTATTAACATTAAAATAAATATAACCCTTTGACTTTTGTGATTTTAATACTTCAGTAATTGCTTCTCTTAAAACAATGTTTGTATTTTTAATATTATCTCCATACATAAAAGGGTTGTCTTCAAAATTAAAGGTATAACTATGAACTGCAACTTTATATATTTCATTATCATTAAAAGTAATTCCTGGCCTTTTATCATTAATACTACCAAGACCACTACTAATAAATTTATTTATTTCTAGTCCTTTTAAGTCTACGGTAATAATAAAGTTATCAAAAGGAAAGATATTTAGCACAGTTGCTTCACTTATTTCTTCTTTATTTGAAAGATTTGTTCTAGTGCCACCACTATTATGAAAAGCAATATCAGCGTCAGTTTTAGTTCTCATTACTTTTGCGATATAAAAAGATAACTCACTTACTGAAAAACTTCTTTCAGAAATTAAAATTGGAATAAACATCTCTGTTAATTGTTCTAAATAATAATCAATTATTACTTTAATTTCTTCTTTTGGCTCGTATAACCTTAAATCATCTTGGGGACTTAAAGTAAAAGCTGTTGCGTTAGTCTTTTTGTTTTCTTTATTATGAGTAATTTCTACTTTACCTAAATAACGACCACTACTCCCGGTTTGTAATACGGGGATACCATTGATATCTCTTATATATCTCATATGAGTATGTCCATTTAAAATAACGTCTGCACCATCATTTGCGGCATTATTGTTAAAGTAATTATTATCGGCATGGTTTACTACAACTACTACATCTACTTCATCCTTAGTTTCATTAATAAAGTTTCTTACTATTGGAGTTGGGTCAGCAAAATAATAGTCCCTTACTAAACCACCATCAATACTAGTTTCTAAGCCTTCTCCAATTACCCCTATAATTAAAACATCTAAACCATTTTTATTAACTATAGTATATGGTTTTATTCCTTCTGGAAGTTCATCTGTACTTTTTAAAAAGACATTTGCCCCTAATAATGGATAATTAGCTTGAATTTCATTTTTACCATTAAAGTAATCTAATAATGTCTCTAAACCCCAATCAAATTCATGATTACCAATTACAAAAGCATCTAAGTTCATTTCATTTAAAGTATAAATTATTGATTCGCCTTTAAAATAATTAGACTCTAGTTGTCCTTGTAAAATATCTCCACCAGTAATAAATAAAACATCTTTATCTATTTGCTCGTTTAATATAACATTTGCCATATGATCTAGGCCAATTTCATCCTCTTTTTTAGATAAAGAACCGTGAAGGTCATTAAGATAATATAAATCAATCAAAACATCACCAGTTAATCCACTATTAGAATCATTTTTAATCCACCTAGCATATAAAGTCATATTTTTATTAACTGATTCTATTTGGCTATATTTACTACCTTTATAAAACCAACCTTTAAAAGTATATCCTTCTCTTTTTGGTTCATCTATAACAGCTAAACTACTATTTTTATCAACCTCAAAAATTTCATAAGTATCATTATAATCTATCACAAACTTTACAGTATAAAAGTCTTTTTCTTCTACTTCTTCATTAAGGCGCCACTCTCCATATAATACAAGATTAGAGGTAATGGGAGTGTTAAACTCATATTTAGCACCATTAAAAAACCAACCTTCAAATGTGTAACCTTCTCTTGTTGGATTAATAATATTTTCTAAAATAGTTCCTTCATGAACTGTTTTAACAATTATGGTGTTATCGTATTCTAAAATAAACTTAACTTCATAATTATTAATTTCTTTATTATTAAAACATGCAGTTAACACTGTTAAAGAAAACAATGTTAAAATCATGATAATTATTTTTTTCAAAACTTACACCTTCTTTTTAAAAATTAAAATAAACCATACATAAATAATCCTAATAACCCGCTTAAAACGATTAAAAAGATTGGTGATGTTCTTTTATAAAAGAAACCTATTATAAAAATTATTGTAAAAATTATTAAAGCTTTATAATCAAACGCTATTTCCACTTTGTAGTGACCTAATATTGCAGTTAAGGCAATATTTAAAAATGCCGCAAAAATAAAACCTACAAGTAGTGGAGGAATAGTTTTTAAAGCATTATGAACGTGTTTGTTTTCAAATATTTTAGAGGAAAACTTCGCAATAAAATAAATAATTAAAAACGATGGTAGTATCAATCCTAAAGTAACTGTAAAGCCTGCAAGTAATTGCACTACTAAAGGATAATCAGCAAAGACATGAACCCCAGTAAAAGTTGCAATATTTACCGCAAAAGGTCCTGGGGTTGCTTCACTTATTCCAATAAATTCGATAATTTCTGCTTGTGTTAAATAAGCTCCGTTTAATAATTCTTGTTGGATCATTGGTATCATTGCATAACCACCACCAAAGGTGAAAAGACCAATCTTAAAAAAGATAAAAAAGAGTTCAATAAGTTTAAGTAACATTATCTTCCTTACCTCCTTTTTGATTTAAAAAGCCTACTAGAATACCTAAAAAGGCAACTGCAATTAATACATAAATAACTGAAATTAAATTAAAAAATGAAACTACTACTCCTATTACAAACAAGATAATATTAAAGATGTTAATTTTTATTTTTTTGCTAATTCTAAAAAAGGCTAAAAATACTAAAACACCTACTCCAGCACTTATTCCTTTTAAAAAACTATTAATATATAAATTGGCTTTAAACGCTTCTAAAAATAAGCTAATAATTGTAATAATAAATATTGATGGTAGCACAACTCCAAGTGTAGCAAACATAGAACCTAAAAACTTACCTCTTTTATAGCCCACAAATGTTGCAACGTTAATTGAAAATGGTCCAGGAGTTGATTCACTAACTGCAAGCATTTCTAGCATCTCATCTTCTTCGATCCATTTCTTTTTACCAACTACTTCATCTTGGATAACGCCAATCATCACATATCCGCCACCAAATGTAAATAAACCAATTTTAAAAAACGTCCAGAAAACATCTAGTAATTTTTTCATTTATTTCCTTTTTATATTAAATGATAAAGTTTCCTTTTTCAAAGATTTTTACTACTTTACCTTCTGGTGTAATACCTTCTATTTCCATACATTTTGAACCAAACATAAAGTCAACGTGAACCATAGAATTATTATATCCTTTAGGCTCTAAATCTTTAACATCTGCCCCAATGCCACCTTTGATATTCATTGGATACGCTCTTCCAAGTGCCATATGACAACTTGCATTTTCATCAAATAATGTATTATAAAATAAAATATTTGTATTACTAATAGGTGAATCATCACTAATAAGGGCAATTTCACCAATATATTTAGCATTTTCATCAAACTCTAAAATAGATTTAAGTGCTTCTTTTTCTTTTTTAGCATCAAAATTAACAACAGCACCATCTTTAAACTCTAAATAAAACTCATCAATTAACTTTCCTCCATAATGAAGCGGTTTAGTTGCGACAACTTTACCTTCTGTCATTAATTTATGTGGCATTGTAAACACTTCTTCTGTTGGGATGTTTGGGTTAAAGTAAATTCCTTTTCTACTAGTTTCCCCGCCACCAACCCAAATGTGGTCTTTTACTAAGCCAACAATTAAATCAGTTCCTAAACTATTTTTAAAATGAAGTTTTTCAAATTGAAAACTATTTAAATATTTACTAAATTTATTTAAAGTTTCATTGTGTTTATTCCACTCATCTACTGGATCTGTACCTTCATAAACTCTTGAAGCGTCAAAAATAGCTTTCCATAAAGCATCTACTGCTTCATTTTCAGGTAAGTTTGGAAATACTTTTTTAGCCCAAATTGGATTACTTGACGCAACAATTGTCCAAGGCGCTTCATTACCCATTGTGTATTCTCTCATAAAACCTAATTTTGCTTGACTAGCGCGCATTGATAATTGCATTTTCTTTGGATCTAAATCAGCATTTACACCTATAAGTGGCGATGTAACTGAAATAAATGAAGCATTGTTATCAACATAATACTTACTTCTATCAACTACATAATCAGGTACTTCTTGTAATGTCTCATCATCCATATGCAAAAATGAATATCTTGAAGTATACTCATCATTCCAATCAACAATAACTTTTCTTGCGCCCGCTTCGTAAGCTTCTCTTACGATTTCTCTAGTAAGCTCTCTTGATTCTAAATTACTTCTTACTACAACAGTTTGACCTTTAGTAACATTAACACCTACATTTACTGTTAGTTTCGCTAACTTTTTAATTAAATCTGTTTTATTCATACTTTTCCTTCTTTCTTATAATAAATTAAATTTAAATAAATACCATAAAATCATTAAACCGATGACAGTTTTAGAAATAAGTCCAATTATTATTCCATCAATTATCATCTTTTTTCTTTTTTCATTATTAAGTGTGAATGGTAACATTAAAAACCCTAACAAAGCACTTATAATCGCAACAATTTCATAAAACAAATAAGATTTATCTTTTTTAGGGTTTTTATACTGATACTCCCTTAAATTGTCATAATCATTTTCACTGTGATAGTTAAAATTATTATCATCGTAATATGCTGACAATTACTTCATCTCCTTAATTAAAACCAATAATTATTATAACATTTATAATAACTTTTAACAAATACTTACAAAGGAAAAATTATTATTTTTTCAACAAAAATAAAAAAGTTTGAAACAAAAGTCTCAAACTTAATAATTGTAGTTTTTGGAGCGGACGAGGGGAATCGAACCCCCGTCAACAGCTTGGAAGGCTGTGGT
>CAZYSQ010000076.1:0-4922 GCA_964649865.1 uncultured Acholeplasmataceae bacterium
GCGTCTTCTTGCTTGATCGTTGCGCCAAGCAAGCGACCGAGCGGTGCGTCCTGGTAATTGCCAACGAACGCGACCAATCCGTCCGCGCCTTCGAGCGCAAAGATCGAGTTATAGATCGCGTTTCTGCCGGCATAGACGACAAGCGATCCAGCGTTCTTGATCTTGCCGAACGCGCCTAGAAGATCGGCCTTCGCGAGCGTTGCGGCGGCGGTCGGCACTTTATTCGCGGCGGCGAGATCGGTCTTGATCTGTGCGATCACGTCAGCGGCGAGTGCGGAAGCCAAGCGATCAGAGATCTCTTTCACGATATAGGCCTCGAACGCATCGATCGCCATCGCTTTCAGGCGGTAGGACAGGTCGATGTGCTTCGAGAAATCCTTGCCGGAGATCGTCACGCGGACGAAGGTGTTCTCTTCGTCGTCGTTCGCGACGCCTTCCGCGACGGCTTTTGCGTCGCCGTCAACGATTGCCGTATGGCGGATAAAATCGACCACAGCGCCTGTGACCATTTTGTTCACGTCGCCGAGGATCGGATGCTGCTCGGCCATCTGCGACCAGATGCCGTCAAGCGTCTGCTTCGGCAGCACGGCGTCTGTGTTCGCGGTCGTGTGGAGGAAAACGCGTTCCTGGACGGGTGTCAGCTGCACGCCCTGCAGGGTGCGGAAGAACGCTTCGCGATACTCGGGCGACGCGCTGTCATATTCGACGGCCGCGGCCGGTGCGGGTGTACGAACGACCGTGCGGGTCTGCGGCTCTGTTCCTGCGCCGATGCGGCTCAAGAGCTGCGTGCGCTGCTGTTCGGACTCGGTGATCTTGCGCTCCTGTTCCTGCAGGTCGTTGACCTCGGTCTCGAGCGCGGCGATGTCGATGCCGTCGGCGTTGTCTTTCAAGAGTGTGCGGATCTCGGTGAGTCTCGCTCTGATTGCTTCTAGATCCATAGTTCTGTTTCTCCTAATCTGATGAGTAGCTGTAAGCGGCGGATTCTATGTTCGCGTTCGAGGCGCTCCTCCTCGGCTTGCTGGATCACTCCGTCCACAAGCGACCGCGCGGAAATTTCAGTGTCGTTATTTGCCGGCAGTGAGACCGCCGACACGTCGTATATCTTCTTGATCGAGCGCCAGACGATCGTCCGGGTCGCTTCGTCGTAGTCGTAGTCGTCGCCGCGGAAGCCCCAGGACATTTTCGTGACCATGCCGGCTTGAATCTCGTCATAGAGATCGCGCGCGGCCGCGGTCTTCGATAGGTCGGCAGCAACAAAAAGACCCTTATCATCAACGCGGACGATAAGAGTCTTGTTTGATTGTCTTGCATATACCTTGCCCGCATGATCGAACTGCAAAATCACGTCCGACATATCCGTGTGCCGGAAGCAGTCAGGGTCGAATTTCTCGTATACGATCCCGCTCTCGGTCTCGTATAGCGGATAGCGGTCGAAGCGCGTCGCGTATCCCTCGACGTAGTGCGTCGTGTCGATTAGCTTCTGGTCTGCCGACAGAAGCAGCCCGGACATCGCCCGGTATTGTCTGTCGGATTTATTTATCGTTTTCATCTGGTTCGTCCTCGCTCTCGTCGTCTAGTGGGTTTAGCGTCGTGTTCACCACCGTGCCGTCAGGCTCGATGTCGTTTTTGTTTGCATACTCCAAGCGGATATATCGCTGGTCGCCTTCTTCGCCGATCGTCGGCATGTCGAAAATCTTCAGGCCCATGTTGTGCGTGATGAAGCCGCGGTCGAACAGCTGCGTAACTGTGTCCAGCTTCTCGGCTGCCGTCAAGTAGCGCATCCGGTCGGTCGTCATATAGATTTCGTTGCCGTGCGCTTGTTCTTTTCTCGTGAAATTCATCGCCGTCATCACCTGCGACAACTGGATCGCAAACGGCTCGATTCGGCCTTCGTAGTAAGCGTTCCATTCCGGGGACGTGAAGCTCGACTGCAAAATTTTCTCGTTCGTGCCGAAGTAATTGAACACGTTCGTTTTGATCAGCGCGGTCTGCTTGTCGTCCACGATGAACGGCTGCGAATTGATCTGCTGCACGCTCGTATACGCCTGGTCGAACATAACCACGCCGCCGTTGCCGGCAGATAGATTATTCTTCACGAATCGAGCGCGCTCTTTTTCGACGTGCTCGGATTTCGCGGGCAAGTTCAGCTGCGCCAAGAAACGCACGGCCGCGCCGGATCGGATGCCGTCCTTGATGCCGTCAGACTGTGCTTGCATCAGCTCAAGCGTGTCGTGCAGCGGGTTGTTACCCTCGCCGAAAATCTGGTTCTTGAACTGCATCTGGTTCATAATCCCGCAGCGCGCGTATTCGGCTGCCGCCCATGTGCCGTCAAGCAGCTGATACCGCAAGAACAGCTCGCCGTGATGCTCCAGCAGCTCCGCGCCGGACGCGGACGTAACCATCCACCCCGTCACACGATTCTGCTGAAACGTCGGCACAATCAGCGCGTTGTTTTCGACCATGTAGATCGTCGCAAGCTGATATAAAAACTGCGACACCGTCTGCAATTCGTTTGGCTTCACTTTTAGCAGCGGCTTCAGCAGTTCGCCTTTGTAGCCCTGAACGCTGAACTCGAGCTTCGACACGTGCGTCGCGAAACTGTGCACGCAAGCACGGGTTAGCTCACGCTCGTACAGGCCGCCAGAGTGAGATGTGTAGACAGGGGAATACCCCGAGAACATCTCGAAATAATTCCCAAGCTGCTGCTCGGTGCCAACCTCCTTCGGAGACACCCACTCGGCCAGCTTTTTCCTTGTTTGTTTAATCAAGCCCATGTAAGAAATCTCCTTAGTCGTCCGCGTAGTCCAGCAGTCTGTCATACTGCTCGCGGTTATTACTTAATACAGCCCACGCGTTTAGCATCGCGCTGAAACCATCGATTCGCTTTACGTTCGATTTTCGCTTCGACGGCATGATGTTGCCGTTTCGGTCTTCCTCGACGGATAAGCACATCAAGCAATAGCGCATGATCGGGTTCTCGTTGTAGTTCACCTGGTGCGCTCGTATCATCTTCTCGATCGTCGCGAACGGCATCCCGAGCGTCATGAATCCTTGCCGGATCACCTGCATCGCGCCCTCGCCAAACGTCGTTTTCATCTTGTCGACGAGCCACGACGCGTAAGCCGGATCGTATCCGATCCATGGGATAATCAGTTCGTGCTTGTCGCGCATCTCCTCGAACCAGTCGGAGACCATGTCGTAGTCGACTTGATTCCCCGGGCAGATCTGCAGGAATCCTTGCTTGTGCCACACGTCGTACGGCACACCGTCCGAGCGGACGTGCGCATCGAGCGCGTCCTCCGGCATCCAGAACATCGATTCGACGTAGAGCGTCGGGTCGTTTTTCTTCGTGAAAATCAAGACAGCCGCCGTCAGGTCGCCACGGACCGACAAGTCGAAGCCGCCGACTGCGTAGTCGGGTTTCATCTTCGCGAAGTCAAACTTCGCGTCGTAATAGATATCCTCCATGTCGAAGAGCGACGTCGCCGCGCTCTGCGGCATGTTGAACTCTTTCGTTAATAAATTCCGTCGCGCTGCCGCATTCTTCTGCGCGCGCTGCACGCGTTCTAGCAAGTACTCGCGTGACTTCGACACGCCAAGGTTCGGGTTCGCCTTGATCCAGCAGTCCGGATCGAGCCACTCTTCGATGTCGTCTAGCTCATAGACCAGCGGATACGTCCGCAGATCGCGGTAGCCGTCCACGATGTCGAGTTCTTTGATCTGGACATCGACCTCGTCGTATATCTCGTCGTATATATCTTCGCGGATCACGCCAGCAGTCGACATGATCACAATCATCGGCTGTTGCCTTGACGCGATGCCGTCGGCCATGATGTCGTATAACGCACGGCCGTTCTTCCATTGATGGATCTCGTCCATCAGGACCATGTGCACGTTCTTGCCGTCGAGCGAGTCCGCATCCGACGCGAGTGCTTTATATTCCGATTCCGTCGCGTCATAGTGGATGCCGGTCACAAGCGATCGCGTGCGCTTCTTCAAAGCGGGCGACTTGTTCAGCATCTTCTTCGATTCGTCCCAAACGATCTTCGCCTGGTCTTTTTTCGTTGCTACCGCGTAAATCTCCGCGCCGCCTTCGCCGTCAGCGATCAGGCCATACAGCGCGATGCCCGAGCCGAGCAGCGACTTGCCGTTCTTCTTCGCGATGATCAGGATCAATCGCTGGAATCTTCGGATGCCGTCATCATCGACGAATCCGAAGCAGCCGGCGAGCATCGCCTTTTGCCAGAGCTCCAGTTTGACCGGCCTGCCGGCCCACTCACCTTTAGAGTGCTTGATGAAGACCTCGAAGAAGTCAATCACATGCTGACCGCGGTCTGAATCATAGTGATAGTCCGTTGTAGGGCTCAGCACCTCGCCGGCCAGATATTTATACCAGCGGTGAATTTTCTTCGGGACGTTAATTTTCCCGGATTCGATCTGCTGCCAGTATTCGAGGACCCAGTTTTTCTGCTTCATCGACGCAGCGACACGAACGCGTCGAAGCCGTCGTCTTTTTCAGTAGCCTCGACTTTAGGCAGCTTGTCGTCGAGTTGCTTGATGATTTTTTGATACGCGTTGATATACTGAACGTGCTGTCGGACAACAGGCCGCTCGCGATCGTATGGGTCGAGCTTCTCCGACTGTGTGAAAGGGGCTGTCGTTCCGTTAAGCAAGATGTCTTCTTCCATCTCGTCAATGTAGACCCGCAGGAAAGCGGCCCGATCGATCAAGCCGTCTAGGATGTCCATGCTATCTTCCGGCAGAACTTCGTATCGTCGGCGAAGTCTCGCGTTCTCCGCTTTAATCTTCGCTTCGCGTTCTATCGCAGGATCAAATATATGATCCTTTTTAGGCTGCTTCATACATTTTCACCTCCGTATTTTAGGCAGGGGTCTTACACGCGATTCTGCGCACTCTAAATG
>CAZYSQ010000077.1:0-4803 GCA_964649865.1 uncultured Acholeplasmataceae bacterium
GAATAAAAGACTCGTTTGATTATATTTTTATTGATGAATTTCAAGATACCTCCGACATTCAATATGAACTCATTAAAACTTTAAAAACAAGCACCAATGCATTCTTTTGTGTGGGTGATCCTGATCAAAGTATTTATGCATTTAGAGGGGCATCAAAAAGAGTCATCGATTTATATTTAAAAGAATTTAAAGCCGCTTCATATTTGTTAGATTTAAATTACCGTTCTTCTCAAGAAATTATTCGATTAGCGAACAATCTTATTAAACATAATGACAATCGCTATGGTAAAAAACTCGTTTGTTTTATTAAAGAAAAAGGGCATATTGATTTAAAATATTTTAAAAATACTGAGATAAAAAACCAATATATTTTAAATGAAATTAGATTATTATTAAATAGGGGCATTAAACAAGAAGATATCGCAATCCTTTATCGTAACCATTTTGTTGCCAATAAACTTAAAGATTGTCTTTTTGAAACGTATTTTGAACGGATTCAATTGATGACGATTCATCAAGCGAAAGGGTTAGAGTTTAAAGTGGTTTTTATGATTGGAATGAATGAAGAAATCCTTCCCATGAGTCAAATAGACATTGAAGAAGAAAGAAGGTTGATGTATGTTGGGCTCACCAGATCACAACGTTATTTGTATATCATGGTTAATCTAGAAACCCATCAACCATCTAGATTTATTTTGGAACTTTTTAGGTCTTAACTCCACATACTTATATTAAGTATGGTATAATTAATTTGGTGATTTTAATGGATCAAATTAAAAAAAAGATGGCCGAATTAGAGGCGATTATTACTGAGGCTAATTACCAATATTACACTTTAGATAATCCTAAAATTAGTGATTATGCCTACGATGCTTATTTAAAAGAATTAATAGAACTTGAAAACAATTATCCTGAACTAAAAAGTAAAACCTCTCCAACCATGAAAATTGGCGGGGTTGTTTTAGATAAATTTAACAAGATTACCCATAAAGTACCGATGATGAGTCTTTCTAATGTCTTTAATTATGATGAGTTAAGGGCCTTTGATGCGCGCGTTAGAAAAGAGGTTAAAGACTTTACTTATGATTTAGAGTTAAAGATAGATGGGTTAGCGATTAACTTAATTTATGAAGAAGGACGCTTAGTAACGGCTGCGACACGTGGTGATGGTTTTGTTGGCGAAGACGTTACCGAGAATGTAAAAACCATTCAAAGTATTCCGTTGAAATTAAAAAAACCTTACACTCTGGAAGTTAGAGGTGAGGTTTATATGCCTTATAAATCGTTTGATAAATTGAATAAAGAAAGAGAAGAAGCAAATGAAGAATTATTTAGAAATCCAAGAAATGCCGCGGCGGGGACCATTCGTCAATTAGATTCCAAAATTGTCAGTAAGCGCGGTTTAGATATGTTTTCTTATACCCTATTAAATCCTGAAAATTATAACCTTAAAACGCAAACGGACAGTTTAGCGTTTTTAAGTGAACTTGGTCTTAAGGTTAATCAAGAATACAAAACCGCAGCTTCCATTGATGAAGTCATCGAAATAATTGAAATGTTTGATGAAAAGCGGAAGAAACTCTCTTATGATACCGACGGCGTTGTGATTAAAGTGAATGAATTTAATTTATATGAAGAAATTGGTTATACAGCCAAATTTCCCAAATGGGCAACTGCCTATAAGTTTAAACCAGAAGAAGTTGAAACAAAATTAAACAGTATTACTTATCAAGTGGGGAGAACGGGTGTGATTACACCGGTTGCGGAGCTAGAAAGTGTTTTAATTAGTGGTTCGATGGTTGCCAGAGCGACCCTGCATAACGAAGATTATATTAAAGACTTAGATATCGAAATTGGCGATATCGTTGTTGTAAGAAAAGCCGGCGAAATCATTCCTGAAGTTGTCAAACCGGTGGTTGAAAAAAGAGTTAACACCACCAAGTTTGAAATGATTCATGACTGTCCTTCTTGTCATTCAAAATTAATTAGAGAAGAAAATGAAGCGGACTGGTATTGCGTGAACCCTACTTGTCCAGCCCAAATTGTGAATAAAATGGTTCATTTTGCCTCTAGAGGCGCCATGAATATTGATACTTTAGGGGAAAAAGTAGTCCATACGTTATATGAAGTGGGCTATTTAAAGGATATTTTAGATATCTATAAACTAAAAGACTATGAAACAGAATTGATTGATTTAGATCGAATGGGACCTAAGAAAGTCGCAAACTTATTAGAGGCCATTGAACAATCTAAAAATATGCCATTAGACAAATTAGTGTTTGGATTAGGAATCAGACATGTTGGGGCTAAAGTGGCTAGAATATTGGTTGATAATTATCCTTCTTTAGAACTATTAAAAGAAGCGAAGGCAGATGACTTAAAGAACATCTTTGAAATTGGCGATGCCATTGCCAGTAGTGTCGAGGCGTATTTTAGCACGGATTATGCGACACATTTAATTGAATCTTTAAAATCGTTCGGTGTTAAAACAACTTTTGAAGTAGAAGAAAAAAACTTAAATCACCAATTTACTGGTAAAACATTCGTTTTAACCGGAAAACTGGAAAACTATACTCGAGAAGAAGCCGCACAGTTAATTGAATCTTTCGGGGGAAAAATTACCAGTTCCGTCAGTAAGAAAACGGATTATGTTATCGCTGGTAGTGATGCAGGTTCAAAATTAGTTAAAGCAAGAAGTTTAAATATTACCATATTAGATGAAAAACAATTGAAAGAGATGACTCATGAATAACGATCATATCGTCATAAAAGGCGCAAAAGAAAATAATTTAAAGAACATTGATTTAAAACTGCCTAAAAATAAATTGATTGTGATGACGGGCTTGTCTGGTTCGGGTAAGTCAAGTTTAGCATTTGATACTTTATACCAAGAAGGTCAACGCCGCTACGTTGAATCCTTAAGCAGTTATGCCAGACAGTTTTTAGGTAGTTATGAAAAACCAAATGTGGAAAGAATTGACGGATTAAGCCCGTCGATTTCAATTGACCAAAGATCAACTTCTAAAAATCCCAGAAGTACGGTAGGAACCAATACCGAGATATATGATTTTTTAAGACTTTTATATGCTAGAATTGGTGTCCCTTATTGTCCTGGATCTGATATACCACTATCTAAACAAACCATCGAAGAAATGACTCAAAGGGTAATGGAATTAGAAACGGGGAGTAAAGTAGTGATCATGTCTCCTGTTGTTAGAAGACAAAAGGGGACCCATAAAAAGCTTTTAGATGCATTAAGAAAAGACGGTTTCACCAGAGTAAAAATTGATGATGTTTTAGATGAATTAGATGAAACCATCGTCTTAGATAAGAATAAGAATCATGACATTTCTTTAATCGTTGATCGATTAATAGTTAAAGAAGGCATTGAATCAAGATTATCTGATTCTATTGAGCTTGCCAGTGGTAAATCGGGCGGCTATGTTGATGTTGAAGTCAATGGCAGTAGAACGCTTCATTTTTCTGAATTTTACGCTTGTGAAGGGGTCGACTTTACAATTCCTGATTTAGAACCAAGATTATTTTCCTTCAACTCTCCCATTGGGGCTTGTGATGAATGTAAAGGCTTAGGGAAGAAACTTAACATTAGTGAAAATTTGGCCCTTAATTATGAAAAATCAATTAATGAAGGTGGCATCCTTCCTTATAAAAATCAAGATGATGAAAATCTTCAAGGTCAAGAATTAAGTCAAGTGTGTCAACGTTATCAAATTGACATGGATGTTCCAATTAAAGAAATAGATCGTGATAAATTAGATATTATTTTATATGGTTCAAAAGAAAAAATTAGAATTAAGACAGTTAGTTCTAGTGGCCGTATTTACGACACCATGAGACCTTATGAAGGGGTTTTGACAAACCTAGAAAGAAGACATGGCGAAACAACCTCGGAATGGATAAGGGAATGGATTGAATCTTATATGACTGAATCTGCTTGTCCAAAGTGTCAAGGCAAAAGATTAAATGACGCTGCCTTATCCGTTAAAATAAATAACTATGATATCGCAAGATTGACTGATTTATCTGTATCTGAAGAATTAGAACTGTTTAAAACAATAAAATTAGATAAAACGCAAGCCTTAATTGCCAAATCAATTTTAGATGAAGTGATTCAACGCTTAACCTTTTTAGAAGACGTTGGTTTAGGGTATTTAACCTTATCTAGAGAAACTTTAACCTTATCCGGTGGGGAAGCTCAAAGAATTAGACTGGCAACTCAAATTGGTTCTAGTTTAAGTGGGGTTTTGTATGTTTTAGATGAACCTTCAATTGGTCTACACCAAAGAGATAACCATATGTTGATAAACACATTAAAGAAAATGCGTGATTTAGGAAATACTTTAGTGGTTGTCGAGCACGATGAAGAAACCATGTTAGAAAGTGATTGGTTGGTAGACATCGGACCTGGTGCAGGGATAAATGGGGGTTATGTGGTCGCCGAGGGGACACCAGAAGATGTGATGAAGGTAACTGAATCAATTACCGCCCAGTATTTGACAGGAAAAAAGAAAATTGAAGTGCCTAAAAACCGGAGAAAAGGTAGTGGCAATTATTTAGAAGTTATTAATGCGAGACAAAATAATTTAAAAAATATTAACGTGAAGTTTCCCCTTGGCAAACTCATTTGTGTAACGGGGGTAAGTGGATCGGGTAAATCCAGTTTAGTCAATGAAGTCTTATATAAGGGACTCCATAGAATGTTATATCGTGGTAAGGATGAACCGGGCTTATTTGATGAAATAAAAGGGTCTGAATCGATTAAAAAAATGATTGAGATTTCTC
>CAZYSQ010000078.1:0-4575 GCA_964649865.1 uncultured Acholeplasmataceae bacterium
AGATTTATAGATACAGACCTATTTAAGAAACGCTTTGTTAGGGAGTTAAAAGGGGCTTATAAATTGCTTTGGGTTTACCTTTTTTGCGAATGTGATAACGCGGGGATATTGGAAGTAGATATAGAAGCGGCGGAACTATACTGCGGACATAAGTACAATTTAGGCGAAATAAAGAAAACGTTTGAAGGTAGAATTTTCTTTTTCAAGAACGACGCTAAGGCTTTTATTCCCGCTTTTATAGAATTCCAATACGGGTACGAACTAAGCGACCGGAACCCGGCGCACAGGTCGGTAATAGAAAAGCTAACGAAATACCAGCTAAACGACATTCTAACAAAGTGGAGCCAGCAAGGCGAATTAAAGCCCCTTCCTACCCCCTTGCAAGGGTCTAAAGGAACGGAAGAAACAAAGGCTTCGGGAAGTAAACGAACTTTTGTAAAACCAACTTTAGAAGAAGTTGTAGCTTATTGTAATGAACGAAAGAACGGAATAGACCCCCAACAATGGTTAGACCATTACACGTCTAACGGTTGGAAGGTTGGTAAAAATCCTATGAAGGATTGGAAGGCAGCCGTTCGCACTTGGGAGAAAAACGGAATTAACGGCAAAGGAAATGGAAAAACAGGAACCGCAAAGGATAAACATACAGCAGTTTCGGGAGAAACTACAAAGGAAACCTTTAGAACAACGCTTTAAGATAGACCGCTATGTAGAAGACGTTCCGGCGATGTTGCGGGAATGTTACATAGACGAAGTAGCAAGGCGCGGGATAAAGTTTAAGGACGACGAAGCTACCGCCGAACACTTGAATAAGGCGGCTAAATGGATAGTAGGCGACTTTAAGCCGGGCTTACTTCTATACGGTTCGGTTGGTAACGGGAAAACGACGCTAATACGGGCTATTCGGCGACTTATTGGGCTTCTTTATGAGTCGGCATACAGCAACGAACGGAAAGGCGTAGCTACGGTTTCAGCGTTAGAACTTGCTAACATAGCAAAAGAAGAAAACGGAAGGTTCGACAACTTGAAAAAGGCGGAACTACTATCTATTGACGACGTAGGGGTAGAACCTTCTACTATTAAGGTTTGGGGTAATGAAATTAGCCCGTTCGTAGATACGATTTACTACCGGTACGACCGGCAACTATTTACGATAATGACCAGCAATTTAAGCGATGAACAATTAGCGGACAAATACGGCGACCGAATAGCCGACCGGTTTACGGAAATGTTTGATAAAATACATTTTGGAAATAGGACTTACAGAAAATAGGATTATGAGTAAAATATACATTTCAGGACAAATTAGCGGGCTTCCTTTGGAAGAAACAAGGGCTAAGTTTGATAAAATAGAAAGCGAATTAATGGCACAAGGTTACGAAGTTATAAACCCGCTTAAAAATGGTATTCCATATAACGCACCTTGGGAAGTTCATATAGCTATGGATATATTGCAGCTTATGGGTTGTAGTACTATTTATTTGTTGCCGGATTGGGCTTACTCAAAAGGGGCTACACTCGAAAAAAAGATAGCAGAATTTACAGGAAAGAAAATAATATATCAAGAAACGCCTACTTTCTTGGAAATAAAGGAAGCAATAGCCGAAGCTATGGGGGTTTCTTTTGTAGATATAGTAGGCCCAAGCAGAGAAAGAAGACGGGTTTACGCCCGTATGATATTCGCACACCATTGTAGGGAAGAAGGCGCAACGGTTCAGCGCATAGCCGACGAAATGAAACATAACCATAGTACAATAGTTTACTACATACGAAAATACAAAGACGACTACCAATATAACCCCGAATTTAGGGAGTTGGTAAAGCTGGTAGAAAACGCTCTATCAAAGATATAATTTTGCCCTAAACCGTCTTATTATAATACGAAATTATGAATAAATATAGTTATGATTGGAGCCTAAAAGAAGCCGAATTTACAAAAGATAAAGGCAAAGTTTTTTCTTGCTTTTCTTGCGGGGGCGGCTCTACAATGGGGTATAAATTAGCCGGATTTGACGTAATAGGTTGTAATGAAATTGATAAAAGAATGATGTACGCCTATTGTAGGAACCATAGGCCAAAGTTTCCATTCTTAGAACCTATACAGGAATTTAAAAATAAAACGGATTTTCCCGAAGAATTGTACAACTTGGATATTTTGGACGGTTCCCCGCCGTGTTCAGCCTTTTCTATGGTTGGAGTTAGAGAGGAAGCGTGGGGCGTTAAAAAGAAATTTACCGAAGGACAAACGGAACAAATTTTAGATACATTGTTTTTTGATTTCACAGACTTAGCCGATAAACTAAAACCTAAAGTAGTTGTAGCCGAAAACGTAAAAGGGATTTTATTAGGAGATGCTAAAAAGTACGTTAGGCGTATTTATGAAGAATTAGACAAAGCGGGTTACTACGTTCAACACTTTTTATTAGACGCTTCCAAAATGGGAGTTCCACAAAAAAGAGAGCGGGTATTTTTCATAGGATTGCGTAAAGATATAGCTACCCCGTTTCTTATTCAAAAAGATATATTTACCCAAGTTCCGCAAATAGACCTGTCTTTTGATTGTAAGCCTATTTTGTTTGAAGAGATATACGAAAATAACGCAATAGGGTTAAAAGAACCAGCCCCTTATATAAAAAAACTATGGAAGGATAGAATAATAACCGATAATCATTGCGGCGACACAAGTTTAAGGGTTAGAGGTAAGAAAATAGGTTTTTCGCAAATGTTCCTACATAAAAACGAAGTTTGCGGAACGCTAACAGCACATCCGGATAACGCTTGCCAAGTATTATACGACGAATTAAGACTACTTAGCTTTAACGAATGGCGTAAAATAGGTAGTTGGCCCAAAGATTACGATTTTGCAGGGTTAAACCCCGGTTATATAATTGGTATGAGTGTTCCGCCGGTTATGATGGCCCAAGTAGCTAACAGAGTTTGGGAAAATTGGCTTTCTAAAATTAACCAGCTATGACAACCAAAGAACTACAAACCCGCCGAAGTTGGACTTTATACCAAAAAATAGACCATTCGTTAGGGGCTGTAGAAGCGTTTATTTCTCAAACGGGAAGAACGCCTTATATTTCCTTTTCCGGGGGGGAAGGATTCTACCGTACTACTTGACCTTATACGCCGCTTCGTTGATAACAATATTAAAGCCGTTTTTTGTAATACCGGAAATGAGTACCCCGAAATAGTAAGATTTGTAAAGAGTACTGAAAACGTAACAATAATTAGACCATTAAAAACAGTTCGCGAAGTATTGGAGTATTACGGGTTTCCCCTTATTTCCAAAGAACAAGCGCACGGAATACGCCAAGCTAAGACCACTAAAAGCGAAAAATTACTTTCTATTAGGCTATACGGTTCAGACCCAAAGAAGGGACACACTACCGGCAAAATTTCCGAACGTTGGAAGTATTTAATTAACGAGCCTTTTATGATTTCGGAAAAGTGCTGCGATTGCCTAAAGAAACGCCCCTTTGAGATATACCAAAAAGAAACCAACGAAGTCCCTATTATTGGAGTTATGGCCGGGGAAAGCGACCAAAGAAAACGCCAATACGTAAAGCGCGGCGGTTGCAATTCGTTTAATGAAAATAATTTAGCAAGCTACCCTATTAGCATTTGGACGGATAGGGATATATGGGAATACCTACGGAAATTTAAGGTTCCGTATTGCGAATTATACGACAAAGGACACACGCGAACGGGCTGTATGTTTTGTGGCTTCGGCGCACACTTAGAAAAAGTATCCCGCTTTGAACTTCTTTACGATTTACACCCCAAGGCCTACCAGCTATTTATGGAATATACTAATAACGGAATTACCTACCGGGAAGCATTGCGAACGGTTGGAATACAGTTACCGGACGAAAATAGACAACTAAAATTATTTAATAATTCAGATTATGACTAACGAGATTTGGAAAGATATACCCGAATATGAAGGGTTGTACCAAGTTAGTAGCTTGGGGCGGGTAAAATCATTAAGTAGAAGTATTCGTAAAAAAAACGGATATAGAACAACTAAAGAGCGGATACTTAAACCTTCTTTCAGTAATGAATATTGCCGTGTTTTATTAAGTAACGGATTGAATAAGAAGCATTATTCTATACATAGATTAGTAGCGGCGGTTTTTCTAATAAACGCTAATAATTTACCCTGCATTGACCATATAGACGGGGTTAGAGCTAATAATAATGTAAATAACCTACGTTGGTGTACGCATAAAGAAAACTCAAACTACACAGTTACAAAAAAACGTCAAAAAGAGGCAAAGAAGGGGTATAAAATACCTGTTGAAGTAAGAGAAAAAGCGATAAAGACTATTAGTAAGCCCGTAGAGCAAATAGATAGAGTTACCGGCGAAAGAATAAGTATTTACAGTAACGCAAAGGAAGCGGAAAGAGATACGGGTATAAATGCTGTAGGTATTTATTATTCGTGTTCGGGTAAAAGAAAGACTTCCGGCGGTTTCATTTGGAGATATATTTAATTTCAGTATAAACAATTAAAAACAAAAAAATTATGATGTGTTTAGAGTTAATCGGCAATCTTGGCGCGGATGCCAC
>CAZYSQ010000079.1:0-4488 GCA_964649865.1 uncultured Acholeplasmataceae bacterium
TTTAAGCCCAAAAACCCGAAGATTTCTCCGGGTTTTAGGCTTAGACTAATATTGTCTACAGCTGGTTTTTTACTACCTTTATATACTTTAGTTAAATTTTCTATTGTAAGCATATGTACATCTTTCTATATTATCATTCTGATGTGTTAAAAAGATATTCAGTAATGATTTCTCGGTCCATGTGTCCTAAGAATATAATACTGTAATAGAACTCCTCAACCATTGGCAAGTCTTCTATTAGGTCCGTTCTGCCAGAATCAATAATAATTTGTTTAATTTCTTCAAATGATTTACCATCCATTAATGGTATCAGTTCATCTTCTAGTTGTAGACCTTCTGCATAAATATATCCACTCATTTTCACACCAAATCTTCGAGTATAGCCACTTGCTAGTTCAGGTGCAGTAAATCCAAATCTTACACGATCTTGTGGGTTTAATTGTGCATATAATGTATCCATATCGTTTTGAACTAAGGATAAGACATCTGTATCATAATTAAATAATGCTGTATCTAAAGTCATCGTTCCATAAGTGAATGCTGCATTTTGTGAGTAGTCTACTGCAACACTATCAATAATATAGCCTGCATTAGTTGGCATAGATATTCTTACTTGTAAGTCTTCAGTATGAATGCCTGCTAAATCAAGTTCTAATAAGAACTCTTCTAATAGGTACGATCCTCTTTGAATTGAGCCTTGATTGATCCACTCAGATCCATTCCAAACTTCTACTTGAATTAATAATGTATCAAAGATATTTTGAATTGCTTGCGTATCGGATGCACTATTCATAAATACTTCTTCTAACCACCATAAGTTACGGTATGCGTTGAATGAAGACATTACATCGTAGAATGCACCTAATGTACCACTGTTATCTTTTGTAGTAATCATAAATTTAGCATTATTTGCATTTGGTCTATCAAATGTCATGTAGTAATAACCTACTGGTGTTGTTACTTGATCATTAAATGTCGCAAACACATTATCTTTGTGAGTTACTTCATATAGGTATGATTGTCCATTTTGATCTACAAATGATGTAGGAGCAATTCTTTCTTTAATCGTATGTGGATTACCATCAACATCCACAAAGAAGTCGATGATATCACTATCTTCTACATAATCAAAGTAGTATAAGTTTAATCCATTAAGCATCGTTGTTGATGTACCTTCTTCAACCACTTCAATATAATATTTACCATCAATACTTTCAAGTAATCTTAACGTACCATAAGTTGCTGATTCAACTGTTTTTAACATAGAGTGAGAAATCGGTTCATGTTCAAAGTGTAAGTTGCCATCTGCATCAATGCTATAAATAAATGGTGATGCCTTTGTAACCTCTACATTAATCACGAATTCTTCATCTGTTTTTGTTTCTTTTACAGTTACTGTATATTTTTTTGTAATATTTTCCCACGCAATATTAAACTTAATCTTTCCATTTAAATCAGTGGTTAAAGTATCTGAGTTGATTGTAAGACCACTAGGACTTGAAGTAATGGAAACATCTAAATAGGGTACTGGTCCTCCAAATTGATTCGTGATTGTAATTGTAATATCTTTATCTGATTTACCCTCAAATAAAATATTATCGTCGGGTGAATTCATGGTTACTTTATTACCTTCTTTTATCCAGTTTGCATACAGCGTGAAATCATCTACCACTGGTATTGACTCATCATAAGGTTGTAAAAAGTCTTCTGATTTATACCAACCCAAGAAAACATAGCCATCCCTAGTTGGAATTTCAAATTGACTATAACTTATATACGTATTATATTCAGTGACAATATCTGACACAGCTGAGCCACCAATACTATCAAAGGTAATTGTTTTATCACTATCATCAACTATGTAAACATTTGAGTATAAAACATCTGACACCAATTCACCGAATTCATACGGTCCATCTTCTCTCATCCATTTTATGGATTCAATATTAGCCCATGCAGGGAATATATAAGGCTGTCCATACGTTTGAGTAATTGTTTCTTGAATATCACTACCATCATTTTTGTGGAAGGTTAAATCAGTTGTCCAAGTATCTTCATAACTATAAATATTATATAACCCTTGAATTGACGAGACACTTTCAAATGTACTCGTGTTTTCATTGTAGTACTTTAGGCTATAAGATGTTGTATTAACGGATCCACCTACAACACTCTTTATACTTAACGTCGTCTGAGGATATACAAACATAATTTGACCAGTTTCATTAGAAGAGTATAATTTACCAGCAATGCCACCATAAACTTCTAAATATCCATCAATATTTAAGATAGCAGGTGTTGTTTTATCATGTGTAAACATTGGTGCAACTCTATATCTTGCATAAACTGCTGATGGATTTATAGGATAATCACGTGTTTCAAGATACTCACTACCATCATAAATCATAAGTCTACCATTTTCAGTAATTTTTGCGATAGCACCTTGATCAATATTAACAACTGAGCCGGGTAACATTTTAATACCCATATCAAGTACAAATTCAGCACCATTCTTAACATTTAATTCAATATTACCAGGGAATGGAAACTCTTTTCCAATAGTAGAAACTTCAAGGCTACCAATTAATAGTGCTGGCATTGTTATAGTAATATCTCTCATAATGATATCACCGTAAAAATCAAAGGTGATAGTTCCAGACTCTGTATCATATGACTTAATGATTTTTGAAGAACTATCCGTCATATTAATTAAAGCACCCGTTTCACCAATAACCTTGAATGAGGTTTGTGAATAGGACCTCACATAGAATACTGCTCTAGCAAATAAATTTGATCCTTTATTTAACGTTAATTCTACTTCTATATTGTTAAAAGAGTATTGATCGAATGGGAATGTATCTTTATAAACATCTGAAGTAATAGTTCCACCTCTAAAGTCATGAATGTATAGCACTTCATAAATGTTTGAACCTGATAAAGCTTCCACCTTACCTTGACCATAAATAAATCCATTACTATTAATTCGACCACCACTATTTACAGTCAGTGTGCTATTTTCTTCCATTTGAACTTGAGCATAGTTTGAACCTACGATGAAACCACTATTTGGTGTTCCGCCTGAATATTGAGCATTTACTGTTAGTGTCCCCCTTATATTAATAGTAATAAGTGATGGTATGTTCAATTCCACAAATGGGCTGTTTTTTATGAGTCCACTTGTATTTGCAGTTCCTGTTTGGTCAATGCTTGTACTATAACTATTATTAAATGGCAGCAATAATGTGACTCCATTTACTAAGTTAAAGTTATTCGTTCCATAAACGATACTTGCTACATCACTTTGTGCAAATGATGTATGATATCTTACAACAAGTGTTCCACTTGATGTATTCAGTAATGCATCTTCAATTGTATAATATGTTGGATTTGCATCTGTACCAACAGATACAGTTTTAAGTTTTAATATAAATGTTGATTCAAATAATTTATAATTTATTGATTCTGGAATAGTAACATCAACAATAAATGTTGAAGCACCATTGCTTAAATCTATACTTGTAAATACCGGACTTATTTGACTTGATAGATGTGATAACCCTAATATTTCTAATAGTGTTGCATTTGATATTGTCGTATTATTATTTAGATAATTATACTCAAATACTTGCATGCCAGAAATAACTTCATCAATATTGCTTACAAGTTCAAGTGTTCCTTTTGTAATAGTTATTGTAAATTCATTATTTAATAATTCATAGTTATCTTGATCAGTACCATCTAATTCAATCTTAACCGTATGCGTTCCTACTGATTGTCCGCCTCCAATAACCGTAACATTTAAATCATCACCACTAATTAAACCTGTGAAACTTACTTCTAAGTCAATAGTTTGGCCAGTGTATTCATATTGTGTTTCGAGTAAGCTTGCTGTAATCGTACGTTTAGCAATAGTATATTCTAAAGATTGACCGGTAATTTCATAATTGCTTGAAACATCGACACCATTTTTGTACACATAAGCAGTTGCTGTATGTGTACCAGCATTTGTAGCTTCATGTCCTGTTAATTGTAATATATCACCATTAGCTAAGTTGGTTGCTTCAGCTAATATATCATGCGCTTGGCCATTATAAATTAAATCTGTATATCCACTATAAGTTACATTAATTTGACGTGGAGTAATTGAATAAGTTCCACTAATGACCGTTAAGACAAAGTTTGGATTATTAGTAGTTGCTGTAATAGAATAATCACCTACGTTATGACCTAATGTTCTTGATACTTCTAAATCAAGCTCTGCATCATAACCAGGTTCACTTAATATGTAAGTTAAACCTAATGCTGTATCACCATAAGTTTGTGTTTTATTATCTACAGTTACCGTAATTGGTCTTGGTGTTATTTCAAGTACACCCGATACGACTGTAATATTGTAGTTTGGATTAGTTACTGCTGCTGTAATTGCGTAAGTACCAACATCTTCTCCAACTACACGATCAAATATAACACTAAATGATGTGAGTGGAT
>CAZYSQ010000080.1:0-4466 GCA_964649865.1 uncultured Acholeplasmataceae bacterium
TTAAAAGTCCAAAAAAACAACTAAATATTACGTTTTTTGTTTAAAAATACATAAACTCCGACCGAGATTGACCCAATTACAACAAAATTTATCGCAATATAAATTGGAACTTTATAACTTTGTGAGTTATCAGTGATCGTTATTACGCGCTCTGTTCGACCGATATTACCGCGTTTATCAACAGCAAGATAAGTAATGTGATATGTTCCAATTTCATTGGTGTTAATTGAACTAGGATAACTATTTAATTCATATTCTCCTTCTTCAATGACTGTAACATCATCAAAGAGATTAAATTTGGTTCCTTTTTTTATAGTAATATTATTAGTTTTTATGAATGGAGCTTTCGTATCATCTATGATGACATTAATTTTTTCAATCGTTTCATTCATCGAATGATCGCCTAAATAATAAACAATTTCATATCGACCTAACTTTTCATAGTTGACATTATCGATAACAACGACATCTTTTAAGGTTAAACTATCATAATTATCAAAAACTTCAACTAAGTAATCACTCGGATTAAGTTTATCGCTATTAAGAGGAAGTTTAACTTCTTTAGTTGATAAGTTAATGATTGGATTTTCAAGGTCTAAAATAATAAAAGTAAGTTCTTTATAGTTGGTGTTACCACTTGAATCTTCAAGTTGAAGATTTGTTGTAAATGTGCCAATTTCATTAAATTGATATGACTTAGGATATATTTTAGGATTATCATCATAATTGTCTTTAACACTTATTTTTGTAAAATCATATGTTGAAAATACTTCTAGCTCGATTGTATCAACATCTAGTAAGAAAACAGGTTTTTCGTTGTCGAAAACATATGCAATTTCTTCTAAGATAGCTTTGTTTTTGGATTTGTCAACAACTTCAACAGTAATTGGATATGCTCCTAAAACTTTAAAGTTAATTTTTTGGTTAACAGTAATTGTTAAATCATCATATAGATCATAGTTATCACTAATTTTAAAGTATTCAAAGAAGATAAATGATACTGCACCGTAAGGTATTTCAATTGGTTTTATTACTTCAATGGTTGGTTTTATTTGATCAACCACATTTACCTTTCCGAACACTTCCGTGGTGGTTCCACTTGAATTTGTTACTATGTAAGACACATCATAAATGCCTAATTTATCTTTGTTGATTATGTGATTTATATTAACATCATCTTTTGATAATTTATCAACTTTATCACTAACTTCTTTAATGTTATCTTTTAAAATATTCATCAAATTAGTAGTTCCAACATCTAAATCAATTGTTGTTTGATAGAGCTTTAAAATTGGCTTTTCTGTGTGCATTATTAAAAGACTATCTTGTCTTACTGTGGCGTTTCCACTGGAGTCAGTTGCCGTAATTTTTATCGGATAAGATCCTGGTTTAGAGTAGTTAACCAAATCATCATCTACTACCACATCTAAATATGTATCATGGTTATCAGTAATCTTATAAAAATAAAAAACATCAAAGTATTGACCCACTTCTAGTTTCAACTCTTTTGTCTTTTCGATAACTGGAGGTGATGTGTCAATTACTTTGATATAAGAGGCAATGAGTGTTGCATTCATTGATTTGTCGATTACTTGATAAAAAAACTGATAAATACCCACACGAGTATTATCAATTGTTTCAGTTCCTAAAATATTGACAGTTAAATCTTGAACTGGATTATAATTATCAGAGTATTCAAGACCTACTGATAAATCTGGAATTTGTTGGTTTACTAAAATCGTAAACTCCGGAACATGGTTAATAACTGGTTTAACTTTATCAACTATTTTAAAAACAATCTCTTGTTTTGATTCAATGTGATAATTTGGAAAAACCACTTTAATAGTATGCCTAACTAATCCAAGATAGTTAGTGTTAATGTCGTTATAATAGGTGTTATTAACACCATTATAAACATAATACATATCTGCATCTTCGATGATGACGCCATCTTCTTTTAAAGTTGCTTGTGGAATTATAATATACTCACTAATATCATTATAAACTGGCACCTCTACTTCAACATTTGTCCAAGTGATTGCCATTAAGATCATATTAAATACTTTAAATAATAACATCTTTAAACACCTCCAACTAATAATAGTATTAGTTTAGGGTGTTTACTTTATTTAGGTTCTCTAGCGATTGCGATAACAATATTTATAATTGCAAATAAAATCGTAAAGATTGCAGCAATTATTAACGGAGCTCCCATTCTAATGGTAACTTGATCTGGATTAACCCAGCCACTTCCTAATTGAACTGTTGCTGGAATTGTAAATAATAAAACACCACTAATTAACAGTAATGCTCCAGCGATTAGATATCTAATACGGTAATGAATCCGGTTAAATGTCGGAAGTAATAAACCAACAATTAACAGCGGTAAAATCATAATTGCAACTGGATTAAACTTAAAAAACACTTTAGTAGTGCCGCTATAGACTAGTGATTTTCCAAACATTGCTTGAAAGACTGTAAAATAATACATCTTTGAGGGATCATTTGGATTAATAACCGACTCACTACTATATACGCCTCCAGCGATAAACATAATGACAATAATCCAAATTCCTAATAATAAAAAGATATAAGGTATTTTTCTTCTAACAACTCTAAAAGCATTTTTCATATTAACCAACTCCTAGTATTAATTTTACCACAAACTAAAGCTCAGTTGACCTCTTTAAGTTTAATGATAATAAATACGTTGATTTTCGTAATTGATTAGCTGTTTTATAATAGCTTTGTTTTTCAAAAAAATTAGCGGCATTATTTAATAATTGTTTGATGATTATAATACCGTTATAGTTGTTTTTAAAGTTGGATGTAACATGTCTAACATATCTTGAAAATGCTTCGTGGTCGGTTTGATATTTATTAATTAGAAAAAATTCTAACTGTTCTGTTAATGGTGTCTTAAGAAATGTTTTGCTGCTTTCAATCAATTTAATTATTTTTTCGTCATCTTCGATGTTGTCATAGTAAATGAGTGACAATATGTAAAATTCTATATTATTTAATTGTTGGTTTTCAATTTTAGAAATATTGATGTCTTTATCATGAAGTATTTGTAAAAAAGATGTAAAAACAAATTTTTGGTTTTTAGACGCTTCTTTTAGTGCTTGAATCTTTTTTAATCCTTCATCATAGTTAAAGTTTTTTAAGTTATAAACTACTTTTAAAGATTGCAGTTGTTGATATCTGTGAAAATATTGTTTTTTGATAAGGTTTTGTTCTAGCTCTAATAATGTTTTACTAGCATCAACATATTTTTCTAACAACATTTGTAAATTATAATAAAGATTTTCAATTAATAATGATAACAATAATTCATCTTTTACTACATTAGTTAACTTTAACATTTCAAGTGCTAAATAGTATTTTCCTTCTTTATAAAGTAAAAGAGCTGTCATAAAGAAAAACAGATTTATTTCTTTTTGAGTGAATTTAGAAACTTCTACTTCTAAGAATTTAAATATAGATTTTGCTTCATCTAAATTATTATGATCAATATAATAACAATAAAGAATTAATTTAGATTTAAAATCTTCTAAATCAAAATACATATCTTTATAAAAAGACGATACTTTTTTGAAATTAAATATTGTTTTGATTATATCATCATAATGTTGATCATAACGTTTAATATCGTAATCAATTAATGTTTCAATGTCAAACCTCTTTTTTAAATTTTCCAATATTTTTTCGCTTGGTTCAATTAAACTGTTTTCAACCTTTGAAAGATAAGAAATACTACAAATGCCTTCAGCACCTTCATGAAGTGTCATGTTTTTACGTTTTCTTTGCCATCTTACTATCGAGCCAACGGTAGTTCCAGAAACTTCAAGTTTAATTTCTGGTCGATGACTACTTAGTTTTTTAAAACTGATAAACATACTATCATCCTTTCTTCTGTATTTTTAAGCAACACTCATCTAAAAAGATATTAGCATTTACTAATGTAAAATTAAAGGTAAAACATTAATAAAAAAAGAGCCCTAAGGCTCTATTAAGTCAATATTTATTATTTATTTTGAAAAAAGTTACAAACACTTTGAAGTGAACATGTCTTGCACTTTGGATTTCTTGCGGTGCAATGATAACGGCCAAAGAAAATTAGTTGATGATGAAGCTTCATCAAATCTTTTTGATCAAAATATGCTTCAATCTTTTTCTCCACTGCTAATACATTATCGCTTTCTAAAGCAATTCCCAATCTTTTAGACACTCTAGCGACATGAGTGTCAACTGCGATATAATTTTGATTAAATGCATTTGATAAAACAACATTAGCGGTCTTTCTACCAACTCCTGGAAGTGACTCTAGCTCACTTCTTTTAGATGGAACTTCGGAGTTGAAATTTTCATATAACATTTTACTTAAATTAATAATGTTTTTAGCTTTTGTCCGGTATAAACCAATAGCTTTTATTAAATCTTCAACTTCTTCTTGCTTTGCATTC
>CAZYSQ010000081.1:0-4445 GCA_964649865.1 uncultured Acholeplasmataceae bacterium
GGTACCGGGTGGACGACAATAGAAGACCAAAAAGCGATAGACGCGTACACGGTCGCAGAAGAAGCAAAGGGTACTGCAGACAAAAAAAGGCAAGTATTCACGGCAACACCTTATACACCTTATTCCGTTGGTGATTTATGGCTAAGGGATTGGATAGACGACGGGGTAGCAAAAAAAGATTTATTTAGATGTATAACCGCGAGGGCTTCCGGTTCCTACGTTGCTAACGATTGGGCGATAGCCGTTTATTACGACAATACCAAAACAGCGATTGACGGCGGTATAGTTACTTCCGGGACGGTTCAGCTTGCGGGTTCCGGCGGTTCTATATTAGCCGGAATTACCGGCGAAGGTACGGCTTCTTCTTCCGTTCGTATATGGGCGGGGGCTTCAAAAGGAAATAAAGGTACTGCCCCTTTCCGGGTATTACAGGACGGTAGTTTTTACGCAACGAAAGCTAAAATTGAAGGGGAAATAATAGCTACTTCGGGAGAATTTAGCGGAACATTAAAAGGGGTTTCAGGTTCATTTAAGAACCTGAATTGCGTAAACTCAAACGGGCAAGTAGTAGGTAGTATTTCTTTTGGGAGTGACGGCAATATATGGTTTCAAGGGGGATTATACCACCAAGCAAGCGTAAAACCTTTTTATACAAGCGATGTATATTGTAGGGGAACATTTGGAGCATATACCCGAAATACTTTAGTTGTTTATGGAAGTTATGCTTATTTCTATACAAAAGGGTTAGGTAATTCTTCTAATAGGGTTTATGTAAGTTTACCTTCCGCTACTTCTTCAAATAATCAAACCTATTATACAATTCCCCTTTATGGTACCATTGGAGAAGCCGCCGGGATGCCTGTAGATATAGTTGTTATTAATGTTTCTTCGGGGACATATAGATACCAAATGCAAAGAATAATAGGAAAAAAAGTTTTAGTAGTAAACGCAAACGATAAAAATAGCGAAATATATATTTATTCAAACGGCTCACAGGTAAAATTTCCGGGCGGGACTATGGGGGAAGCCGTTAATTTAGACGGTTTTATTTCGCCGGCTCCCGGAAGTAGTAACCTTGGGCGCGGTTGGCTTATTGGGCCAATGCGGGATAATACATGGTCTTAGTAAACTAAGTTATTCTTTTTTTATAAACAACCGTATTATAATAATACGCAAATATCTATTTTTGAAAATAAATAAAAAGTTATGAGTACAACACGGGGCGGCGAAGTAGTAAGCCCGCAAATTGGAAATATCGGGGTTATTGATAACCTGATTAACGGAAACTTCAAAATAGAAGAAATACCGTTTAACATCAAAAACGACGGGGAAACCGCCGTAGTATTGGAAGTAAACCTTTGGGGAATGGAACCGGGCGTATTTGTTAGTACGCGATTTGAAACTGGGTGGAACCCCGAAATAGTACGCGAGATTAAACAAACGAGTATTAACGCTACCCTTCTTTGGGGTTACTAAAAGTATATAATTATGGGTTTATTAATTGGAGTTGGTAACACAAAGCCAACATTTCCGTATGATTACTACTATGGTATAGAATGGGATTCTACCGTAGCTAACCCGGCTTGCACAAGAATAGGAAGGCCGGAACTTCATGTAGCTTTACCGGTTCAAAGCGGTATGCGCCGTTGTTTGTTAGCAGACGACGGAACGGTAACTACTTATTTGCACGCTACCGACAGCACGAAGACAGACACAGGAGCAAACGCAGACCTTACAGGAGCAAGCGGCCAAGTAATGGTAGAAGTACCAGCACACTACCGCAAATTTGAGGTGGACGGTACTAAATACCGTTGCTTAATTTCGGAACACGCTTTACCGGGTTTTCATTTTGTGCCGTTGGCTTACCGTTCGGCGTACGAAGCGACGACAGACAGAACAACCGCAAGTATTAAATTAGCTTCGGTAGTAAACCTTACGGCCGCTTTTAGAGGTGGAAACAATAACGCCGATTGGGACGGAACATATAGAACGCTATTAGGGCTTCCTGCTTCCTCTATTTCGCTTACTAACTTCCGCGCATACGCACGTAACAGGGGCGAAGCAGGAAAGAACGGTAAGGGTTGGAATTGCGACGTTTACGAGGTTCAAAAAAATTGTTATTGGTTGTATTGTATAGAGTACGCAAACTTCAATAGCCAAGCTACCTACAACGCAGAACCGGACGCAAACGGGTACAAACAAGGCGGTTTAGGAGCAGGCGTTACAACGCTTAACAGTACTTCTTGGAGTGATTATAATAGCTACTACGCGTTTGTTCCTTGCGGACATACCAATAGCTTAGGCAATAGAACCGGGGTTATTGATTTTGCAATGCCGGACGAATACGGCACAGCCTTAACGGTTGGCGTTCCTTCTTACAGAGGTTTAGAGAACCCATTCGGCCACCTTTGGAGCTGGACGGACGGCTGTAAGTGTAACATACAATCGGCGGCCGACGTCGGTGTTAGCGAATTTTACACTTGCGAAGACCCAGCGAACTTCCAAAGCACAGATTACACGAACTACGTTAAACGCGGCGAACTTCCACGTACAGAAGGTTACGTTAAAGTTATGATGGTAGGCGAATACGGCGAGAATATGCCGGCGCAAGTTGGCGCGGGTTCTACTACTTACTTTTGCGATTACTTCTATACGAACGCGGCAAGCAACACAGGGCAAAGGGGTGTGCTTTTCGGCGGTCGTGCGCCTGACGGCGCGTCTGCCGGCCTTTCGTGCGCGAATACGCATAACGCGTTGACGTTTTCGGCTGCGTCTATCGGCTCCCGGCTTTGCTTTATACCCGAATAACGGAACGACACGGGAACCACGAAGTAATAACTAAAAATAATTATTAGAATTATGGAGCAACACGACGACGACGGAAGTTTAGCGTTCTTAGGCATTGAGCCGGACGCAAGTAATAAGCATTTTAATTGCCCGGAAACGACCCAACAAAAGCTAATTAACCTTAGCTTTTGGGTTGTTGATTTTTTGGACGATGTAAAAACTAAATTCGGGAATAACCGGTTTTTGGTAAAGATTAAGTTCAACCAAAACGACCCCGATAGCGAAGCGCGCAAGTTCTTTACAAACAGCAAAGAAATAAAATATATTCTTGGAAAGATTAAGGAGCGTAACGCGTTCCCGCGCAAGGTAACTATGAGGGCTTCCGGTACGCGGTATTATTTTGAGTAATAAAATAGGTTGTTTACCCTTGGGGTGTGCTTTTCGGCGGTAATGCGAATAACAGCGCGAATGCCGGCCTTTCGTACGCGAATACGAATAACACGTTGACGAATACGAATGCGAATATCAGCTCCCAGCTATGCTATAAATTTAACAAGGGTTTAGACCTTGCCACTTGGCAAAAAACGACAAACATTTAAAGGGTATTAGTAGGGTTTCCGAACGTTCCCCAAGAAATCAGCAAAGTAGTAATATGAAAAGAGTAGGTAATTTGTTCGATAAGATTTGTTCACTTGAAAACTTGCAACTTGCAGACGAAAAAGCGCGCAAGGGTAAGCTGCTTTCGCACGGCGTAAAGAAGCACGACAAGAACAAAGAAGCGAACCTAATAAACCTTCGCGAAGCACTACTTAACGGTACTTTCAAAACAAGTAAGTACGAAGTATTTCAAATTCACGAACCAAAAACAAGGGACATATACCGGTTACCCTATTTCCCCGACCGTATAGTACACCATGCTGTTATGAACGTATTGGAGCCTATATGGGTTTCGATATTCACGGCGGACACTTATAGCTGTATTAAGAATAGGGGGATTCACGCGGCCGCTAATAAGATACGGAAGGTATTAAAGGAAGACCCAATAGGTACAAAGTACTGTTTAAAAATTGACGTTCGGAAGTTTTACCCGACTATTAACCACGACGTACTAAAACAGATTGTACGCCGAAAGATTAAAGACGGAAGGCTGCTAAAGCTTCTTGACGAAATAATAGATTCAGCCGATGGCGTACCTATTGGAAACTACCTAAGTCAATATTTTGCAAACCTATATTTAGCCTATTTCGACCATTGGATAAAGGAAGAAAAGCGGGTAAAATACTACTACCGATATGCGGACGATATAGTAGCACTTGCACCCGACAAAGCAACGCTTCATAAGCTATTAGAAGACATTAGGCTATATTTTGGCGACCTTAAAATAGAGGTTAAAAAGAATTGGCAAGTATTCCCGGTAGATTCTCGCGGTATAGACTTCGTAGGTTACGTTTTCTACCATACGCACACACGGATGCGTAAATGTATTAAACAACGCTTTTGCCGCAAAATAGCACGGTTAAACAAGCGGAAGAAGGAATTAACCGAAGAAGCATTTAAGCAAGCTATTTGCCCTTGGTGGGGTTGGGCGAAGTATTGCGATAGTAAACATTTAATTAAAGAACTTTCTAAAAAAGCAAAGTATGAAATCAAATTCAGAC
>CAZYSQ010000082.1:0-4389 GCA_964649865.1 uncultured Acholeplasmataceae bacterium
GGAACGGTAGTATATAGTATCACACCAACATTGGGCGCATGTTCATCTGTTACTCCTTACGATGTAACAGTAACAATCAATCCATTGCCAACAGCAACAATCGCTGGAGGTATTGATGTGTGTCAAAATGGAACCGCTCCAACGATTACCTTTACAGGCGCTAACGGAACGGCTCCTTACACATTTACATATACTATCAATGGTGGCGTTGCTCAAACGGTTGTATCCACAGGGAATACAGCAACCGTTTCAGCTCCAACAGGAGTGTCGGGTCCTTTTGTTTATGATTTAGTTTCTGTTCAAGATGCGAGTTCAACAACTTGCTCTAATTCGCAAACAGGAACAACGACAGTGAATGTAAACAAATTACCAACAGCAACGATTTCAGGAACAACAGATGTTTGTGAAAACGGAACGGCTCCAACGATTACCTTTACAGGTGCGAATGGAACGTCACCATATACGTTTACATATACATTAAACGGTGTTAGCCAAACGGTAACCTCTACAGGAAACACGGCAACGGTGCCAGCTCCAACAGGAACTGCAGGAACGTTTACTTATAGTTTAGTTTCAGTACAAGATGCGAGTTCAACAACGTGTTCTAATCCACAAACAGGTACAGCAACAGTTTTAGTGAACCCATTGCCAACGGCAACCATTGCTGGAAGTATGGATGTTTGTCAAAATGGAACTCCTCCAACGATTACCTTTACAGGTGCGGCAGGAACGGCTCCTTACACATTTACCTATACCATTAACGGTGGTGCCAACCAAACTGTTGTTACTACAGGAACAGGAAATATGGCAACGGTATCAGCTCCAACAGGAACTGCAGGAACCTTTACTTACAGCTTAGTTTCAGTACAAGATGCGAGTTCAACAACGTGTTCTAATCCACAAACAGGTACAGCAGTCATCAATGTAAACCGTTTACCAACGGCAACCATTTCTGGTAATGCTACTGTTTGTGAACAGGATGCTTCACCAACCATTACTTTTGCTGGTGCGAATGGAACGGCTCCTTATACGTTTACCTATACCATTAATGGTGGAGCAAACCAAACGGTAACGTCTACAGGAAATACGGTAACTGTTTCAGCTCCAACAACAGCTAATGGAACCTATGCCTATAGCTTAGTATCTGTTCAAGATGCTAGTTCAACGACTTGTTCTAATGCACAAACAGGAACGGTGACAGTGGTTGTAAAACCAAAACCAGTAGTTGCTTTAGCAACTTCTAATACAACGATTTGTTCAGGAAACAGCATCACCATTACACCATCTTCTACACCTACGGGCGCCACCTATACTTGGACGGTTCAAAACGTCAACACAGCAGGGGCAAGTAACGATGCTGGAACAGTTATCGCAGATAACTTAACAGCAACAGGTATTGCCGGTGGAACAACAACGTATACGGTAACAGGAACCTTGAACGGTTGTGTGAGCGATCCAGTGAATGAAGTCATCACTGTTAACTCTGTACCAGTTGCAACGGCACAAAATCAGACGATTTGTTCAGGAGCGACAACTAGTGTTAACTTGAATTCAAATATACCAGGGACAAGCTTCTCATGGACGACTGTAGCATCAGGCGTATCAGGAGCAAGCAACGGAACGGGAGCTCAAATAAATCAAACATTAACCACATTGACAGGTGGAACAGTCACCTATACAGTGACGCCAACTTTTGGAACGTGTTCAGGGACACCAATCAATGTTGTGGTAACAGTTAATGCTACACCAGCAGTTGCGGCTACACCAGCAAACAGTGATGTTTGTATCGGTTCACCAGTTACCCTTGTAGGTTCTGGCGCAGTAACTTACGCATGGTCTCCTGCAGCAGGATTAAGTTCAGCAACAGGTGCAAGTGTGGTGGCGACACCAACTGCAACAACAACCTATACGGTGACAGGTACAGATGCAAATGGATGTATTGGAACCAGTCAAGCAACAGTTGTTGTGAAGCCTTACCCAGTATTAACAATGAGTCCTGATGCGGTGATTTGTTTAGGTGATTCAACAGCATTGACAGCGAGTGGTGCAACTACTTATATATGGACACCAGCTACTGGTTTGAATCAAGCAACAGGGTCAACTGTTTTAGCTGCTCCGACGACAACAAGAACATATGTTGTTTCAGGAACAACGAATGGCTGTACAACGGTAGATTCAATCAAGGTGAAAGTGAATCCATTGCCAGTAGTCAATGCAGGAGCCAATCAGAGTATTTGTAAAGGAACTCCAGTGATTTTAAATGCAACGGGAGCTTCTACTTACACGTGGGACAACAGTGTTGTAAACGGAGTGCCATTTGTAGTGGATACAACAAGAACATATACCGTCATTGGAATTGATACCAACGGATGTCAGAATGTTGATTACATAACGATTACTGCAATAGATGCACCAGTAGTAGCATTTACTGCAGATACGACACGAGGATGTTCACCATTACACGTTCAGTTTACCAATACTTCAACAGGAGGAGCAACTTACTTCTGGGAGTTTGGAGACGGACAAACATCGACGGCTAAGAATGCCTACCATGATTACTTAATCGATGGATGTCATGATGTGACACTTACAGTGGATAATGGAAAGGGATGTGCGATAACGATGACCATGGATGATTATATCTGTGTGTTCCCATCACCAACAGCAGCCTTTACAGCTTCTACGTATGATATCACCAATGTGATGAATGAAGTATATTTTAACAATCAATCGCAAAATGCGAATACATATGAGTGGACTTTTGGAGATGAGCTTGGCGTAAGTACGAAGACGAATCCAAAACATGCCTACGATCCAACAATCATCCGTAATCATACAGTTATATTGGTAGCAACGAACGAAGATGGATGTACCGATACTGCAAGAGCTGTGATTAGAATGACAGAAGATGTAGTGTTCTTTGTGCCAAATACGTTTACACCAGACGGGGATCAGTTCAACAATATATTCATTCCAGTCTTTGTAGAAGGATTTGATGGTTATGAGTATGAGATGCTGATATTTAACCGTTGGGGAGAAATCATCTTCGAGACACGAGATCTTGAATATGGATGGGATGGAACGTATCAACTTGGCGGCGGTAAACTATGCCAAGATGGAGTTTATGTTTGGAAGATATCCATTAAGAAAAGGGGTGTTGACGACAGGATCACAAAAACGGGACACGTGACGCTATTAAGATAAAATGAAATAGAAAAATATAAAAAGGCCGAGGAAACTCGGTCTTTTTTGTTAATGATATAACATTTAGAAATTCATAAAGAATAATATTAATAATATTTTTATTTGTCAGCAAATAATCTTTTGAATTTAAATGTTTAATATATACATATAAGGCAACCATTTGGAGAACATTAACGTCTTTGATATGCAGATAGAGATGTTTAATAAATTCGATTATAAAAATTATTAAAATGAAATTAATGAAAATAGCTACTACACTAGCAACATTTATGTGTATTCTAAGTTTTGAATCATTGGGCTTTTCTCAAGATAAAATCAACTTCAATAAGTCAGAAACATGTTATTTTAATAAGGATAAAGATGCCTTTAAAGATTGTAACACTACAAAAGGTGATTTCAAAATAATTATAGACTATAAGAAGAATAGCATTACGATTAATGAATTTGACGTTTATAAAATAGTGAGCCATACTAAAACTCAACAGCAAACAGTTATAAAAGCAATTCAAAGCACTGGCGTGCCATATTCAATAATCTTAAATGGCAAAGAAGGATGGGCTACTTTTACAGAAGACGCCTCGTTAAAAAGAGTTAAGTTTCAAAACATTAATTAAAGATTTTGCATCATGAAAAGTAAAATATCATTCAATTATTTCAACTCTATTCTAACTGTTTTTCTGTTATTATTTGTAAGTTTCCTTGCCTATAGTCAACTACCTCAATGTGATAAAGTTTATCTTCACGTTGGCAACAGGATATACACTTATAATCCTGCAACCAATACGACTACATTAAATAATATTAATATGCCTTCTGGGGCGAGTGGATTAGCAGTTTCTGATAATTTTTTTAGTGCGAATCCCTCTCCAACGTTTTATACGGTTGTTAGTGGAAGATATTATTATTATAATGGTACCACATGGATTAATACAGGACACAATGCAGGTAGCACTAGTGCTGTGAATCCTGGAGGTGCAGGACCTTACATTTACAATGTTGATGGTGTTAATAATAGAATATATAGATATGATGGCAATGGAAATAGTACGCTATTTTTGACCATTACTACCAACGGCCCTTTTGACTGTATGGGAGATGCCAATGGAAATCTTTACATCATAAATGGTAACCAATTGCGAATGTACAATTCGAATGCACAATTGGTATGTACCTATAATTTAGTGG
>CAZYSQ010000083.1:0-4388 GCA_964649865.1 uncultured Acholeplasmataceae bacterium
ATCTTCAGTTGTTAATTTTCTTATTTCGCTGGCTTTCATTTTACGCACCAACCTTACTTACTATTTTTGTTTTAATAGGTAATTTATGTGATGCTAGTCTTAATGCTTCTTTAGCAATTTCTTCACTAACTCCGCCTACTTCAAACATAACTTTACCTTCTTTTACTACAGCAACCCAAGAATCAGGCGCACCTTTACCACTACCCATACGAACTTCAAGAGGTTTTTTAGTTAATGATAAGTGTGGGAAAATATTAATCCAAACTTTACCTGCTCTTTTCATATGACGTGTAATAGCAATACGACAAGCCTCTATTTGGCGGTTTGTAATCCATGCACCTTCGAGTGCTTGAAGTCCCCACTCACCGTTTTGTACTGTTAAGTTACCTTTAGCTTTTCCTTCGTAACTAACACGGTGTGGTTTTCTATATTTAGTTCTCTTTGGTACTAACACGGCTCTTACCTCCCTTATTAGGTCTTGGTCTTCTTGGTCTTCTTTGGTCTTGTTCTTTTGGTTTTTCTCCAGGTAAAATTTCACCTTTATAAATCCAAACTTTAATACCAAGTTTTCCATATGTAGTATTAGCTTCAGCCGTTGCATAATCAATGTCCGCTCTTAAAGTATGAAGTGAAACTCTTCCTTCACTATAACCTTCAGCTCTTGCAATTTCTGCTCCAGCAAGTCTTCCTGATACTAATGTTTTAACACCTTTAGCTCCAGCTTTTAACGCTCTTTGAATTGCAATTTTTTGCACTCTTCTAAAGCTTGCTCTTGCTTCAAGTTGTCTTGCAATGTTATCAGCAACGATTTGTGCATCAACTTCTGCTCTTCTAACTTCAACTACATTTAAAATAATTTCTTTTTTAGTTTTATACTCTAATGTTTTAACTACTTTGTTTTTAGTTTCAGCATCTCTACCAATTACCATTCCTGGCTTAGCAGTATATAGAGTAATTTTAATTCTATCTTTTGCTTTTCCTTTAACGCGTTCGATTTCAACTTTTGAAACGTCTGCTTTTTGGTAAGTTTTATTTAAATAAGCACGAATAAAATGATCTTCTTTGATTAGTTCTGGTACTAGATTTGGTTCAGCATACCAATTTGAATCCCAACCTTTATTAATACCAATACGTAGTCCTTTAGGATTAACTTTTTGACCCATTAATAAACCTACCTTTCTGCCACAACTAAAGTAATGTGGCTAGTTCTCTTGGAAATGATATCGCCTTGGCCTTTAGCTCTTGGCAATAATCTTTTTAACGTTACGCCTTCTGATGCGTAAATTTCTTTAATGTATAATTTTGATACATCTAAGTTTAAGTTGTGTTCTGCGTTAGCGACTGCGCTATTTAATAATTTTAAAATAACAGGTGATGCAGCTTTTGAAGTGTACATTAAAACTGCTTGTGCTTCTTTAATATCCATTCCTCTAACTAAATCTACAACTAATCTAACTTTTCTTGGTGCGATTCTAACTGTTTTCGCGATTGCTCTTGCTTCCATTATCTTTTTTGTGCCTTTCTATCACCAGCATGACCTTTAAATGTTCTTGTAGGAGCAAATTCACCTAATTTGTGTCCTACCATGTCTTCAGTGATATATACAGGTACGTGTTCACGACCATTATGGACTGCAATAGTTAAACCAATAAATTCAGGGAAAATAGTTGATCTTCTTGACCAAGTTTGAATAACTTTATTATCTTTACTTTTCTTTTGTTCTATCACTTTTTTCATTAAGTGATCATCAACAAATGGTCCTTTTTTAATTGAACGTGCCATAATGCCCTCCTATTTCTTTCTTCTTCTAACGATTAAGTCATTAGAAGCCTTTTTAGATTTTCTTGTTTTAATTCCACGTGCAGGTTTGCCCCATGGTGACATTGGTGATTTTCTTCCAATTGGAGCTCTACCTTCTCCACCACCGTGTGGGTGATCAACTGGGTTCATTGCTGATCCTCTCACTGTTGGTCTAATACCCATATGTCTTTTACGACCGGCTTTACCTATAGTTACTAGTTCGTGTGTTTCGTTTCCTACTTCACCAACTGTAGCTCTACATACGCCTAAAACTTTTCTTACTTCGCCAGATGATAATCTAACTAAAACGTATTTGTCTTCTCTTCCAAGAATTTGAACTGAAGTTCCTGCTGAACGTGCAATTTGTCCGCCTTTACCTGGTGATAATTCAACGTTATGAACTACTGTACCTACTGGAATATTTTTAAGTGGTAATGCGTTACCCACTTTAATATCAACACGTTCTCCAGACATAATCTCATTGCCTACTACTAAAGTTTTTGGAGCGATAATATATCTTTTTTCTCCATCAACATAATTAATTAAAGCAATATACGCGCTTCTGTTTGGATCGTATTCAATAGTCGCAACTCTTCCTACGATATCATCTTTATTTCTTTTAAAGTCAATAATACGGTATTTTCTTTTTGCTCCACCACCTTGGTGTCTAACAGTTACTTTACCGTGATTGTTTCTACCTGCTTTTTTAGATAAGGGAGCTAGTAGTGATTTTTCAGGTTTATTAGTAGTAATTTCATCAAACGCTGAAACGCTCATGTTACGTCTACCATTTGTTGTTGGTTTATAAATTTTAATTGCCATTTTTATACTCCTTCATCCCAAACTAAATTGTGAAGGCGTCTATTTTTTCGCCTTTAGCAAGTGTAACATACGCTTTTTTATAAGCTTGTTTGTAACCTTCATATTGTCCCATACGTTTATATTTACGTTTTACATTAACAGTGTTAACTCTTAATACTGACACTTTGAAAATTTCTTCAATTGCTTTTTTAATCTCAATTTTGTTTGCTTTTCTATCAACTTTAAATGTGTAAGTGTTTGAACCTTCAATCATTTTAGTTGATTGCTCTGTAATAACTGGTGCTTTAATTATTTCGTAATACTTAATCATTTCCGAGCACCTCCTCAAAATATTTAATCGCTTCTGTTGTTAAAACTAGATGCTTTGTGTTCATTAATTGATAGACACTTGTATGTGATGCATTTTCTAATGTAACTGCTGGAATATTTCTTCCTGATAAAATTACGTTATCTTCTAAATTATTATCAATGAATAATGTTTTTTCAGTTAAATTAAGAACATTCATCATGTCTACAAAGTTTTTAGTTTTGATTTCATCTAATACTAAACTATCTAAAACTGTAACGTTGTTATTAGCTACAAATAATGAAAGCGCGCTTCTTAAAGCTAATCTTCTAACTTTTTTGTTAACTTTAACTTCATAACTTCTTGGTGTTGGACCAAATACTACACCACCACCACGCCAGTGTGGACTTCTTCTAGAACCTTGTCTTGCACGACCTGTTCCTTTTTGTCTCCATGGCTTTCTTCCGCCACCGCGAACTTCACTTCTATTTTTAACAGCTGAAGTTCCTTGTCTCATTGCTGCTCTTTGTGCTACTGTTACATCATAGAGAACACCCATGTTTGGTTCAATACCAAAGACATATTCGTTTACTGTAAGTTTAGAGGCTTTTGTGCCGTCTTGTTTATATACTTGTAGTTGCATAATATCCTCCTTACTTACCTTTAATAGCTGACTTAACAACTACTAATCCTTTTTTAGGTCCTGGAATTGATCCTTTTACTAAAATAAGTTCTCTTTCTGTATCAACACTTACTATTTCTAAGTTTTGTACAGTTTTAGTTTCATATCCCATTTGTCCTGGTAAGTTTTTACCTTTTAAATTTCCTTTAACAGCACCCATAGATCCAACTCCACGGTGGTATCTTGAACCGTGTGACATAAATCCCATTTTTTGGTTATGTCTTTTAATTGGTCCTTGGAAACCTTTACCTTTAGATGTTCCTTGAACGTCGACGATTTCGCCCGCTTGGAATAACTCCGCTAATACTTTATCTCCTACCGCGAGTTGTAATAACTCATTTGGCACTTCGTCGAATCTAATTTCTTTAATGAAGCGCTTAGGTGCGGTATTCGCTTTCGCCACATGCCCTACTTCAGGCTTGTTAGCTAATTTTTCCCTTTTATCTTCGAAACCGAGTTGAGTAGCTTGGTAGCCATCAGCTTCTAATGTTTTTTGTTGTAGTACAACGTTATTAGAAACATCGATTACAGTTACGGGAACAAGATGACCGTTTTCGTTGAAAATTTGAGTCATCCCTAGTTTTCTACCTAAGATTCCTTTAGCCATTTTATTTTCTCCTTTTAATTATTATCTCTTAAGTACGATATCGACGCCACTTGGTAAATCGATATGCATTAACGCTTCGATTGTTTGTGCATTTGGATCAACAATTTCAATCAAACGTTTGTGGGTTCTTCTTTCGAATTGTTCACGAGAGTCTTTATTTACGTGTGGACTTCTTAAAATCGTGAATATTT
>CAZYSQ010000084.1:0-4221 GCA_964649865.1 uncultured Acholeplasmataceae bacterium
CAACAAGAACAAATATCAAATGTTTTTCAGACAATTAACTCTTCAAAATGTCTATCTAAGAAATGTCAATTCTAGTTTGATTGACATTATGCGTTTAATCATGGTTTTATTGACTAAATTGGGCGTTGAGGACATCGAAAAGGGCATCGATGATGTTTTAGACCAACTCATGAACAAACACCCTGAGTTCGGCAAGAATAAAACAAATTAACAATATTTTCATGCGCAAGCAAAAAGCGAGGTAAATATGGCAGAAGAAGAAAAACAAGTAACCGAATCACAAGTATTGCCGATTGGTGTTCCAGAATGGCAAACTTCTTTATCGAGTGTTGTTAATCAAACCTATTCATACGCAACAAATATGCTTTTTTGCGCGGCTGTTGGCGGTTACAACCTTGATTATGCTTTTAGATATGTAAAACCAAGCGTTCAATGGCTAGACGGCTATGTTCCTGCACTTCATTGGAGCGGCAGTGGCATCTTATCAACTAGAATTGCATCTTCACTAATAAATGGTTTAACAAGAACCCTTGTTGGCGAAAAACTTGTTTATAAAATTGTTGGCGACAACAAAGACCAAAAAGCAATGGAAAGCCTCCGCTTCATCTCTAAATGGGGTGAAGCAATGCAAATCAAAAAAGCAGTCAAAAATGCCATTGCATATTCTTTGGGCATTGGCACTTCAATGCTTAAAGCCAACAAGCGTGATAATGGTGATATTTGGTGGGAAGCAGTCCGTTTTGATAATTGCTTCTATTTAGCAAATGCAAGCAACGAAGTCAAGGACGCTACTTTTTTACTCCGATCATATACCGATACTAGAAACAAAAAAGGCAACACGCAATACTTTTTAGCGGAGCATCGCTTTTATCAATGCTCAAAACCCGAAATACAAAAGAACGCAGATGGCACTTATACCACATTGCACAAAAAAGGCGAAAGAAAGGCGATGGTTGAATATAAGGTGTTTAGAGCATCTTTGTCTTTAACCAACACCATGAGCGACTCTAATGGGAGAAGTTCGGTTAAATGGAGCGAAATCCCACAAGAGGTTCGCAAACTAATTAAAGAAGACTATGCCACGTATCGGATTGACGAACCAATGCCACTTGGGTTTACAAATCTAGGTGTCGAGGCTTTGCTTACTGATTTAGGCGATATTTCCATCCCAACTGGTTCTAATTTTGGTAGAGGCTTAATTGTTCCAGCCATCGACGACTTTATCATTTACGAAATTGCGCAGTCATATTTGTTGAGAGATATGCACTATGGTAAAGGCACTGTCTATGTTCCACAAGCCTTATCTGTCGGCAATTATGGTTCTATTCCACTCAAAACCGAAGAAGGAACTCCAAGAATTAAACCTAATGATGATCCAAGCGTTATTAAGTTTGACGGCGCTAATGTTCAAAGCAAAGGCAGCCAAGACGCCAGCATAACACCGATTTTTAACGACCCTTTTGGTGGTTTAAGCAACAAATACGAAAAAGTACCAGGTGTCAATCCTGATGAACAAAAAATCGAGGTGGCACAATTTAATCTTCGTGCAGCCGAATGGCAAGTGATACAAGAAAATGCACTGAAGCGCATTGCTATCAAGTGGGGTTCAACTCCAAAGATTCTCGCTTCATTTTTAACGCAACAAAACGCACAAATGACCGCGACACAAATTGATAGTGAAGATGACATAGGTGTTGCCTGGATTAATCAGTTAAGAGCCGATTTTAAACCCGCTATTAATCGTTTGCTAGAAACCACTATGAATTACTACGGTCGACCACACAATGTTGATATTGAATTCGCTTCACCGAGCATTATCAATAAAGATAGAATCTTAGATAGAGTAATTAAGAAACTAGAAAATAGACTGATCACCATGGAAGAGGCTATTCGCGAGTTAAACCCAGACTTAGACGAAGAAACTTTGCAAGCCAAGATTAAGAGCGCCAACGAAGAACAGTTGGCAACAATGTTTAAAGCACAAACCGAGATGAACGATGACGGTAATTTTGATAACAACTATGATGACTTGGGCGGTCAAAACTTAAAAGGTTCAACAAGTCCGATTCAATAAGGAATAAACTATGGCAACAAACGACTTATACCAATCTACATTTATGCCAGTATTCCAAAAGGCGGAGACCAAGATTAAAACATTAGTCTTGCTCGCCTTTTTATATCATCTAAGTCTAACTGAACTTCGGTTAAAGATTAATGGCATTGTCGCTTGGGTTGAAACAAAAATCCCAAAAGAACTACGCGATAAAACAGCCTATTTGCGCGGTTTAAAAAGAACAAGCGAAGAGTTTATACTGCTTTACTATAAGAAGCCCTACAAGCAATTTGCTAAAGCAAAAACGGCACTTTTTGACACTTTGCCAACCGATAGAAAAATTAAAACACCAAGTATAGAAACACCAAAGCAAATGCTGGAGTTTGTTTCAAAGCCACAAAATATGTGGGCGGAAGCAAAAGGCAGTCCTAATGTGGTTAATTATGACAAAGAAGTTAAAAGGATGGTTAGTAGACTATGTGAAGAACCAGTAGTGACTGATGAAGAAGGAAAAAAGCCTATTTTATTGTGGCAAAAAGCCGAGTTAGATGTCCGTCACGATGCACAAATGCAAATGTTAGATGATTTAAGAGCAAAAGGCATTAGATACGCATATACATCCACTCACCCTAATTGCTCAAAAAGATGTCAGGATTGGCAAGGTAAGTTATTTGACTTAAACGAGCGCGCTAAAGGCTCAAACCACCAAGTAACCACTTTAAATGGCACTCCAGTCTATTCTTTGCTAGACGTCATTGAAAAAGAAGACAAATATGGTTATAAGAACAATATTATCGTTGGGTTTAATTGTCGACATCGATTAGTGCCTTATGAAATAGGTAGAAACGCACCAGAACAATACACCGATAAAGATGTCAAGAAACAACGTGAAATTGAAGGAAAAATCCGACAAATGGAAAGAAATATTCGCTCACAAAAGACACGATCAATGTGCTATGAAATAATAGGAGAGAAAAAACTTGCCAAAGATATCAAGAATAGTGTTAAAATACTAATAGAGCAATATAAAGCGTATTGTAACGCTAATGGTTATGCCTGGCATCAATACCGCATTAATATTTAAAGGAGCAAGATTATGCAAAACTTCAAAAATCCAGTAGCTTTAGCGGAGTCGTTAGAAAAAGAAAACGAAGAAGCAAATAAAACCGATAAGGTTGATCAACCCAAAGATTGGAACACTCATGTCGATGAATTAATCGCCGATGAGCAAGAAGCCATTGATGGTTATAATGAAGCACTTGAGTTCTTGAAAGCCGATGCTGAGGCAAACGCTGATAAGATTAAAGTTTTAGAAGAAATCAAAGCGGAAGAGGAAGAACACATTGTTAAACTTAATGCGTTAAAACCAGTTGCTGAACCTACTTCTTAAACCTTTAAAATTGAACCCCCTATTTTTTGTAGGCATGATAAAAAGTGTCTACTTTTCTTTTTTATTGTGTTAGACATTAAATGTTGTAAAATAGTATTAGCAATATCAAATAGTAAGGAGATATTTAAAATATGTCTGAAAACCCAAAAAAAAGTTTAACCCCACCGATTCTTGTTGATAAGCCTGGTGAAGAAAATCAATTATCACCAAACCCTGCTGGATTCGGTTTTACCAAACAAATCTTCGTTGATTCACTTCCAGTAAGTGGCGAAGTCAACACTCTCTACGCCAAAAATATATATAACCCTGATGGTTCGCTTCTTGGTTATCTATATTACACATGGTCAGCGCAAGGTGGCTTTGCTTATGCTCCATTCGCCGTAGCTTCTCCAAACACCGTTAGCAAAGATGGTGGCAGAAGTAAAAAAGCCGTCGTTGTCAACCCAGAAAGAGAAATGCCAGAAAAAGTCTATAATGGCGTTGTGGTCTTCAAAAAAGAGCCATACATCAAAGGTATGCTATTAAGCGAATATGTCGACAAACAAGGTGGTGTTACTCATGCAGAGTTAGAAGCCGCTATCGCTGGTGTTCCTCATGTTTCATTTACCGAAGGAACTGGCGATGATGTTGGTTTTGTCGATGAAATCAAAATTGACGACGAAGAACTAGAAGTTGTCACTCCGAGCAAAGTTGTCCCATCCATCAAGGGTGCAGATGTCCCAGATGGTGCAGTAATTAAGGTTCTAGCAATTGACGAAACAGGCAAAATGGTTAAAGC
>CAZYSQ010000085.1:0-4048 GCA_964649865.1 uncultured Acholeplasmataceae bacterium
GTACCCGCTGTACCCGCTGTACCCGCTGTACCCCCTCCGAGAAAAAATACCCCCTCCGAGAAAAAATACCCCCTCCGAGAAAAAATACCCGCTACGAGAAAAAATTACAAAAATAATTTGGAAGTACGAAAAAAGTCACTATCTTTGCCCACATACTAATAATTAAAACTATGAAAAAATTAGAAACCCTTGCCGCAAAATACGGCTATTACAATTTAGGTAGTCTTCCCGAGCACGTTAAAAACGACAAGTATTTCAAAGACCGCCCCGAATGGGCTACAGAAGCCTTTTACGACAGACCAATTCCCGAGGGGTTGAAAGCCTTAAAAACGGTGCAAGTCGGAGCGTTCGCCCGCGTTCGTGAGCAGTTTAACAACGACGGAAGTCACGACTTATACTATGTTGATGGGTTCGAAACCCTTGTATTGTCCGAAAAAACGGACATGTTATTGGCTTTGAGGTACTATAAAGGAAAATACAGCCTGCACCCCATCAACAGGATACTAATAACAGCACAGGAAGGTGCAACATACAACCAAATCCGACCATATACGGACGGGCTCGGAGAACCGAACCGTATCGGCGTCTTCACCGACCGAAAAATAAATGATTGGATAGATTACTGCATCGCCTACGTAGACGCCTGCAAGAAGGCCGCAGAAGCCCTGCGGGAAAAAAAGCAAGCCAATTTAGCAACCGTCGAAGACTTTATTAAAAGCACGAGCGTTAAAAACGTGCAACGGAACGGCAAATACACCACCGTAGAGACCAATTTTTTCACGGTAGATTTTGAAATGGAAGACGGAGGGGAGTACCTGCGTACCAAAATCCGATTCGAAGGAGATTTAGAAACTATAATAAATAATAGGTTATGAAAGAAGCAGCGAAAAAAGCGGGATTCTCCCCGACAGGAGCAGGGGAAAACCCCCTAAACGGATTATTTGAGTCGGGGTGCTTTAAGCACACACGAGACGGGTACACCGCCGTTTTAGTATACCAAAACGGGAAACTGTACAGGGCACACAAGGCAGGCAGCAACCAATATCTGCACCCGATATACGACAAAGGCAACTTGAGTTGGGAGGAGGAGAGAGAGGCAACGAGGCACATCGAAGCCCCGAAGTACTTCATCGCCGAGACCATGACGCGGGAAAAAGTAATAGAGTGGATGGATTTTTGCGACAAATACAAAGCCGCCGCAGAGGCCGCCGCCGCGGAAAAACAGGGCAATTTTGAAACAGGCAAACGCATACACGAGGAGCAAATCGCCCGCCTGACCGAAAGAGGCGCAACAATCGGGCACCAGACCGAAACGTACTGCTTCGTCCGCTACAAAATATATGAAGTGCATTTCTACCTGCACGAAAACGGCCTGACCCGCACAGACATTCGAGTAACAACATCTAATATAGAAGACATATTATGAAAAAAGTATTTGCACAGAGAGGCAACGAGGTTGCCTTTGAAGACATGAAACAAAGAGGTACGTATCTACTCGACCAATCGGGAAAACTCCCTTGGGATTGGATAGTTGACTTTGACGCGCTCCGAAACGGAGAAATTCACCACAAAAATTCGCTTGCCAGCAACGGCTTCACGCATGAAAAAGGGTGCATTGAAAGACACATGGTTACTGCCGTGTTCGAAGCCACCCCCGATCAAAAACACCTGCTCATGCAGACGAAGATGGACAAGATTTTCGCCCAGCGGGGCGAGAAAGTAGAGACCCCCCTCGACGGGAAAAATTACCTTATCGAGACGCGGGAGGCTGCGTACCTTGTCCAATTCGGAGACGTCTTGACAGGGCATACAAAGTACTGCATCTCCGAGCAGGGCGAGTTACAAGTTACCCCCCGCACGTTCACGGACTACACGGCATACGAGCAGACCCGCAGACAGCTGGCCGTGTCGATGTCCGCACTGAAAGCCTTCGCAAAGGCAGCCAAGCGCAACCTGTTCATGCCTTCCTTTCATTCCGCAAAGATAAATTTATGGTAGAGCATTTAGACTGTTTCGAGCGTATGCAGGTCTTAGACCTGCTCGCTCGCGGCCTGACTGAGGAGGAAGCCCTGACGGCCTGCATTACGAGTGCCCACGAGTCCGAGCTATCTCCAGCCCTTCGGGATTGGGCAGAGGAAAGGGGGCTGCTATGAAAGCCGAGAAAATAGGCCGAAACCTCTACCGTTACGACCTCGAAGGGGTGGCGGAGAGGATAAGCCGAAATATTTACCTATCTTGTGACCCCGACGGGGAAAAATTTTATAAAAATAGAGAAGATGGAACTATCAAGATTGAATTTGGAGCGTCTTGCAAAGATGCCGATTGAAACCCTCGCCCTGCGCCTGAAAGGGCAGACGGTAGAAATGCCAAGTAACACCAGCCGCAAGGCTGGACACGTCGTAGGGTTCTCCTACGCCCTCGACGCCCTCGTGTTGGAGGATGAGTTCGCGGGTGTGTTTAAGAGCGCACCAAGCCCCGCAGAACGAGGATACAAGGTCGTCTCATACAGCGACACGACCCGCGACCGCCACACCCTGCACCTGTTCGAGCCGAAGGAAGCCCCCTGCTGGATAGTAAGACGACGGGACGCACTGCACGCCCTCGCCGTCCAAGGCGGGCACGACGGCATCCCGCCGACCATCGAAGCCTACCTGCGGGGAGATGCACCTACCCCCCAGCGGCAAAAAATAAGTCGTACCGAGTGGATAATCGCGGGCTCGCTTCTTGCAGCCTACATAATATTTGAGGTATGGATGTCAAGATAGGGGTTGGCAAGGACTTTGAGGGCAAGCACACACCGTACCTTAATTACGTTGTGAGTGCAGAGCCATACGACACGTTCGAAGTAGGAGGGTACAAGTTCGAGGTCTGCGAGGTCTCGGACGCGGACCTCCCCGAAGGAGTAAGCAGGTTCCAGATAGTACACGAGGGTCGGGCCATCCACCACTTTGCGCTCATGAGCGAAGAAGACGAGGAGGTCCAGCGCGTTAAATCCTCCGCCGCCAAGCAGAAAGACCTCGGGGCAATCCTGAGGGACTGGCACAAGGCTTGGGACGAACTTCCAGAGGAGGTGAACGACCTATGATGGAGGTACTCATCAAAGCCGAGCTCTGCGAACTGCTTGCGGACGTCATAGACAGCTTCGGGAAGGATATTGAGACCGCTGCGGGGCAACCGCTCAGGCGCGAGGAGAAAAGGCGGCAGAGCGACTTAAAACAAGCCGCCAAGACCCTGAGGATTCGGGCGCAAGCTCTGACAAACCCGCACCCAGACCACATAGACCAGTTCTGCGACAATGCAGAATTTCTCGAGACGGTAATACTGACCGCCATCCGCAAGGCAGGGGGCTCAGCGGAAAAAAGAAACCAACTAATAAATAAAATGCAATGAAAGAATTTAAGAAAGGGCAGACTTACTTCGCTATTTTGCAGAGTGCTTTCCAGCACGTTATTTTCGAAAGTGTGTGGCGCGGCGACGACGACGACGCATTCCTATTCACGAGAGGCCTTGCTTTCCACACAAAGACAGAAGCCGCGGAGAAAATGCGGGAGCTTTCGAAGGAGCAAGAATACCCGAAAGAGATGTGGGTGCGCAATGAGCCGTACGGAAAATGGTCATTCCGTACCGTCATCGGGGAGTTCGGGGGGAAATACCTCGCCGTCTCGAACTTCGAAAGACTAAAAGAAGCCGTAGACGGGAACCTCAGCAAGCAAGTGACCTTTTACGCTTACGCAAGACCCTACGAGGGCTCAGCGGAAAAAAGAAACGAACTAATAAACAATTTGAAATGGAAAACTATGGAACGAAGAATTGGAGATATATTTAACCATGATGGTGTAACACTTGAGGTCGTTGAAGAAATTGATGGTTGTGATTATTGCTACCTCAAAGAGTATGGCTGTTGTGATAGTAATTGGAATTGTACAGTTCGCTCAGACGGAAAATCTGTAATATTCAAAAAGGTAGACAAATCACTCGAACTCCTAATCAAAGCCCACGAGGAACTAGTTCGGTGCGGCATTGAATCTGAGATTGTGGATGAGATTGA
>CAZYSQ010000086.1:0-3945 GCA_964649865.1 uncultured Acholeplasmataceae bacterium
CTATCTTGTGAAACTTGTTGAACGGTAATATAATCCCAATCCCAATCACCATCATTCATCGCGTAGCTAAGAGAAGTGTTTTCTCTTACTGTATAATCTATTCCCGCGCCATTATAAGAAAACTTACGATAAGCATAAACTGATTCATCGTTATTTGCTTTTTCTAGATGAAACGATAGACTAGTGCCGCCGTAATATAAGTAAGCAATAACAAATCTTTCAATTCCAGCGGATTTTAAAATCTCAGCTTGATATACAAATGAATCATCGGTAAAGCTATTACCAATCGATAAGATAAACAATCCTGCTGGTTTCCATTTGGCTGTTAAAATAATATCTCGAGTAATTGGGGTTGTAAAATCAAACTCTTCTTCTGCCTCAAACCAACCCAGAAATTCATATCCTTTTTTAGTAGGTGGTGATGGTTTTGTTACTGTTTGTCCGTCTCTGATAAAAATTTGTGGGACATCAGAACCAAGATCTGAATTAAATATAACGGTATGGATTTTTGTAAAAACAGCCACTAAATTTATATTTTCTGCCGATTCTTCAATAACTTCAACACTAAATCCGTTTTGATACCAACCATTAAATTCATATCCATCACGCTCACTTGGCGCTTTTAAAATAACTTGGTCTTTAATTGTATATGTCGTTGGATTATTATGGGTAGTTCCAAATAAATCATTGTATGTAATGCTGTAATAAACCAGATTATAACTACCGCTTATTTCAAGATCATTAGCCGGCATAACGGTTGGAAAATCATCCCATTTAAACTGATAACCCATCCGATCAATCATTGTTGGAGGTGTTATGGTATCACCAAAATAAAGTGTTTGATTTATTATTTCTTCTTCTTCAACAATAAAGCTAACGTTATAAGAATTTTTAGTATAAGTAGCTTTAACATTTAGCCCTCCCAGTGGCATATCAGTTGGAAGTTCTGGACTCCAACCATTAAAGGTGTATCCCTCTTTAGTTGGTGGATTGGGAATAGTAATTTTTGATTCGTAAGCCTGAACAATTGGATTAATGGCCGTTCCGCCATCGGTATCAAAGTTAATAACATAATTATTTGGATTAAATACCGCTGTTATTTCAAAGTCGTTAGCGGGCATTGTATTTGGTAAATAAGGCAACCACTTATCAAAGGTATAACCATCTTTAGTTGGTGTATTAGTAGTAGTTATATTCTCACCATATTGGTAAGGAGTCTTCGTGATTGTACCGTCAATATTTATAACCAAATTATAACTGTTAATTTGCCATAAAGCCGTTAATGATAAATCATTGGCTGGCATATTTGTTGGAATTTCTTCTTGCCACCCGTCAAATTCATGTCCAATTTTTATTGGTGTTGGTAATACACCAATTTCTTCATCATATTTTTTAGTAATTGGATTTAATGGATTGCCGCCATCAACATTAAAAGTGATTCTATATTCCATCGCCCTAAATTTAGCAACTACCGAAAAATCACTAGCCGGCATTACAACAGGAATTGCAGGTTCCCATCCGATGAATTCATAACCAATCTTCTCTGTTTGAATCGATACATTAATTTCTTCATTAAAAGCATATATAAACTCACTAATTACACCATCAATATTGACTGTTAAAGTGTAAGTTTGGGCTTCCCAAACCGCTTTTACATACAAATGCCCCGGTGGCATAAATTCTGGTAAAGCCGGATCCCAACCAACAAATTGATAACCCTCTTTGGTTGGTGGGAGCGGTAAAGTAATTTTCTCATTTGTTTTAAAAACCAAACTATTAACCGCTGTTCCCCCGTCACTATCAAAATATATAATGAATGTTAGAGCTTGCCATTCGGCTGTAATTACCCTATTTTCAGCCGGCATTCGTTGGGGAACAATTTGATCCCAATTAATAAAATTATAGCCAGCCCTTTCAAGATCAGTAGGTATTATAATTGTCGTGTCGTAATCTTGGGTTATCACTATGTCTGCTAAGTCACCACCTAAAACAAATCTAATTGTATATTGATTAATTTCATAGTTTACAAACACTTCTAAGTTAGATGTTACCTTGTCAATATTTTTATCCCAACCAACAAAGCGATAACCAGTTTTCTCTGCTGGCGTAGGTGCAGTTGCCGATGACCCGTATTTTATCTTTTGAGTATCGCCAATTTGAGTTTCGTTCTCATCATAAAATTTAACTTCGTATTCAGGAAGTTTTGCTTCTTCATCAAGAGTTACATCGGCCGTTTCTGAAATTGTTAATACTTCAATTGCAGCTTTAATGGTTGCGGTGCCACCATTAATTGTTACAACCGCAATTTTACCATCAATTAAAACTAAGCCTGTTTCAACAATAAGCCCATTAATAACCGCGCTGTCTTTAAAATCGGTTTTACCACTATTAGTTTTAACTAAAACATCATTCCAATTTCCTTTAATTACTGCGGTATTATTAGAAGTGTTTATAACTTCAATATTAGCGGTCGTATTGACTAAACCTTCTAAATCAAAATGACCGTTACTGTTATCTAAAATAACTACCCCACTTAAAAACGTTCCCTTAAGTTGATATGTTGACTCGTCAAGAGTTTGAATAAACTCAAGTTTATAGTCATTGAAATCAAATTGAAATTCATTGGTTTCAATATTTAGAGCTCGTTCAATTACTAAATCATTTGATAGTGTAATATCACTACTAAAGTTAATGTTTTTAACGTGTGATAAATTAAGGGCTGCCCTTAATTCTAATTCGTTAGAAACCATCACATCTTCTTTTTCTACATACTTTGCATAAAGTGTTTTATCCCCTGTTGAGCCTTTTTGGATTGAAGTGATTGCATCCCCAAAAAACTCTTGATTGTCATACCAACCATCAAAGGTGTAACCAAATTTTTCAGCTGATAATAATTCGATCGTTTCACTTTCAATGTTATAAGAATCTTGATTATAATGAACACCTTCATTTGAATGATAAAAAATATTATAATCTTTTACTATATATTTAGCGTATAATGACATGCTAAGAGATTTAAGCGGAATAACTGTCAATGGATCGCCATCAAAGTTGGCGTTATTATACCAACCGTCAAAATCATAACCCACTTTAGTAGCATCTTTTAAATCATATGTTCGATCACCATAAATTATCGTTGGATTAAAATGATTTATTCCGCCATCTAAATGATATTGAACTCTTTTAGGGGTAACGATCCATTTGGCATAAAAAGTCGTGTCTAGATAAAATATATCATCTCGCTTTAAAAGTTTTTCTTCTTCATTATCCATGTAGTACCAACCGTTAAAGCTATAAACATCATCAAAGGGAACTCCAAGATGATATATTTTAAAGCCCTTATTAACAATTAAGTTTTCCGGCATTTCTCTTGGGTTTAAATAAGGATACAACCCTTCTTCTTGTTTTGCTATAAAATTCAAAGTGATTTTTTCTTGATTGGCCTTAACTCTTAAATTGTTAGTTGTAAAGCCTAGAAACGCTAAAACCAATAAAACAAATATTATTTTATATTTTTTCATGTTTTCACACACCCCATTGTTAAAATTTTTATTTGCACTCTTATTTAAATATAGCATAATAAAAGCAGTTTGTTAATTTAATCGATTATTACAAGTGTTAATTAAAAAATGTCTTTGCTTTGGGTTTGTCAAAACTAACAAGCATTCAGCAAAGACATATTCTTATAAATCTATCCTGTGTTTTATATCTCTAATTAGATGATTCGTTTATGGCGGTTAAAACCGCCTGATAACGACCTTTTGTATCTTTACTCGCGACCTACTTATCGGATTAGTTAATAAACAATGACTCTCGGTTAGTATAATCAACGTAATCATACTTAAGTAATGGTATTGATGCTGCCTCAAATAAATTCTCGCTATAGTTGTCTGGATAACCCCATATTACATAAGCAAATTCAGGGACATCAATAAATGGGTTTCT
>CAZYSQ010000087.1:0-3744 GCA_964649865.1 uncultured Acholeplasmataceae bacterium
GGTCTTTTAGTATTTACTATTAATATTACTCTTGACTTTAATAGTTAGTCACCTAATTAATACTTACCCTTATTAAATCACTAGCAACCTTAATTTCTTCATTTAAAAAATTAAACTTATGGGTTAAATATAAATACATTTCACCTTTTTTACTAACACTAGTAATTTTATTATCTTTAATAACTAAACCTAACTCATTACCAAACGGATAACAAACTTGATAAGTAAGCAACTTCCCTTTATCATCGCTTAAAACTAACTCTTTATTATTATCATTAAATTCAAAAGTTAAATCATTATTTGTAACTAGTCTTTTAGGAAGTTCACCAAGTAAGTGAATATAATCAGAGTTAAGTTTATCAAAGCCTTCTTTAATAGCTTTATTTAAAAAATCAAGTTTTATTCCCCATGGAGCATACTCAACCATTCTTTTAAAAAATTGTTCCCTATAATGGATATTATCATTTTCATAATAAGGGTTAACTGTAACACGGTATTTATTAACAATTCTTAAAATTTTATTAAAGACTTCCCCTTTATCTTTATAATCAATTAAAAAACCATTACTATTATTTTTAATTACACTAGCTAAGGGAATTAAAGTCCAAGGATAAAAAGTCATAACTTGAAAGTTTCTTTTTAAATTATTTATTTCTTCCCCAATTTTAATAGCTTCAAACTTTGTTTCAGTTTTAACTTCAATTAAAAAGTTGAAATCAGCAGGAATATTTTGATCAAATTCACTAAGAAGAGGTAAATAAGAATTATAAACTAAATCTCCTTTGCGCATCTTAGCAGTTTTTAATTTATCATAATTTTCGTTCTTAATTTTAAAGTCTTTATTATACGTTCTTCCTAAAGTTTCATCATGGTTAACCACAACCTTTAAATCTTTAGTTAAGTGGACATCCATTTCTAAAAAATCAGCTCCGTGATTATAACCTTCTAATCCTGCCTCTACGCTATTTTCCACAAACTTTTCATGAAAGCCACGATGAGACACTAACAAAGGCATCATAACTAAATCTGCCTCGATTTTAGCTCTATTAAGGTCATTAGAAATCACCCCATCAACGCCTGCTAAAACTGCTTTATAAAGTTCAATATCAGTGTTAACTTTTGTGAGTACTTTTATTCCGTTAAGTTTTATATTTTTCATTAATTCTTGAGTTAGAATATCATATGGAAGACAAATTGTAAAAAGGTTGTTTTGCATAACTTTTTTTCTTAGTTCTTCAACCGAAATAAAGTCATTAACTTCATAAACTAGTCTAACTTCATCATAAATTTTATATATTTCATTTAATATTTTTAAACTTTTACTCATAATAAAAATATCAAAATGATCATGCCCTTTTAAAAATGATGCAACTCTTAAAGCTTCTTCTTCATTATTTAGTTCTATAAAATTTAATCCTTTTAATAGCTCTTCTAACTTAAAATTATTTAAATAGTTAATATCGCTATTTTCATTATTACTAATATAACTAACTTTTATCATTATCTCACCTTACTTAAGTAATTTAATATCTTATTTATTATACTATAAAACAATCATTATTAATAAAAAAGAGGAAAATTCCTCTTAAATTACACTCGCATTATGATATACGTTAGAAACATCTTCAATATCATCTAACATTTCTATTAATTTTCGATAATTTTGTTTATCAATATCATCTGTTATTTCTAAATAACTAAAAGGGAGCCAAGCAATTTCATCAATTTCAAGATGTAAGTCTTCTTTTAAATCTAATAAAGCAGTCTTAATATTATTATATTCGCTTACCTCACCATAAATAGTTAATAAGTCATCTTCTACTTCGATATCTTTAAAATTAATGTCAGCTAAAATTAAATGTTCCAAAATTTCATCTTCACTAAAACCAGTAAAGCTAAACATTGATAAATGTTCAAACAAATGAATTACAGATCCCATTTTACCACCGGTTTTTGTAAAAGCATTTCTTACATTAGCAACTGTTCTAGCAGGGTTATCAGTTAAACATTCTATAATAAACATACTATTAGCTGGTCCATAAAACTCATATCTTACTTCGGCATAATTTTCATCACTGCCGCCTTTAGCTTTATCGATTGCTCTTGTGATAATGTCTTGGGGAACTTGGTCTTTGCGGGCTCTTTCAATAATTCTTTTTAAAGAAAGGTTACTATCTGGATCAGCTCCATTTTTCGCAACCATGTAGATTTCTTTACCATACTTAGAATATAGTTTAGATTTTTTTAAAGAAGTTTTTGCCATCGCTTCTTTTCTTACTTCATGAGCACGACCCATTATTTAAATTCCTCGTTATATCTTTTTATCGCTTCTTCGATTGTCTTCATTGCTTTTTCTTTATTTCCAACGTCTAAAACGTAAGTAGTCTTATTTTCTAATGATTTATAAACTTGGAAAAAATGATGCATTTCATTAATAACGTGTTTAGGCAAATCTTCTAACTCTTCATAATGAGATAAAGATGGATCTCCTTTCGCAACAGCTATTATTTTTTCATCAACTTGATCACTATCTATCATAGAAATAACTCCAATAGGTTTTGAAACTACTAAAGTTAAAGGATGTAAGTTTTCACTACATAAAACTAACACATCAAGCGGGTCATCATCACTTGCATATGTTCGTGGGATAAAGCCATAGTTAGCCGGATAATGGGTAGAGGTATATAATACTCTATCTAAAATTATCATACTAGTTTCTTTATCTAATTCGTACTTTGTTTTTGAACCCTTAGGAATTTCAATTACACTAACAAACTCCTCAGGCTTAATTCTTTTTTTATTTATATCATGCCATATATTCATTTTTTATCACCTTTTAAAATTATATCATTTTTTTAATAAATTTAAAACCTCTTTTAAATCATTAAAAATATATGTAGCTTTATAATCAAGATCATTTAAATCGCTTCTTTTTGATTCTCCTGTTAATATTAAACCACTATCAACATTTGCCTTAACACCACACAAAACATCAGTATAAAATCTATCTCCAATAATTAAAGCTTCTTCTTTTTTAAAACCTTTTTTATTTAAGACATTTAAAATCATATCTGGGTGAGGTTTTCCTAAAACTATTAAATCTTTAATTGGTGTAGTACTAATTAATAAATCAATAATACTACCTGCATCGGGAATGTAATAACCATTATCATAAGGACATCTTTTATCAAGATGTGTTTGAATTACTCTAACTCCATCTTGAATATATAAAGATGCCTCTTTTAATTTTTGATATGTTAGTTCTTTATCAAAACCAACTACTAAAGCATCAACTAATCCTTTTTCATAATTGCTAACTATTTTGTAGTCTTTATTAACTAATTCATCTTTTAAATCGCTTGTACCTAAAAGATAAATGTTTTTAATAGTTGTTTTATTTAAATACTCTAATAAATGGTCAACTGATGAATAAATATTATCTAGTGAAGTTTTAATATTTAAGTTCGAAAGTTTTGTTAAATAATTAACTTTACTAGTACTACTATTATTAGTTAAAAAAACATAAGTGATTTCTTCTTTATTTAAATACTCAAACAATTCTTTAGCATAAGGTAATAATTTATTATTTAAATAGACTGTGCCATCTAAATCAAAAAAGATAATTTTTTTCATCTATTTTAAACTCCTTACAATTTATCTAAATTATTTAAAAGCCACCAACTTCTAAGAGAAATAAATTCCTTAATTAATTCAACATATTCGCTGTATTTTGTTTTACTTGCC
>CAZYSQ010000088.1:0-3663 GCA_964649865.1 uncultured Acholeplasmataceae bacterium
ACTTTGCCGCTTCGGTGGCGAGGAGTTTGTCGCTGTATTACCCAATACCTCCATTGAAGCGGCTTTAACTGTGGCCAATCGATTGCGCAGCGCTTTTGCAATTCATTCACCAGCATTAGCAACCCGAAAGGTGCATGAACCTTTCGCTATTACTGCCAGTATTGGTGTTGCAGAGCTGAAGCAGGATGAGTATTTCGAGGGCCTATTACGGCGTGCCGACCAGGCTTTATATCAGGCCAAGGACAGCGGGCGTAATTGCTGTGAATTTGTGGGGTGGTGATCATATTGTCATAGGTGGCAGGAGTGCCAGGAAGCGCGGAGAGCTTTGAGTGGTGTGGGTTTGGTGGGTTTCTGGGTGAGTTTTAGGTTTTGCAAAATAATGATTAAAAAGGCGCATTTCTGCTCGGATTTGCGCCTTTTTTGTCACAAGTATGAGCTGGCTTTGATTGTCATGTGATTGTGAGTCGCTGAAGCCTTTCCGTTTCTGTTAGAGCGTTAAACAGATCTATGCTGGCAGTACCTTTTAACGGTAGGTCATTGGTATGAGTAAGCGCTATCCAGCAAGAACAAACGCAGTATTAAAAGCCGTACGGCGGAACCCCAAGGCTTTCAGGCGTGCTCTAGGCTTGTCTCATCAGTCGCGCGCCGGAGGCAATATGCTTGACTGGTTTGAGCAGCAGAAAGTAGAAGCTCATGAGCGTATGTTTACATTTGAGGAAGTGCTCAATCGTCCTTGCCACCGGGGATCAGGCGTGGCTTCCAGCGCGGAGGCTGTGGTTGACGGCCAGCAACAACTTCCAACATCCGATCTAACGGAAACTGAGTGCCAGCATGCAGCTCCTTCTTGCTTGATGCGTGCTCAAGCATGGCTGTTAAAGCGCTGGCATCAAGCACTCCAGCGCGTAAGAGGCTCATAACAACCAGTTCCTGAGTTTGCATAACGCCTTCAAGCATTGTCATCAAAAGCTCAATATCGCTTTCATCTTTCATACTGATTCTCCAGGGTGGTTTGTGCTGCTGGATTTAGGTGCTATCTGACTTCCAACTTCAGCGTTTTTAGTTGGAAGTCTACTTCCATCTAAAAAGCCACTTCCAACTTGCAGTAAATTCTTTTATATCAACAGGTTGGATGCCTTCTGGTGTTTTGATGGCTTTTTAAACTTGGAAGTTGCTACTTCCGACTTAACTAGCCAAAACAGCACGCTTAAACTAGTGTGCTTTCTTAAATTCTTCGAACCAGGCTTGCAACTCTTCAATCTGTTTACTCATATCGCGCAGCCGTTTCTTGTCTTCAGCAAGGCGGCAAATCTCTCTCTGATCGTCCTCACTCAGCTCGTTAAACATAGTTAATAAAGCCTCTTCTTTAGGGCTCAGATTACTAGGGCTGGGCTGGCACGTGACTCCACGAAGCATTTCTCCATTTCCAGTTAAAAGCCAATCGAGACTGATGCCTCTATCCTCCGCGATCTCTTCGCATTTTGCGTAAGGAATTGAGTTTCTTGCCTTCCAACTACTTATTGTTGATGAGGTTGTGCCGAGCATTCTAGCCAGCTCAGTGTCATTAGCTGCTTCAAGTACAAGGCTTAGTCTTGTTAATACTGCTAGAACTCTGTTCGTTTGCATTTTGCGTAAACCTCTATTGACTTTCGCGTTTTGCGAGGATAGTCTTTTACACATTGCGAACAGTCTAGCGAAAAAGGAGCAGTAGAACCATGAAAGAAACAACCAGAGTAGATGAACAACGTCAGCGTGAGCGGGTTATGTCGCGCCGATACGTGCAGGCGCGCTTAATTGAGCGTGATAGCAACTTTCGCCGCTTTGCGTTGGAGCACGATTATCTACCGCGCACGGTGACCCAAGTGGTTGAGCGTTGGGCAGGCCGTGATGAGTTACCGCAAGGGATGTTGACCTTTCGTATTTTGCGTGACCTGTCACGGGCGATTGGTGAAGAGGTTATTCCTGGCATTTTGGATGAGGTGGCGTGATGAACAAGCCTAAGCAAATTTTAGCCGACATCTGTGATGTGATTGAAGCTCTGCGCCATGAAGCGAGTCTCTGCCGCCCCCTCACAACAATCTCTTCAATCTGACGATTAAGGAGAATTCCATGAGTAATTGGTATTCAGCGCGTGAGTTGGCGGGGTTGCCAGGATTGCCTGGCACCGACCGAGGCGTTAGGGACAAAGCTGAGCGCGAAAGCTGGGAATCTAAACCCAATGAAGCGCGTGGTGGTGGTCGCTTGTACGCCCTCACCAGCCTGCCCGCCGAAACCCAAGCTGCTCTGGTGCAAGCCAAAGCTAAAGAAGTGGTTGCCGCTAAAAGCCTGCCCGAACCGCGCCAAGAAGTGCAGCTGGGTATGTTTGAAACGCAGCAACAAGCACTGGTGGCTGATGCGCGCAAGGGTGTTCTAAATGCCCTTAATGGGCTGATGGAAAGGACCGGCTATACGCAAACCAAATGCGCTGAGCTACTTATTGACATGGCGCGTGCTGAGCAGATTGAGCCATACATGATTGCCATGCTGAGAAGTGCGCGTGATGGCCGTGGCCGCCCAAGCGTTGATGGTTTGCCGAGTGCGCGTAGTTTGCTGCGCTTTATTGAGCGCGGTAAAAGCAGTGAGTTAGCTCCGGTGTACCGCCAAAAGGATATGTCGGTGCCGGAGTGGGCTGAGGCGTTTTTGAGTTTCTTTTCACGCCCTGAAAAACCGTCCGTGCAACATGCGTATGACGGCTTCGCAGCAAACTATCAAGGCAAGCTTCCAAGCATTCACCAGGTGCGTCGCTTTCTAGACAAAATGGGGAATGTCAGCCGTCACACGGGACGGATTGGCAGCCATGATATGAGAGCGTTGAAAGCATACAAAGAGCGTGACTTTTCTAAGCTGTTACCCACAGACGTTTACAGCGCTGATGGTCACACCTTTGATGCGGAAGTGCAGCATCCATCGCATGGCCGCCCGTTCAGACCGGAAATTACCACGATCATTGATATTGGCACACGCAAAGTTGTGGGCTGGTCAATTGATCTAGCAGAAAGTGCTTTGGCAGTTCTTGATGCTCTGCGCCACGCCTGCATGAGTAACGGCATACCCGTTACCTTCTATGTGGATAACGGCAGTGGTTATAAGAACGCCATGATGAAGGATGAAGCCGTTGGTTTAATGGGTCGCCTTGGTTGCCAGATGACCCATAGTATTGCTTATAACTCGCAAGCACGCGGCGTGATTGAGCGTGTGCACCAGACTATATGGGTGCGCGCAGCTAAAGAGTTACCCGGTTACATCGGTAAAGACATGGACCGTCAAGCCAGTTTAGCGATGCACAAGCTGTCTCGTAAGGCGATTGCTACAGGTGGTGAAGTGGTAAAGATGCCGCTGATAGCTTGGGATCAATTTGTTGAATTTTGTACCCAGCACGTTGAACGCTACAACAACAACCCACACCGCAGCCTGCCTAAGTTTACTGACCCAGTGAACGGCAAAAGCAGACACATGAGCCCGAATGAACTGTGGCAACTGCGTGAAGCGGAAGGGTTTACAGCCTTGACTGTAACCGACGATGAGGCGCGGCCACTGTTTAGACCCCGTGTGCTCTGCGTGATTAACCGTTGCCTAATCCGCCTGAATAACAACGTTTACTTTGCTGGGCATCTTGAAGAGTTTCAC
>CAZYSQ010000089.1:0-3650 GCA_964649865.1 uncultured Acholeplasmataceae bacterium
TGGCGATTGATTACGCGCAGAAGCGCATCGCGGCCATGCAGGATCAGAACGACCCGATGAAACAGCTTGCCTTTGAGAAGGCACAGCTTGAGGTCGAGAATCTGCGCAATCCTCAGCCTGAATCCACCAGCGGCATTCGTGAATACGAATATGCGCGCAATCAGGGCTATCAGGGGTCGTTCGAGCAGTTCCAGCAGAACCAGAAGCGTGCAGGGGCAACGACTGTCAATGTGGGCGATGGAAGCCCGGGCCTTGGCAAGCTTTCTGCCGACTACGGCTATGTGCTCGATCCAGCAACCGGCCAGCCTCTCATTGACCCTGCAACCGGGTTGCCAACAGCGGCCCCGGTTCCCGGCAGTCCTGCGGCTCAGGAAATCGACAAGGCGGCAAGCGCCAACGAGACGAAGGAAGAACAGCAGCAGACATGGAATGCGATTGTCGATCAGGAGATTGGCCGCGCCCTAAGCATAATTGAGGAAAGCACGCTCCCGACAACGGGAATGGTAGGCGACATGCTGTCCGGCGTCGGCGGGACCAGCGCCCGTGACCTCTCCGGGTTGCTCCAGACTGTGCGGGCGAATGCCGGCTTTGACCGTTTGCAGGCCATGCGCGACTCGTCGCCTACGGGCGGTGCGCTTGGGCAGGTTTCGGAGCGTGAGCTTGCGTTCCTGCAATCCACCATTGGCAGCCTGGAGCAGGCGCAAAGCCGTGGGCAACTGGAGTTCAACCTTAAGCGGCTCCAGACCATTTACAAGAACATGCTTGGCGGCAAGCGGGCCTATGAAGGCCTTCTGGACAATGCGCCTTCGAGCAATCGCACATCTTCCGGCGTGCAGTGGAGCATCGAGGAATGACGACGCTCAATATAGGCGGAAAGCGCGTGAAGGTTGATGACGCCTTCAAGAGCATGTCGCCCGAAGAACAGAACGCCACGGTCGAGGAAATCGCTCGGTCGCTCGGTTCGGTGGGGGATGCTGCGCCAGACCCGGAGCGGAGCGTCCCTGTAGAGCCGCGCGGGACGCTTACGGGCACGGAGCCTTCCTTCTTGGAGGGCGTCGGAAACCGCCTATACGATGCAGCTAATGCCCTTGGTTTGCCTGCCAGCCGCATGCGCAGGGATGCACAGGGCATCGACGCGGCGGTTCGGGGCGCGGCGGACACTGCCACGTTCGGATTTGCGGATGAGATTGCTGCCGGGGCGGGGGCCTTGACGGGCGTTGGCGGGCAACGGGGCAATTACGAAGGCAATCTGGAACTCCAGCGCGGCATTGACGAGCAGGACGGCATTAACAACCCAGGCGCTCGACTGGCGGGGCAGTTTGCGGGGGCGGTGAGCAATCCCGCCCTTGCCGCCAGGTCGGCAATGCAGGCGGCGGGGAAGGGAGCTATCGCTGGCGGTGTGTATGGTTTCGGGTCTGGCGAAGGCGGGGTTGGGGAAAGAGGAAAAAACGCGGCAACATCAGCCGCTATCGGGGGAGCGGCGGGCGGCATCCTCAAAAGCGCCGCCAACCGCCTCGGCAACCGTGCGGCGTCGAAAACCATCCCCTCCAATGAGGAAATCAGGAAGCAGGCGCAGCGTGCCTTCAACAAGGCAGAGGCGGCGGGCGTCATATTCAAGCCGGAAGGCGTCAAGGGCCTCGCTCAGAACATCGTGGCCGATCTTACCGATTTCGGCTTTGACCCCGCCTTGCAGCCCGGCGTTGCGGCTGTCATCAAGCGCTTTCAGGGTCTGGACGGGCAGAACGTCACTCTCAAGGGCCTGGATACCGTCCGCCGCGTAGCGAACAATGCGGCCAAGGTGCGAGATAACCCATCACAGCAAGAGCTTTCGCGACGGATCATCGATCGGATTGACGACTATATCGAGAACGTCACCGATGCCGACGTGCTGACCGGCAACGCCAAGGTGGGCGCGCAGGCCATGCGAGAGGCGCGGGAAGCATGGAGCCGGTTCCGCAAATCCGAGATGGTGGATACGGCGGCTTATAGGGCCGATCTTCGTGCGGCTTCTGGTGGCTCCGGCGCGAACTCCGACAATGCAACTCGGCAGAACATTCGAAGGCTTGTCGAGCGCCCGCGTGGCTTGAATGCGCAGGAGCGTGCGGCGGCAGAGCGCGTTGTGCGCGGCACGCCTACCCAGAATGCGCTACGTCTTGCAGGCAAACTCGCGCCGACTGGCGTTGTGAGCGGCGTTCTCAGTGGCGGTGCAGGGGTGTCGATGCTCGGCCCGGCTGGTCTTGCCGTTCCTCTCGCTGGCGCGGGTGCCAAGGCCATTGCCGACCGCATGACGACCAAGAACGTGGAGCGGCTATCGAGACTAATCCGGTCTGGCGGTCAAACCGCACAGGAACTAGGAGACTTGGCTCGCGGTGGTCAATTGGACGTCAAGGCCGTGAAGCGCGTTGAAAACATCGCCAAAGCGCTTGGGATCAGTGTGCCTGAAATGGCCGCTGTCCTCAAGGAAAGCGTCATTGGAAGATAGTGTCGAGCCAAGCCGGAACACTATCTAGCGAAATCATCAGGCTGATGGCGGCAACTACCAGCGGGGCCAGCATAGCAACCGCCGGCATATTGGGGTCTCCGCTGCCCGCTGTCCCGGCGCGTTCATGTTTCGAATATGCGTAAGCGCCCCAGACGAAGCAAACCAGCAGAAGGCCGGCACACAGAACGGCGGAAAAGACGGTCCAGAAAAGGCTAGGGTCGCTCATGCTGGCTTGAGTCCTCTAAGCGCCCAGCCGACAATCGGCTCTCACTGTTTTCTCACCAATACCGGAGGGTACGAGTCGTTCTTGCTCATCTTGTACCATCTATAAGTAAACCCGTCTTCTGGGTCATCTCCCAATGAGGACTCAACCAGAAGCCAACTATCCCCGGTACATTTGTTGAATATGATCGGCATGTAGGGACGCTTATCATTGCCGAGCGTCATCGAGAAGCACTGGCTTTCTGCTTCCGACTTGTGCACCAGACCGATATCGTCACAGCCGCTTAATGCCAGCAGCCCCAAGACGCCCACCCACCTAATCATCCCCCGCTTATACCACCACAGATTGAGGAATAGAAGATGGCCGTTCTCTGGCAAAGCTCGCTCGTTCCGTGGCTGGACGAGGCAGGCAACCCTTATATCGGGGCAAAAGCCTATTTCTTCGACGCAAATACCACCACGCCTCAGATCGTCTATACCGACGCCGATCTGAACATCCCGCACGATCACCCGATTGTCGCGGATGCCGGTGGCATGTTCCCGCCAGTGTTCTTCCCCGATCAGACACAGCACAGGCTCCGCATTACCACGGCGGACAATGTGACGTTGTGGGATGTGGACGAAATCAGCATTCCGACGACCGTCCCGCCTGATTTCCCGGAATCCGACACGCCACCAGAGCAGATATTCCACACTGGCGACATCAAGATGGCATGGCGCATATCGCCTCCCAACGGATGGGTGCGGATGAATGGCCGGTCCATTGGCGCGCCTGCCTCCGGCGCATCCGAGCGGGCAAACATCGACTGCGAAAGCCTGTTCAAATTCCTCTGGAATGAGGATTCGAGCCTTGCCGTCTCCGGGGGCAGGGGCATCACTGCGGATGGCGATTGGGCTGCGGACAAGGCGATATCCCTGCCTGACCCTCGCGGCTCTGCAATCGTCA
>CAZYSQ010000090.1:0-3509 GCA_964649865.1 uncultured Acholeplasmataceae bacterium
ATTGGAGTAGTTCTTCGGGTGTTGAGACTGTTTCAAGTAAGGTTTGAAGTTCGTCTACGATGGATTGTGGTATTTCAACCGTTACCGTTACTCCGTTTTGTTTTTGTCCTGTTAGTTTGTTATTTGATATTCTCATTCCTATCCCCCTTTCACCTCCAATCTGGGTACTTACATCCTAGGAGGTTTTTATATGATTGATTTGTTTTTTACTTATTATCTCAACCTTGGCAAATCGGAAAGAACTGCTAAGGAGTACAAAAAAGAGAGTGGAAAACTCTAGGCTAAATCAACCCTCATCAAAAACACCTCGTAACTTCCATCTTCAGGTATTACCCCTCCCGTGGTTCTTAAGTATAAGACCAATCGATTATATTCTGGCTGTACAAAGCCATGGTGCAGGATTTCAGTACCTGATTTGTATATTGGCTGAATGATCCAACCATACATGAGTGGGTTTTCAACACCTAGATTTTGCACTGTGATCGCGGTTGCACCGTTGGTGAAATTAAGATTTAGTTTCACCAAACTGTTATTTGCTTCGGTGATAACATTGCTTCCATTATTCTGCAATGTCCCAATGACATTAATCGTTTCCCCATTTGTAACCTCTAGCCACTTTTTACTTGTACTTGTCACCGTGAATATTGACGTGGTGACATTACCAATCAAATCTTGAACACTAACTCGAATGTTATATTTAGCATCATTAGCTATTGTTTGAACGGTAGTTACATTGAAGTTACCCAATTGATAGGAACTGTAAGCTTTTAGTTGCTTCCATGCTGTTTCAGTACTTTTTTTATATTCCAGCTTGTACCTCATTGTATTTTTATCCGATAATTTAGTTTGGTTTGCCTTTAATATAATTTGTACTTGCGTTTTATTTGCTTCATTGTATCTACTAGCGGAAAAGGCAGTTATACTAGGTTGTGAATATGATACCTGTGTAATATTACTACCCGTATAGGTGGTGCTTCGACCTCGCTTATCAGAAACGGTGAGCTTGAAGACACCGCTACCAAAATTAAATGGTGAGAACGTTGGGCTTGCTCCAGTCTTAGTGGTGTCATATATTTGCCAAGTATACGAGCTAATGCTTGACCCTTGCCCTGCTGTTACTCCAGTTGCACTAACTTTTATTTTAGAGAGTCCTTTGACAAAAGAATCTACCTTTAAGGTATCTTTTAGCTTTGAATTTGTTTCCTCTGCTTTAATTGATCCAATGGTTGGCTTGATACTTAATGGTACTTTGAGCGTTAAGTCCTTGTACTCGGTACCGACCAAAGTCGCACCATTGTAAGTAGAAACTCGTATTTGAAAGCTCCCAGAGGTCGAAGTTGGTAGAGCTCTTAGTAAAGTAGATTTATAACTGTTCGTGTTCCAAGTATACGATGTAGCCGAAGTCTTATTAATTAAATTAGTGTATCCAGTTCCAACAAGCCAATAATCAACCGTATGCGTAAAACTAGACGACTGTCTGTTAAAATTAATTGTAACGCTATTTCCAATGTCCGTTGATGATGTACTAAGAGTGGGTACTGAGGCACTTGCATTTTTCGAGTCGTTCGTCCAACCAATTGCGTATCCTGAGCCACCCCAACTTGGAACCCACCAGACGGGGAAAGCAGGATAATAAGCCGTCATGCCAACTGATGTATCAACATAGCAATTCCCTTTGCCCTCAACGCTTGAAATGGCGTTATAAGAACCACTATCACTACCTGTATTAGGACTTATCGTTGATGAATAATTGCTCCCATATGCTTGTGCTTGTGCTGCATTAGAATATAACCACAGTTTTTGATATATTGGATAGTATGCACCTTTTGCCATTTTATACCTCGTGATACCAAGCTTCAAGAACAGTTTTGCTTGGTGTTTTAAATTCATATCTGCCGATTAGGTTAGCTTCAGTATCCGTTTGACCAACCTTAATCTTATCAGCCGTCCAGTAACTTTTTACTCCACCGTAGTCGAATTCGATTCTATCTCGCCATTGTCTAAGTAGCATGGAATCGTTTTCGTTACCTATCATTCTACCTAACTCTACATAGGCTTCCTCTCTATCCCCGTCACTATCAATATCGTCTTCATCAATAAGGAATACTAAATAGTTGACTATTTTTTTTAATTTTTCGTCATTTTTAAGGTTAGTTAATTTTTCATTCGTTGAAGAGATGCTTGCTACAAACCCTTCTATTCTTTGCTCTAAAGTGGAGATTCTTTGTAGTAAGGTTTGTTCTGTTGATGTCGAATCATTGGCATTAGTAACTGTTAATTCTTTAGCCGCATCATCAGCTTGTAAAGCATTCGTTTGTACGACAATATAGGTGACATCAGACAACACTGAAATCGTTCTAGGCAGGATGGTCTCCCTATCAGGCTCAAGTACTGGGACTCCTGCAGTCGCCTTTTTACCTGTAATATAACCTGTTCTTAGCAAAGATGTTTGTAATCCATCAATTACATAATCCCCAGCAGACGATATGGGAATAAAAAACGTTGTACTATCAGAAGCCGCTCCAATAATGTTATCCTCATTAATCCAGAATGGTTCGGGACTTGAACCATCATAGAAATTCAAAATACTCTTCTTGTATAGTTCAGTTTGTGTGACTAGATTAATAATTGCATCGTCTGTTATCTTTTCTTCTGCTGTCGATACTCGTTCTTGTAATATTCCTAGATCAGATTTTAATGCAGTTTCTATCGCTTGTAATAAGTTTCTATACGTTATTGCATAGGTTTCGTTTAACATCTTGAAATTAGCAGGGTCTAGCTCAGAAGTAGCACTCATGTCATTTGTTAAGACTGATAGTGTGCTGCTAAGACTATTGTATGCCGATTGATAAGCTGTCCATTCATCTAATTTTTTATTGTCTTCGGTATCAAGTACCTTATACTCTTCTACTATCTCGGCTAACTTAATCAGCAATTGAGGTTTTTGACTCGGCAAAATCACCCCTGAATCATACACCTCATTCAAAGCATTATTGACCGTATCAAGGACTGCTGTCGTATACTCTGTTTTGGTTGGATTGATATAATCAATCTTTAACCTTGTCCAGATGTATGTGTTTTTCTTCCATGCTGGCAGTTCAGAATCCCATGAACCACCTGTTACACTTGTTTTGGACGTTGAGAGATAGTATTGGGTTGTTACTTTTGAAACGGATTGACCATCAGTTCCATCTTTTCCGTCTTTGCCATCTGCTCCATCCTCGCCTTTTATCTTCACCCATTTATACTTACTTGGGTCTGTGCTATCAGCAGAGATATGATCTGTATAGGTTCCTATATATAGCTTCCCTATGCTTTCAGTCGTAGAAAACCCACTTGTACCTGTCGCATTTGTTGCCCATGCTGTGTGGAGATAGGCAGGTTCGCCATTGTCACCCTTTAGCGCTTCTTGTATCTCTGGGTCGGTTAAGATCTCAGTTTTTGAGACTTTTGGCCATGACCCGCAAGATCCTCATTCTCAATGGCCCCAACCTGAACCTGCTGGGCAC
>CAZYSQ010000091.1:0-3495 GCA_964649865.1 uncultured Acholeplasmataceae bacterium
TCAGATTATAAAGTCACTAAATTTGAGGTTAACGGAATTTCAATTGAACTCAATAGTGATAATAAATATGAATTTACTATTACTGAAAACGAAGAAGTTGTTATTACTGTTGAAATTGCCAAATCATATGAAGTTAAATTCTTAAAAGAAGATGGAACAACATTACAAGCACAAACAATTAAGCACGGCCAAACAGCTACAGCTGTAGCAGAACCAACAAAAGGCGGTTATTCATTTGCTGGTTGGTTTAAAGACCGAGCTTTAACAGAAGAGTTTAATTTTGATGAAGCAATCACAAGTGATTTAACTTTATATCCTAAATTTAATCTAAATGAAATTACAAATGGTGAATTGCAAGGTTTAGACACTAAAGTTTATTCTAATGAAAAACTTGTCTTAACAGTATCTTTTGAGCATCACTTTGCTGCTGATCCTACATTTGCATGGTATAAAGACGATGTCTTAGTTGCTGACGCAAAAGAGAGCACTTTAGAACTACAAAATGTTAATGATTCGGGTACATATAAAGTAGTTATTACAATAACAAATGAAGAACAAACAGTATCATTAGAACTTTCAAAAGAAGTAACAATTACTAAAGCAACATACAACATGAATGAGGTATATTTTTATAATGAAACATCTACATATGATGGTACTGCAAAATCATTACTAATCACTGGAACATTACCAGATGGAGTAAGCGTTTCATATGAAGATAACGACCAAATAAATGCTGGAACTTATACAGTGACAGCTAAATTTGCTGGTGACGATGTTAACTATCACTCAATCAATGATATGACAGCTAAGTTAACAATTAACAAAGCGCAAGCAACTATTAAAGTTCATGATAAGGATAGCGATTATCAAGCTGATTTAGTTGATTTAACTGCGACCACTTTAGGTCTATTTGGTAGCGATCAATTAAACTATGAATTAATTAAAGCCCCTGGTGATGATGCAGGAATTTATTCAATTACTGTTCAGTTAGGAGATAATCCAAATTACAATGTATCAATTGAAAACGGTGTTTATAAAATTAATAAAATTTATTATGATATGAACAACATCTCATTTGATGACAAACAAGTCGGTTATAATGAAACTGAACAAAGTATAGAATTAACATTTGCTAACGGTGCCTCTCTTCCTGAAGGTGTAACAGCCGAATACTCAAATAATACTTTAACAGAATTAGGAACAATACATGCCAAAGTATCGTTTAAAGGTGATTATGATAATTACCATTTTATTGAACCAAGGTTTGCTTATTTAACAATTGTTCCAGGAACTATGGAATCTATGGAGTTTAAATCAAGAGAAGAAACTTATAATGGAATTTCACACGAAATTAAAGTTACTGGACAACCTGAAGATGCTACCGTTACGTATACATATAGTGGAGTATCTCAAACAACTCCATTTAGCTTTACTGATGTTGGATCATATCAAGTTTCTGCTGTTGTTACTAAACAAGGATACGATCCAGTTAATATGATAGCGACCCTAAAAATTAATAAAGCAGCAGCGAAGATTGAAGCTGATTATAAAGAAAGTGTATATGGTCAAACTCTAGAAGATCTAACGGCAACTACAACAAGTGATGTTGAAAATGCTACACTAGATTATTCATTATCAAAAGCAGAAGGTGACACAGTTGGTGAGTATGTTATTTCAGTTACATTAGGATCAAATCCAAATTACGAAGTAACAGCAATTGATGGAACATATAAAATTACCCAAGCAACATACGACACGAGTGGTGTCAAATTTAATGATGCAACATATACATATGATGGCAATGCAAAATCATTAGAAATCACTGATACATTACCAGAGGGAGTAACGGTTTCATATGAAAATAATGAACAAATCAATGTTGGAACTTATACAGTAATAGCTAAGTTTATTGGCGATCCTTACAACTATAATCCAATTGAAGATAAAACTGCAACTTTACAAATAAATCCGAAAGAAATAACGGTTACTGCTGATCCTAAAAATGTTGCTTACAGAAAACCGAAAATAAATGAATTTACATATACTGTAAGCCCTGAATTAGTTGGCGACGATGAATTATCTGGTAATCTGTCAGTTGATTCAGAACATTATAATAATGAACAGTATCCAGATGTCGGTGAATACCCAATTGTTGGTGAATTAATAAATTCTAATTATTCTATTACTTTTGTTTCTAAGAATGTTAAAATTACAAAAGCTACATTAAAGATACTTATAATGGGAGTTCCTGAAAACGGATATTTATCAAAAACTTATGGAGATATGGACCCTGATTTCCATGTAAATTTTGCAACTCAATACTTTATTGATAACGCTTCTGCAACCGATGTGGTAATAAATAATTATGGAAAAGTTCAAAGAAACACAGGAGAAGATGCTGGCATTTATGGTTTTAATACCGATGCAATGGACTTAAGAGGTAACTTTAATGTTGTTTTATTAACTGATATAAGTTCCGAAAACGAACCTAAATTTGAAATTAAGAAAAAGACAATCACGGTTACTCCGGTGGTTGGACAAAGCAAAGTGTTTGGAGATGATGATCCTGTATTTCTTTATGATCACACAGATTTAGTTGGTGATGACAAATTTGAAGGATCAATAACTCGCGAAGATGGACAAGATGTAAAATCTTACGACATAACAAAAGGATCTTTAAACCTAAGCTCTAATTATGAGTTAAACTTTGTAGATGGAATAAAATTTAATATTACACCAAAACCTATTTCAACAGAAGATGTTCTATTTGATACTAATGTAATAGAATATGATGGAAACAATCACAATCCGCTTATCCCTACAAATTTACCTAGTGGTGTTGAAGTTAGATATAATTCGATAGGCTTTAAAGATGCAGGCACTTATAATGTAGTTGCAAATTTCGAAACAGATTCTAATCATATGGCTGTACCAAGCAGCAGAACAGTTACTCTAACAATAGCTAAACGTCAAATTACAGTTTCACCTATTGAAGGACAATCTAAAATTTATGGAGATCCAGATCCAACATTCAACTATGAAATCACAGCTGGAAGTGTTGTTCAAGGCGACAATCCAGAAAATGCGCTGATAAGAAGCCAAGGTAATAATGTTGGTGAATATGAAATTCAAAAAGGCAACTTTACTTATGGAGATAACTATGATTTAACATTTATTCCAAAAGACTTCATAATTAACCCTCGACCAATCACAATTTCTCCATCAGCAAATCAAACTAAAGTTTATGGAGATCCAGATCCAACATTCAACTATGAAATCACAGCTGGAAGTGTTGTTCAAGGTGACAATCCATTAGAAGCGCTGATAAGAAGCCAAGGTAATGATGTTGGTGAATATGAAATTCAAAAAGGCAACCTTACTTATGGAGGAAATTATGAAGAGACATTTATAGAAGGCGTTAAGTTTACTATCACACAAAGACCTATATCTATTGCTCCAATAGCCAACCAATCTAAATTCTATGGCTTAGCA
>CAZYSQ010000092.1:0-3350 GCA_964649865.1 uncultured Acholeplasmataceae bacterium
GCATCATTCACAAATACATCGCCTAGACTTGCCCAATATTTACCAAGTTCAGGATCGTTTTTAGATTCTTTCTTACCATCAATATCTTCAAATCTTGTGTTTTCAAACATTAATAGTTCGCCGTCTTTTAAGGCAGAAATTGCTTGTTCTAATTCTTTTCCTCTCGTATGAGGAATGAATTTAACTGGTTTACCTAGTAAATCCTGTAATCTTTCTTGAACAGGTTTTAATGAATTTTTCGCTTTGTCATCTTCGGTTTTAACTCTTCCTAAGTGAGAAAACAAAATGGCTCTCCCACCTTGATTAATTACGTACTCGATTGTTGGAATCGCAGCGGTAATTCTATTATCGTCAGTAATAACGCCTTCATCATTCATTGGAACGTTAAAATCAACTCTAATCAATACTTTTTTTCCTTTTAATATAATGTCTTTGACAGTTAATTTTGACATACTTATCCTCCTTAAATTACATTGTCTTATACCGTTTAATATTATAACACTTAATCTTAATTAATTCTATATAAGGGGCAATGAAAATGTTAACATTAACTAAACATTATCCATACAACTAGAAGATGTTAGATAGGTGTTAACTCGTTTTGCGTTGTTAAACCCCTTAATTAGAAGATGATAACTAAGATTTAATTCCATTGTATCTAAATCATTAAAGGTAATGATTGAATTTTGTTTATTTTTCTCTATTTTATAGATTTTATAGTAGTTTATCCATACTGTTTCATATAGTTTAGGCGATTTAGTGGGAATTAATAAAGTAACCTTATCAATATAAATAGGTATTTTAACATTAATATGACAGTATTTTTTTGTTAAAGCTACTCTTGAGTCATAATCAAATAAAGCCTTTTTACACATCAATTTTACGATACTTAAACAACTTTTATTGATAACTTTTTTCGTGTTTTTACTAACAATTATGCATTGATTGTTTTTATGATACATATATTTCATTTTTTTTATAAAAGAAAAAGGACCAGATGGTCCTTTAAATTATTTTTTAGGCTCTTCAGCTTTTGGTTTTGGTGCAGCTTTTGGCTTTGGTTCAGCCTTTGGCTTTGGTGCAGCTTTTGGTTCAGCTTTTTCAGGTTCAAGTTTGAATTGTTCTTGATGAACAACAAATTCATCTTCAACTTTTTCTTTTTTAGTTGGTTTTGCAACACCTTCAGCTGGTAAATTTTGGTCATAAACCAATCTTAATTCACTTTCTGGATCAAAGAAATGTGATTTGTTCATATCTAAAGCCAATTTGAAATGGTCACCAATTCTGATGTCTGCTCTTGCATCAACACTTGCAACAACACTAAATCCATTAATGTTTGTATAAATATTTGTTTCAGCACCTAGTAATTCAGCCACATCAACTTCAACTGTAACAACAGATTCAGGATAAGTTTCAAACACGACTGGATCATCATGAATATCTTCTGGTCTAATCCCCATAACAATTTGTTTACCAAAGAAACGGTTTTGTTTAATAATTGCTAGTTTTCCTTCAGGAACTTTAATCTTATAATCTCCACTTGTGAAGTAACCATCATTATTCACAATACCTTCGATAAAGTTCATTGGTGGTGTACCAATGAATCCACCGACGAAAATATTATCTGGATAATCATAGATTTCTTTTGGTGCACCAACTTGTTGGATATAACCATCTTTCATAACAACAATTCTTGATGCCATGGTCATCGCTTCAATTTGGTCATGTGTGACATAAATAGTGGTTGTATCTAATCTATTGTGTAATTTAATTAATTCTCCACGCATTTGAACACGAAGTTTAGCGTCAAGGTTTGATAAAGGTTCGTCCATTAAGAATACTTTTGCATTTCTGACAATCGCTCTACCTAAGGCAACTCTTTGTCTTTGCCCACCTGATAAAGCTTTTGGTTTTCTGTCTAAGTATGGAAGTAATCCTAAAATACCTGCAGCTTCTTTTACTTTTACATCAATTTCATTTTTAGGCATTTTTCTGATTTTTAAACCGAATGCCATATTATCATATACCGTCATATGAGGGTATAATGCGTATGATTGGAATACCATTGCGATATTTCTATCTTTTGGCGCAACGTCGTTAACAACTAAGTCGTCAATCATGAGTTCGCCTGATGAAATTTCTTCTAATCCAGCAATCATACGTAAAGTTGTAGATTTACCACAGCCTGAAGGTCCAACTAAAACAACGAATTCTCTATCTTTAATATCTAGATTAAAGTCAAAAACCGCTTGGACACCATTTGGATAAATCTTATTAATATTGTTTAATTTTAAAGTTGCCATTATTTCTCTCCTTTTATTATAGATTTGTCAACGCTTACATTATAACGTTAATCACTAAAAAATAAAATGTGCAAAGTGCACATTATTTTATCGGATAAAGTTTATAAATTTCTTAGGAAAACATAAATAAATGCGGCATCTTCAAACTTTCTAACATCAAATCCAGTAATCTTATAGAACTTATCAAGTCTGTTTTCTAATGTGTTTCGGTGAAGGTTTGCTTCTTTAGCGGCCTTTGACTTATTTTGATTATAGGTTAAATATAATTTAATTGATTGTAAGAATTCTTTATCGTTATATAAAGATTTAAAAAGTTCTTTTTTCATGTCTTCAGTCACATGCTTGTTTACTTCATCATAAAAAATCGTTTTATCATTGATATAAGTTTTCGTAAAAATGGGTTTATCAATTGTTTCTTGAAGATGTGTTAATAATTGATTTTTTGTGTTAAATTGGTTCGATTCATATAATCTTAAGTCAGAATAAAAGTCACTGTTGGTGTTATTAATAATGACATTCCAATCATTATCACTTCTTACCACATCAATAGCTGACAAAATATCATTATGAATTGAAACATCCGGTTGTATCATTAAATCATTTAATAGTTCGATTAATGTTTCCTTTTCAAAAGGATTAAGTTTTGTAATACCTTTAATTAATATATAATAACCGTACATAAACTTCACCTACTTAATTATACCGTATTTTATTCAAGATAACCATATTTTGATGTGATATAATAGGTTAGGAGTGATACTATGAGATATCCAAAATTTCTTAAAGACGGAAATACGATCGGCATATTTGCCCCGAGTTTTGGGGCCAACATCGAACCATATCAATCTAGATTAGAATCTGCTTTAGATAAATTTAAAATGCTGGGTTACAAAATAAAGATAAAGGGAGATATTTTTGGTTACTATAATGGCGCGTCGTCCTCTAAAGAATCAAGAGCGCATGCTTTTATGGATTTATATAAGGATCCTAATGTCGATTTTATATGGAGTGTTGGTGGTGGCGAATGGATGATGGAAATAATTCCTC
>CAZYSQ010000093.1:0-3244 GCA_964649865.1 uncultured Acholeplasmataceae bacterium
TCTAGAAGAATTAGAGCAGAACTTGCAGAAGGTTTAACACAAGACTACGTTTTACTTGCTAGAACAAAAGGATTATCAAAAAGACAAGCTATTTTTAGACATGCTTTTAGAATTTCTTTAACACCAATTTTACCAGGAATTATTTTTAGTTTCGTTGGTTTATTAGGTGGTGCAGGTATTACTGAAACTGTATACGGTATTCCAGGAGCTGGGCGCTTATTTATTCAAGCAAGCTTAAGAGGAGCTCCAGACTATAATGTAATTATGTATGATACAGCGTTTTTTGGATTTATTGGATTATTCACAGCTATTTTAATTGATATGTCATATGGCTTAATTGATCCAAGAATTAAGATGGGGGCTGCCAATGTATAATAAAATAGAAAAACAAAAATTTGAATTTGTTAACGTAGATGAAAAAATATTTGATGCGAAATTCGAAGGTAAACCAAGAACGTTTTTAAAAGACGCGATGATTAGGTTTGTTAAGAATAAAGTTAACGTTGTTGCAAGTACAATTGTTTTAATGGTTATTCTTTTATCAGCTTTAGTTCCGCCAATTACAACTAAAGATTATTCTGCAGCAATGAACTCTAATGCTAAATTTTTACCTCCTAGATTACCTCTTTTAGAAAAATTAGGTATTTTTGATGGAACAATTAAAGTTAATGATTTCCAAGTTGACTTAAATTCTTATGATTTGATTGATAGTAATTTAGGTGATGTTGACGGTAATAGATTATATTATCCTCTTTCAGATGATTTTAATAAGTTTGATAAGAAATTTATTAAAGCGGGAACATTAACTAACTCTTCTTTATTAGGAATTAAAAAAGATCCAAGATATGTTGGTGGTTTTAATGATATTATTTTAGATAAATATGATAAACATATTATTGGTTATTTAGAAGAAAAAAATTACTTTAATGCAGTAATTACTTTTGAAATTGATCAAATTGGTGAAAATGGCCAACTTGATGTTTATATTAGACCGCATGATATTGAAGCAACATTAGAAGCTGAAAACATAAGTATGACAGATCCTGCTAGTTTAGATTTTTATAAACATATGGGTACTATTACAGAAGCAGGCACTCAACAAGTTACATTTCCAACTGATGCTGGTTTTGGAGAGTTAATTTTAGTTTATAGTTCTGATGTTGAAAAAACAAGAATATCTTTCTCAGAAATTAGTATTCAGTATGGCTCAGATCCTACACCTAAAGTGTTTAGTGGTTATGAGTTATCACAATGGAATCCTATTTCAATGAACACATTTGGAGGTTTATGGAATAGAAGAGAAGCACTTTATACTAGTGCATCATTTGTTTATTATAAATATAATGATATTTTTGCAAACCGCGAAAGAACAATTTCAAACGTTGAGTATGAAGAGTTTTTAGCAGCTAACCCAGAACTTGCGGCTTCAATTATTTATAATGATCCAGATGATCATTCTAAAGGATGGAAGTTTGGTGAAGAAGGAGAGTTTTATTACGTTTCAGTAATTTCATACTCTACTCCTAAATTAGGTCCAGATGGAAATTATTACTTTAACTACCGTGTTTTAATTAACGGATTATTAGATTCAGGATATAAAACACTTCCTTACTTTATTTTTGGTACAGATACTAAAGGTAGAGACTTATTTGCGGAAGTATGGTTATCACTTAGAACATCATTAATTTTAGGTTTAATCGTTTCTGTAATTAATATTGTAATTGGTATTATTTGGGGATCTATTTCAGGTTACTTTGGTGGTAAAGTTGACTTTGGTATGGAACGTTTTGTAGAAGTATTAAGTTCATTCCCAGGTTTAACAGTATTAACAATCTTATACTTAAAGTTTGGTGGTGGATTTGCCCTACTTTTAATTTACTTAACTTATTCCGGATGGGTTGGGGTCGCCGGTATGACCCGTATCCAGTTTTATAGATATAGAGGTAGAGAATATGTCTTGGCCTCAAGAACTTTAGGTGCCGGCCATATAAGATTAATTTTCAAACATATTTTACCTAACAGTATAGGTTATATTATTACTTCAGTTGTATTATCAGTTCCATCAATGATTTTAACAGAAGCTTCACTTTCGTACTTAGGCTTTGGTCTAGGTGAAGGAGCGATATTAGACTTAGGATTATTTAAATTAAGTGGTTTATCACTTGGAATTCTTTTAAAAACTGGACAAGATAATATGACTGCACCTGGTAGATTTTATTTAGTGTTAATTCCTTCAATCGTTATTATTATAATTATGATTGCGTTTAACTTATTCGGTAACGCGCTAAGAGATGCGATGAATCCGTCATTGAGAGGTCAAGAATAATGGATAATGGAAAAAATATAGTTATTAAAGTTGAAGATTTAACGGTTTCTTTTAGAACAAACCATGGTTTAGTTAGAGCAGTTAGAGGAGTTAACTTTGAGTTATATCAAGGCGAAACTTTAGCGGTAGTTGGTGAATCTGGTAGTGGTAAATCAGTATCGTCACGTTCAATTATGGGTATTTTAGCAGGTAATGCTATAGTTGAAAAAGGTCATATTTATTATGAAGGACAAGACTTATTAAAAATTCATGAAGATGATTTCCATAAAATTAGAGGAAATAAAATCGGAATGATTTTCCAAGACCCAACATCAGCACTTAACCCAATTATGAGAGTTGGTAAACAAATTACAGAAGCAATGATTTTAAATGGGAAAAGAAAGAAAAATAAATTTAACGCTTTATTCCACGCTGAGTCTGTAAAGGTAAGAAACACTAAACTTAAAATAGAAGAATTAAAAAATAAAAAGCCAGAAGGCTATCAAAATGAAGTTAAAGAACTTAAAACTTTACTTAAAGAACAACAAAAAGAATTAAAAGTTAAAAAAGCAGAAGCTAAAGTTGTTATTGATAAAGAGTATGATGCTTATAAAGTAGAGTATAAAGAAAAATTAGCCCAATTAAAAAATAATTTTTCAATCTCTAAAAAAGATGACAAAAAAGTTTCAATTAAAGAATTTTTAGAAAAGAAATTTGAACTTAAAGAAGAGTATCAACAAAAAATAAAAGTTACTGCTCATGAAGCTAAATTAGAAGCTTATAAAATAATGGAAGAGGTAGGAATACCTGAACCAGAGAAAAGGTTTAAATCATACCCATTCCAATTTTCAGGTGGTATGAAACAAAGAATAGTTATTGCGATCGCTTTAATGGCACAACCTGAAGTTTTAATTTGTGATGAGCCAACTACAGCTTTAG
>CAZYSQ010000094.1:0-3206 GCA_964649865.1 uncultured Acholeplasmataceae bacterium
GGCTTGAGACTAAAAAACATAACAGGAAGCACATAATATAGCACGGCAATAAGCCTTAAGCAATCCAAACCAGGTAAATTCTTAAATGCTGCAGTACCAAAGAATCAGAAACCCAAAAAAAATATTTTTCGCGCAGTCTGCTCCGCCTCGCCATTTCGAGACACATCCCTCCCCTGTCCGCGTTTTTCACTGTTTCGCCGGCTGTTGTGTCGCCTTGAAGTGAATTTGCGGCTTTTATACTTGCTAATATGTACACGGGTTTGGGACTGGGGCGAAGTTCAGCATTGCGGGTCAGGCTGTGTCGTATGCAAGCCTCCACTTGCTTATATCTATTTCGGATATGGGCTTATGTAGTATGTCTCTTCGAAAATTGTCTACCATGTTTGCTATGGTATGGAAATACTTCAGCATTGGAAGCTGAATGACCTCTTTTATTTTCTCGCTGTTGAAGTGTTGCTGCAAGCGCCTGAAGAGACTGCTGTGCATCATGAAAATCCTTATTATGTTGGCAATCTGCACGATAAGATAGTAATTTTGCCCCGCAAATCCTCTTGTGCCGAACGCCGCTTCCAGTTCAAACCCGTGGTGTTTCTGTACCTTGAATTGTTCCTCTATTTGCCAGCGCAGCCTGCATATCTCATCCAGGATGCGCAATGTCCTCAGCTCGTCGTTTCGCAGGAAGATTGTGGTTGCAAAAAAAAGGCACTCTTCCCCGTTTTCGCCTTGTCTTGTCATTTTTATGACGTTTAGCTTGAATTCGATGCCCCCGAGAATATGCTTTACCGAGTTTCGCCACATGACAGTGCGTTTCCTGCCATCTACCGGGTCGATACCTGTGACGCGCTTGCCGCCGCCATCATTCAGCTTTTCTTCGGCTTTCCTCAGGAATGCGGAGACCTTTTCGGTTACTGTCACGGAGAGTTCCCAGCCGTTCAGGCGGCATGTTTTCAGAATGTCGTGGCACAAGTAGAGACCGTCAAGCAATATTATTAGCTTCAAACGCGCAAACTTGTCCTTGAGCCTTGCCAGCAGGCGCTTGGCCGCCTTCAGTTCGCAGTCCTGCTTGTCGTATTCCGTGTCGGGATTTTCAATGAATTCAGTCATCAGCGGGATGCGAATACCGCCGGGCATGACAAGGCATGCCTCAATAGCCATCAACATATATTCGGTCTCGCCGTTGCTGTGGGTTCTGTGTATGCTATGCGGTATGGGCGAGCTTGAGGAATGAAAGTGCACCCCGTCAATGGCCACGCGATAGTATTTGGTTGAACGCCCCAGCCAGTCACCGGTGCGCGCACCATACAGCTTCTTGCCGCGCAACAATTTGTTGACCATCTTTCGGCGGATGCCATCAATGTCCCCGGGCTTCAGGCGCTCAATTGCGTACTTGATAGTATCAGAATGGGGAAGAAACTCCGGATATGAGTCCATTAGCCTGGACACAGTCTCTTTCAAGGGATCATCATACTTCACGTAGTCATGCTGCCGATTGGAGTCATGCCCCATGATCCGTTCGAGAATCGCCAGAAATAGCAGAAGACGCAAATCATATATAATACGATCCTGACGGCGAAAGTCGTCCACCGAATCAAGGTATTCGTTGAAGCGCGGCCACAGCGCGCCTACGATGTGGATGAGGTCGGCGGTGTTGATCCCAGGCTCTTTTTCCTGCGGCTTTCTGCCCGCGCGACGGGAACGTGCAGCCTTATTAGCTGCTCTGCCAGCGCGTTTATTTCTTTTACGATTTTTTGAAGCCTTTTGTGTTCCTTTACCCATCCGCGCACCTCCTCTACCATGTCGACCGGGACGTAGACGGTCTTGGTCTTGCCCCTGACCTTGCTTGTGATTGCAAATCCAGTGTGCAGCTTACCCGTGCGATTGCAGATGCAGTCGGGCTTGGCACACTTCCATCTTTTCTCAACCAAAGAGCCGGGCATGAACTTGCCCAACTCGCCCAAAGACTTGATTTTTGCGCCAATCTGGCGCTCTAACGTGTTTTTTGACTTAGGCATTCGCATAAATATCCTCCGCAATGCTAATAAATATTAGCAGTATCGCTACTGCTAATAATATATATGCCAAGCGGAATATTGCAAGCAAAATCGACAAAAATATTTAGCAGTGTGAATACTTTTATAGGGGTATAAAGTTGGGGTGACCAACTTTTTGACAGCACTATATGTAGTATAGTAGTGTCATGGCTGATTATCCCAACACATCAAAAGATTTTCAAGTGCAGTTTGTTACAGAAGACGATTGCGTAAAGTATCTGTTACGGATACGTTGGCCAGACGGGCTTATCTGCCCTTTTTGCCATGCAAAAGCTGATGCTTGGATATCCGAACGGTACAAACTGAAATGTTCCAAATGTCGCAAGGTTCACTCTGTTCTTTCTGGGACAGTTTTTCAGGGCACCCATACTCCACTTCTCACCTGGTTCAGAATTATGTGGCACATCTGCCTCCAAAAGAACGGATATAGTGCCCTAAGCATCCAGAGGTCGCTCGGGTTGTCATATCCGACGGCTTGGCTGTGCCTTCACAAATTGCGTCGCGCGATGGTCCGCAACGATCAGGACAGACTTTCAGGAGAGGTAGAGGTTGACGAATGCTACGTGGGCGGAGCTTGCGAGGGGAAACGCGGTCGAGGAGCGGACAGAAAATCAATTGTTTTGGTGGCCGCAGAGCGAAAACTTTCTGAGAAGACAGGCAGGACAATCTTCGGCCGCATTAGACTCAAATGCATCCCAAATGTTTCAAGCGAAACCCTTTCCAAGGAAATCAAAGCACTGGTTGAACCCGGAACGACAATTCACACTGACGGATGGTCTGGTTACAACGGAATTGAGGAAGCAGGCTATCCTCATGTTGCCCATAAGCAGAAAACCATCAAGCAGACAACTCCATTTAGCGAAGAAGGCAATCTGACGGAGAGCTCCTCACTTCCCTTGTGCCATCGAGCTATCAGTCTCCTGAAACGATGGATTCTCGGTACGTTGCAGGGTTCAGTTGGCAAGGACCATCTTCAGTATTACCTGAATGAATTCACCTTTCGATTTAACAGAAGAACCTCAAAGTACAGGGGGATGCTTTTTTGGCGGCTCATCCAAATGGCAACAACTCACCAAGCATCTTCCCAGAAAGAAATTGTCAACCACAAGATGTAGTGGGTAAGAAAAGTTGGTCACCCCAAGTTTATACCCCAAT
>CAZYSQ010000095.1:0-3173 GCA_964649865.1 uncultured Acholeplasmataceae bacterium
TGAAACTTACTTAGCCGCTAATGGTAAGGAATATAATTATAAAAACTATTATCTCTTACTAGATAACGGCCGCTATATTGCTATCAAGCCCGCATTTACAAAAGATTATGCGACTCTTGCCTTGCTTGCTGAAATTATTGAATAAAGTTTATATGGGGGGGCGACCCCCCTTAATTAATTAAAAGGAGGTTTTTATGGAAAACAACAATCAAACCAAAACATTTGATATAGTTATCGAATATTCGGATTCAAATAACGAAAATATTATTGATTTTGACTTATTACGCTCGGTTCTTAGTGGCTCTACGGATTTTTACGCATTTATATTACACGATAAAGATATTAATGAATTAACCGGTGAAATTAAACGCCCGCATATACATATTTATGTTAAAACTTATAATCGGACTCGCCGGTTAACATATTTAAAGCTATTATCACGAAATTTAGAAATTGAACCTAATAGAATAACAATAATTAATGCGGATAACGAAATATTACGCATTCAGTATATGATCCACAAAAATAATCCTGATAAATATCAATATGAATCAGTAAATATTATTACGAATAATCCCGAATATGTTAGTCAAATTTTATCTAATGAAGTGCCACCTAGATTAACCGCTAATTTATTAATCGATATAGTCGACCAATGCAACTATAATAAAATAGCAATCTTACAAGCAATTGGACTTGGCAATTATACTAGATTTATACGCGTTATTAATATGATATGCCGTGAAAACAACCCCGAAAAACCGGAATTTACTATCTATGAGGATTAGCAAATTAACGCACCACGCAACCTCCCCACTTATACCAAGGGGGGGGCGGCTATCGGCGGGGGGGACCTTTCCCCCTAGATATGGAGCGGTGAAAAAATGAAAGTTTCCCTTGCGGGAACTTTAGGGGCGTAAACGGAATAGCCCCGTTATTTTTGATTCACGGAGTCGTATTCGTATAACCAATAAATAATTTAATTTAAAACTAAAAAAATATGGCGAACCATGAATCTCCCGCGCTTTTGGATTAGACTATCCAAAAGTTGGGATTTTTTAAAATCTCATTTTAAAAAACGCGGTTTTGTGTCGACCATTTAAAAAAAGAAAACCGCTTATTATAATAGAGCGTTGCTTTTTTATTTTGAGCGGTTTTTCTTTTTTTAGGAGTTTTTAGTCGTGCAAGGGTGGAGACCGCACGACTGAATCCTTAAAAGAAAAAAGCGGGCTTATATGGGTTCTATAGTGCCCGCTCTCAAAGTGCACAAAGTGCACAAAATTAAACATTATTTTCTTTAATCGTATATCTTGAAGATTCTTTTAAAGGCTCTTGTATCATATTTAATTGCTCTTTTAGAAATAAAATAAAATCTCTCAGTAATATTTCCGTTCGCCGAATAGAAATCACTTTCGGATAATGAATTTTTCTTAAAAAGTTTCTTTCGGTATGGTCGAATATCGGCTTCGGCGGCGGATTCTTTATCATACATTCTAATTTTACCAATTAAGCCGAATGGTGTTTTGATAACTTTTAGAGCTTTAATATATATATCGCACTGTTCCCTAATTTTTTTCCAAACTCTACCATATGCTTGACTGTTAATGTGCGTATTTGATAACAATAAGTGTCTTTGCACCGCTACGAATAAAGGCATTTCGGGATATTCCTTATTTAATCGGTTATCCTCGTAATTTGGTAAATAAATACCTGCGTCGCTAATGTATAAGTCTCTTTGTTCGAATAAATAAATTTTCTCAATCGGCGTAATCGTATTCAATATTAGATCATTAACCTTATTCCCACCTACATTCAATTCCTTTAGCGATAAATGATTATATGCACCACCATAATAAATGTTCGAATAATATCCTTCTTTTTTTCTCAAGTTAATAACTTTCTGGAAAAGTAAGTCTTTGCCTTTTCCTTTTGCTCCAAATGTATAAGTGCTTGAATTCTCGAATGCTGTTTTAATTAACTTGTTCGATTTTTTAAAATAAATAATTAATCCAATAACCGCTATTAAAATAATACCTAAAATAATTGCTAAAACCATGATTTAGTCCCTCCCATAATCAATGATATAAACTTTTTGATAAACACAAATATTCCAATGATAAAAGCCACTATTGAAATAACCGATAATGCATTAATAAATTCTACATTAAAGAATTCAATACCGCCTATTAATTGATTCCAAAAATCAAATACTAACGAATAAACATTTTCCATTTACTATTCCTTTCTTAAAATAATTTCCCTAATAATTTATATAATAAATACACTAATAAAATTGGCAATAAAATCCATATTCCAAACCCAATATAATCTAAAATAGTTCTACTATCATTAATGAATCCGGTTGTAAAATATAAACTTTCAGAATCATTAATAAATAACTGTAATTGCGGAAATAACGACCAAAATAATTGTGCGAATTTAATTAAAATCATACCAATGGAACCACCTTTTTAACTAACATTAATATCACTAAAACCCCAAATGCGGTCAATATAAGTCCAAATGGTGTAATCGGTCCACTAATACCAATAAGCTTTAACACTTGGTCTATGAATTTGCCCTCAATTGGCTTAGTTATCCACTCTTTAATATCTACAAAGAAATAAAATAATTTCCCTACGACATCTATAATAAAATCCATTTACTTTTACCTATGTTATAAATTTCAAAATAAAACCAATAACCGCAACTACAATCGGAATCGCTATTAAGGTCCCTATAGTGATATTGGGAAATACTTGAGTGTTTAGAATTCCGCCTAATGAATTAGCCGCTTGACTTAATACGCCAAAAAAATTAAATAATGGGGAACCATCTCCATTTAAATTCTTATAATAATCTTCTGCATCGTCATAACCTTTTATATATCCATATTCTTCACCGACTTTGTATCCATTATCTCTTCCAGCTTTATAACCCTCTTCATAACCTTTCCAATATTCCGCTGAAGTGGCTATTTCATTGCCCGTTGAAATTTGTATTGTTCCATCTTTATTAAGTGCGTATATTAATCTATTATCCAACTGAATTGTGCCTAATTCGAAATATAACCTAAAATAGAATGTTGTTTCATAAGCCATCATTTGTTTTTCGAATAAATTAGTAAAAGTTGTATTAGTATCATAATATATTGATTCGCTAAATAGATATTC
>CAZYSQ010000096.1:0-1860 GCA_964649865.1 uncultured Acholeplasmataceae bacterium
TTTAATTATAAACGAATCTAATAGTGATAATTTAATTACTGGAGGAGTAGTTACAGACAAAACAATCACCTCTCTACTATCAAACACATTAGCAGTAGCAGGTGGAGTAGTAGCACTTGGCGGTTCTTCTGCAATAGCAACAGGTTTGCTTGTGGCAGGAACAGGACTGGCAGTTTGGTCGGCATTTGAAATTGGCAATGACATATCAGACACCACAAAACAGTTTTTTAGCGATGTGGGAGATCAAATAGAGTCCATAAAAGACTCCCTAGGTGATATTGCTGATGGTTTATCGCAGCATGTAAAAGATATTACCGACACACTTTCTATCATCACAAACTCCCAGCAATCCAAACATGAAGCTTGGGAGGGCTTAACTAAAGAAGAGCAAGCTAATTGGATAAATAGTGGTGGACTTCCTTGGAACTACGACCCCAACTCAAAAAGCTTAATGGAAGTATATGGCCAGATAGACACCAACATCATAGATGAGATAAAAGAACAGATAAACATAGCAAGTCAAATAAGAAGTCCAATAATATTAGATCTAAATGGAGATGGAGTAGTAGAAACAACTAGTAAAGGTAGTGTCTACTTTGACCATGATGCTAATGGCTTTGCTGAACAAACAGGTTGGGTTGGAGCAGATGATGGACTACTAATATATGATAGAAACAACAATGGAAAGATAGATGATGGAACAGAACTATTTGGAAACAATACACTACTTTCAAATGGCAATAAAGCTAAAAATGGATTTGAAGCATTAAAAGAGTTTGACTCAAACAAAGATGGAAAGATAGAAAATAGTTATGAGATATATTCACAGTTAAAAGTTTGGCAAGATGCAAATCAAAATGGAGTAGTAGATGAGGGAGAACTTAAAACTCTTGAAGAGTTAGGAATAGAGAGTTTAAATACTAGCTATGTAAATTCATCTTTAGTTGATGAGAATAACAATGCTCATAAACAGCTTGGATCTTTTACCAAAGATGGACAAACATATAAGATGAATGATGTGTGGTTTGATGTTGATTTGGCTAGAACAAAAGAGTTAAACCTAGTGGAAGTTTCAGAAGAGATAGAAAGTTTGCCAGACATACAGGGGTTTGGGAATGTGAGCAGTCTTCATCAGGCTATGGCAAAAGATGATACAGGAAAACTACAAGAGTTAGTGTCTGAATATTTGCAAACAAGAGATGGTTCTTTGATGAATGACATCATATACCATTGGGCTGGAGTGCAAGATGTGGATCCAAACAGCAGAGCAGCAACTCAAATATATGGCAATGCGATAGGAGATGCTAGAAAGTTAGAGGTTTTAGAAAACATAGTTGGAGAAGGGTATTTGGGTACTTGGTGTTGGGGAGAGCTTGATTCAAACCCACATGGACTTGCCACCTCTACCTTGCTAGCAGCCTACGAAAAGTTCAAAAATTATGTAGTTTTAAACTTGGAAATCCAATCCACAGATACGCTCCTTTCAAAAATCTACGTGACATTAAACGATGATTCAACCATTAAAAGTGTAGATGTTGATAATTTGGTGGCGTTTTTAAAACTAAATTATATTTTAGACCCTGATAGTACAATTGGTATGGTAAAAAATCTTAAAAATGCTTTAAGTCTTGATCCAAGTCTGAGTTTTATAGGTGCTGAAATAGCAGAATATGGAGATATCGATAGTGGAGAAAAAATTGATCTTCTCTTAAAGTCATTTGCTTATGAAAACATAGTATTTGGAGATAGTCGCAACGACACCATAACCTTATCTAATTCAGCCAACTCTATGATTGATGCAGGTAGTGGAGATGACTCTATTTCTTTATCTAACTCAGCCAACTCTACCATTAACTCAGG
>CAZYSQ010000096.1:1960-2994 GCA_964649865.1 uncultured Acholeplasmataceae bacterium
AGATACCATAATTGATAGTGGTGGCAGTGATAAGATAGTATTTGGAGAGGGGATAGCAAGAGAGGATGTCATTGCTTACATTGATGGAGCTGATGTTATATTTGCTTTAAAAGAAGATGGCAAAAGCTTAAGTGAACTAAGTGATAGCATAAGAGTTAAAAATTACCTATCTAGCACAGACTATATGATTGAAACTATAGAGTTTGCAGATGGTTCATCATTTAATTCTAAATCATTAATCGAAGCAACTCTTGGTGATAATGATGTAAACTTATCATTAACTAGTGCAGCTAATATAGATCTTACTACCAATGGTGGAGATGACTCTATTTCTTTATCTAACTCAGCCAACTCTACCATTAACTCAGGAGATGGCAACGACACCATAACCCTATCTAATTCAGCTAACTCCATGATTGATGCTGGAGATGGAGATAACTCCATATCTTTAACTGACTCTGCTAACTCTACCATTATCTCAGGAAAGGGAGATGATACTATAAATATTTCAGGCAATACTAATAGCATAAAAATCTTCGCTGGAGATGGGGATGATTATGTAAAAGTAGATAATAGATATGGTTATGCAGGAAATGAGGTGATTGATTTAGGTGATGGAGATGATACACTTGAAATTACTGGATATCGCTACTATAGAGGCACTAATAATATCACTGTAAGAGGTGGAAAAGGTGATGATACACTAATAGACAGTTCAAGAAACTACAGTACAGGCTACCTAGCAAATACTACATACCTATTTGACAAAGGAGATGGTAAAGATACCATAATTGATAGTGGTGGCAGTGATAAGATAGTATTTGGAGAGGGGATAAGTAGAGAGGATGTGAGCTTTCTTTTTAACGGAGATGACTTAAGCATATCTTATTCAGACAGTCTAGCAGACTCCATAACCATTAAAAACCAAACAAACACAAACTACGCCATAGAAAAACTAGTGCTAGAAGATGGAAGTTACATAACTTCAAACGACATAAACCGCATCATCCAAGAGATGAACTCATTTGCTGCTA
>CAZYSQ010000097.1:0-2919 GCA_964649865.1 uncultured Acholeplasmataceae bacterium
TAAACAACCCCGTTGCCATGCAGCATTTCCGCATCTGCCAAAGCTGCGTGCACAACGTTAACTGCAAGGACAAAACTCATGCAAAAAACTGAGCGGATACAAATGTTTGCCACTGGCAAGGGCATGGTGCGACTGATGTTTAACGGGCGCGTGGTCGGTTTTGTTGCTGACTTTAACTTCGCCCACCATCGAGCCAAAGAGCTAGAACGTGACGTGTCACGACTGCAACAAATAACACAAAAAGGAGCAATTCAATGACAACACCAGACGGTTACAGAAAAGACGCCCAAGGGCGTTTAATTCCAGAAGACCAGATCAAACCTGTCGACAAATTGCGCGATGAGCTGGTGCTGAGCCTAGCGACAAAAGCGAAGGCTTTGCAAAAGCAAATGCGTGATTTTAAGCAGATGGCCTACAGCGAAATTCAAGAGTTTGTTGAGCTGAGTGCCAATGAATACGGCACCAAGTTAGGCGGTAAAAAAGGCAATGTGACTCTTTTGTCATTTGATGGCGGCAACAAAATTCAACATGCGGTGCAAGAAAGTCTTGCCTTTGATGAGCGCTTGCAAGTCGCTCGCTCATTGATTGATGAGTGCTTGCAAGAGTGGGTTAAAGATGCACGGCCTGAGCTGGCAGTGATCGTGAATGACGCCTTCCGCGTAGACACCAAAGGTGAGATCCGCACCGCACGGGTGCTATCGCTACGCCGCTATGAGATTGAGGATGTGCGCTGGCAGCGTGCGATGGATGCCATTGGTGATGCTTGCCAAGTTGTTGGCTCAAAAATCTATCTTCGCTTTTATGAGCGGGTTGGCGAAAGCGAACACTACCGCCCTGTAACGCTTGATATTGCAGGAGTTTAAGCCATGACAGCCAGAGCCAGCAAAGTACAGCAATGCGTTGTTTCTATTAACTTCGAGCAGTTTGTTTTACCTAAAACAGATGCGCTCAAGCTTGTTGATTTGATGAGTAAAGCAACACAAGTTGATCGTGATTTTCACGACTACACAGATGCAGTTACTAAATTCTATGTATTAGACGCGCCAAAAGTAGAGCTTGAACTGCTTAAAGATAATCAACTTCAACTGAAAACCAAAACTAAAACCCCGAAGGAGTAACACCATGAAAATGACACAAACAGAGTTAGCCGTAGCACTACAAATCCACCTGAAGCAAAACGGTATCAACCTAAACGGCGCAGAGGTTAAAAGTGTGCTGAGTGGCTTAGGGAGCATTGCGCAGTCAGCATTGCAAAACGGTAAAGAAGTGCCCTTACCAGGCATTGGCAAATTCAAAGCAGCAGAACGTGCTGCACGTACAGGCCGCAACCCTCAAACAGGAGAAGCAATCGCTATTGCGGCCAAGAATGTTGTGAAGTTTAGCGTTAGTAAGTCACTGAGTGACGCTCTGAACTAAAGCGAAACCATTGCGAGGCGTGCTTCGCAATGGTCTGCCTAGTGTGGTTGCTAGGCACTGATGAGCAGCCAAAGGAGCACTAATGATTGAGTCACCAGAAGAACAAAAACGCCGTCGTGCGCGAGAACGTAAGCGTGCAGAGCGTGACCGCAAACGTCTGCGTCGCCAGCAGCTGGGTGCACGTGAGTTTCGTATGGAAATGTATAGCGGCACTTCGGATGCTTTAGCGCGTATCTGCTTGCTAGGTGAGTTCGATGAGGAGGCCGAAGCGGTAACAGTTTTACTGCATAGCGCGGCACAACTCGCAGAACGTGACCCGTCACGCTTTAAAGAGTTGCTCAATATAAGGGGGCTTTCATGAGCATAAAAAAGGCACAGCTTGCCAAGGTTCATATTGCTAAGCAGCAACTGGGTATGGATGACGACAGTTACCGTGCTCTGTTGGCCCGTGTGGCAGGCGTTAAATCGGCTAAAGATTTAAACCCGCGGCAAATGGGCGCTGTACTGGCTGAGTTTGAGCGCTTAGGTTTTAAACCAAAGAGCACACGACAAGGCCGTGCTAAACCCGTTACGACAAATAACAAGCAAAAGTATGTGAACAAAATTGAAGCTCTGCTTGCAGAAGCCAAGCGACCTTGGAGCTATGCCGATGCAATGGCGAAGCACATGTTCAAGGTCGAGCGTGTTGAGTGGCTGAATGCCAGTCAAACACAACGGCTGATGCAAGCATTAATCATTGATGCCCAACGTAACGGGAGGGTTTAATGAATCTGGAAATAGTTAAGCAGTTGCAGGCTGAATTACCGCAATCCATACAGGATATGGTGGCGGTAATCGGCTTTAGCCACACGTTAAAAGTGGTGCAGGCTTTAGGTGGCACCACTTGGCGTATTGCTTCAGGTCGTGGCAAGGATGGTGAGGCCAAACGTGCGGCACTGGCTGAGCGCGTAGGCACAGATACCGAGGAACTGTTGCATAAATACTATGCCGGTGATGAGATATATATGCCGCGCTGCGCGGCATTGCTGCGCAGACTACGTAACATTGCTATGCACCAGCAGTTTGAGCGGGATGTAAGGCAAGGCCGCACTGCGCGTGATAGTGTTGCCGACCTAGCACGTGAACATAAGCTGAGTGACCGCCAAATCTGGGATATTTTGAATCTATACATGCCTGTGCCTGAGCAACAGGGATTGTTTTAAGGAGCAACACCATGAAGCAAACACCTAAAGAAAATACATTACCCGATGAAAACCGCTGGAATGGGTGGGTATCATTTGTATGGTTCATTGCAATGATCACTATGATGGCAAGTGTATTACTGATAGCGACCATGGGTTTTATAGAGGTACCCCGTACTTATTATGGTACGGAAAAGGTAATTAACTGGACTGTGCTGAGCTGGGCTATTGGCCAAAGTATCGCAGCCCTGATGCTTGCAGCGTTATTCAGCATCGCTAATGCAACTTATCGAAACTCATGCAAAACCATGCGCATGCTGAC
>CAZYSQ010000098.1:0-2807 GCA_964649865.1 uncultured Acholeplasmataceae bacterium
GGATACATGCCAGTTAAATTATTATTGGTATCATAGGATAAATAGATAAAACAGTTATTGTTAGAAAGTAGTAAACTAATAACTTTATAAATGAACTCAGCTGTTGTCATATATTCATTAGGGTAATGTGTTAATCTAAAGTTAATTTCATCATCAATAATTTCAACTGACCCTTCTTTTTTATTTCTAATATGTTTAGGTTTTAGTTTTGAGATATGACTAGCAATTCTATCAATACAGATTTCTGCTAAATCACTATCTTCTAACCTGTTAGCATTTGATTTACTAAAGTCTAGATTGGCCGTGAATAGATTAAAGCCACTTATTTGACTACTTTTCTTTTTGGTTTTAAAGATATCAAAGATACTCATCTAATCATCCCCTCATATTCTGACTTGTATCTGTTTAAAACAGCATACGCAATAATCAGTGCCACTGCACCATCAATTCGTTTAAATTTAGAACCTAGTTTAGATGGTTGAATGTTTCCGTTGATATCAACTTTGGCTTGGGTGTTTGCAAGGTTCCATTTCATCATTGGATGATTGTTGTAGTTCACAAGTTTATTCTTTAAATCAGCTTCTAATTGTTTCATCGGCTCTGATAGAGAATAAATACCTTGTCTAACTTTTTCTAATGTGAATCCTGCATCTTCCATTTCTTTAACCCAATAAAGTGAGTTCCATGGATCATAGCCAATCCAAAGTGGTCTAATACCATGTTCTCTAATCATTTTTATAAACCACTGTGTTACTAGTGAAAAATCATTTTGACTACCAGGTGTCACTGTAATCATTCCTTTGGCTAACCAAATATCATACGGTGCATTATCTTCTTCCTTACGTTTTTCTAATACATCGGCTGGCATAAAGTATTGACTAAGCACATACTTTTTGCCATTTTTAATGACTAACAATAATGCAACCGTTAAGTCTGTCGTATTAGATAAGTCAACACCACCAATAGCATAACTATCACTAATCTCTTTAACTTTAAAGGTTTCTGTATTAACCACATCTTTAAACTCTAGCCATGCACCTTGGTCGGTTTGTTTGATATTAAAATCCTTACAAAGCATCGTGACTTTCATGGCATGATCGTGTTTGGATTTATTCATCATATCATCTAAGTAACTGGGAAGTTTAACTGTCCCTAGACTTGGGTTTGATTTTTGCCAAGTCTTTTTATCTTGATAGATTTCTTCAACACTATCTTGTGTATATAACCAGGGTAAGATATGTTCATCTTCAATTTCTCTTTTAATTAACTTTCTTGCATAGGATAATTTAGAATCTAAGAACCCTTGGGTAACGACCCCTTCTGTTGTAATAATAAAGATGAGTGGTTCTAACTTAGTTGACTGACTTTGTTTGATTGCATCATATACTTTTGAATCAGTCATCTCATGTACCTCATCAATACAACCAACTTCAATATTAAAACCATCCTTATTTCTACTTTGAGCTGATAGTTTTCTTATTTTATTTTTAGTCTTTGGTGAATAAATATAAAAAATATTCTTTTTTGAATACTTTTCATTTCTTAAAGTTTTAGAACCTTCACGCATATTGTTTATTTCTTCAAATAAAATGGATGCCTGATCATTCGTATTAGATGCACAAATAATATCTGTGCCACCACTTGATAAGAAAAACTCTGCTAAGTCAATACCAGCAATGAATGTTGTCTTACCATTTTTTCTTGCCACTAATAAAATCACTTCATTAAAGCGTCTAAGTCCGGTTTCTTTATACTTAAAGCCATAAGCAGTTTGTAGTAGTGCTTTTTCCCATAACTCTAAAATAAAAGGTTGCCCGTTAAATGGTGATTTCGTGTGTTTACAAAATGTTTCAATAAACTTGATTCGATGTAATCCTGGTTTAGTATCAAAAACAAATCTAGGGTTACTTAATTCAGATATCAAAAAATCAAGTTGGTCTTTTAGTTCTTTCCCAACAATAATGTTTCCTTTTTCGATTTCTTGATAGTACTCAATTAAATAGTTTTCGGTCATCTTATAAACCTTTCAAGAACTTTTCTAGTTCATCATCACCATCATCTGCACTCTTACCGATAATTGAATGGATGTTTTTAATGATGTTTGAAAATGTAGTGACTGTTCGGTTATAGTGTTTACTGGCTTCTGTTTGTTTTTGGCGACCATTCTTGTTTACTTGGATTGCACCGTATGTATCAATTTGTTCTTTTAAGATATCTAGTTCAACTAGCAAAAAAGAAGCTTGTTTAACAAGTTCTTCTACTAATACTTTTTTACTATCATCTAACCTATCAACACCAAGTGATACTGATAGTCTTTTGTATTCATCATGTACACATTTTATATTGCTCATTATTTGCTCCTTACGGTTCTTCAAATATTGCTACTGGACATAATAAGACATCACCCATGAGTGTGATATTTGAGTATTTTCTAAAGACATCATTTGGTTCTAGATCAAGTAACAATCCTTCTTCGTTACAAACAATTAAATGATCATGCAATCTTTTTGGATATAGTTCGATTAAGCCCCCTACAAGCGTTTGTAACTCTTTTAGGGTGAAGTATGTGTCTTTGGGTTTAATCTTTGTTACACTGCCATTTTGTTTGAACAATAGGGCACTTGTTGGTTCTTTTGTTGACTGGTAAATTCTAAGTGGCACAACAATCTTTAAATTACATTCATCACAACATACACTTACCCTTATTGGTGCTGGGTTATTACCATAGCCACTAAATTTCTTCTGGCAGATATCACATCTTTTTTCACTAGACATTAGATTTCACCATTTTCTTTCATCTTATTAAA
>CAZYSQ010000099.1:0-2797 GCA_964649865.1 uncultured Acholeplasmataceae bacterium
TAATACTTTCAGCAAACATTAAAATATCATAAAAATTAGAAATTTGTCTGTTTTCCTCAGCACTAGTTAATTCACTAGATTTTTGTCTTGGAGTAACGATGGTAGTTTCTATTTTTTTAATTAGTTGTTGTTCTTGTGTTTTTTGTTCTTTTTGTTGTCTTGTTTCTAAACGTTTGATTTGCCTTAAAAGACCGTTATAGTGTTCTAATGATATTTTGTTATCTAACTTTTTGTAAAGTTCGATACATAGTTCATAAAACTCTTTTCTATCATCAATAGTTGCATTTTCAAAATGATGTTCATATTCAGAATCAAGAATTGTCATGGCATGAAGTTTGCCTTGTAAGTAATATACTTTCATCAACATTAATATTGATGGAATAGTTGCTGATTCAATATCTTTATATTGATCAGCTTTTTTAATTAATTCATCATAGTTTTCAAGTCCAAATAGTATTTCTAACTCTTCTTTATAGTATTTCTTTGATGAAATTAATAATAAATCATCGTATAATTCTTTAGCTTGAATAAACTTATATTCACTTAGATATAACTCTAGTAATTCTTCATAAAAAGGAATTTTTATATCATTTGGTGAAGCTGATTGAATAATTTTTAAAAGTAGATGTTGATATGGTGCATTAGTTAGCTTTGCTAATCTAATCGCATCAGCATCAACAACATATTCTTCTAAAATGGGAACATGCTTGCGATGTTCTTCTAAGTAATATGTTGAGCGGTCAAAATCTTTTAAATTAAATGATGAGTCAAACAACATTTTAAGTAGTCTTGAATAGTTTTTAGATTCTTCATCAGCAAAATTAGATAAGAAGTCTTCACCTTGAGTAATGACATTTTGGTCAATTCCTAAAAACTGTTCAATTTCAAGCATTCTTAAAAAGACTTCTTCATAGTCAGCTTTAGATAAGTTAGTTTGTAAGTAACTTTTAATAATACTTAAACTTGATTCATTTTTTGGTAGTGCTAAAATGTCTAGTGTTTTCATATTTATCCTTTTAATATTTTAAAGTGATGTTTTGCTTCTTTTAAATAGTTATCTGCGATTAGTTTAAAATCTAGTTTTAATTTTTTACTTAAACCAATTTGATCTTTGTATAGTGCAACGTGATACCACATTAAAACTTGTTGTAAGCGGTAAAACCTAATTCGGTAATATTCTTCATCAGTCGGAGTTCTTTCTAGATAAATCGGTAGCAGGTTAATCGCATCATTAAAATCATTTTGACCAAATACTGATACATCGTATAATGGATCATTATTACCGGTAAACTCCCAATCTAATAAATAAAGTTGATTCTCTCCGATTACGAAGTTGCTGCGCTGACAATCACCGTGAGTAAATGTAAATGGAATATTAGCATAAGTATTTAAATACTTATCTTTCCACCACTTTTTAATTTCTTCGTGTTCGGTGCAATAATTATTAGAGTGTTTTTGATATTTTTCAATTCGTCCAACTGGATCAAAATCAGAATAAGCTTTATAGCCACTATTGTGAACTTTTCGAAGTAGTTCAGCTACTTCGTAATAATGGTCTTTAACATTATCTTTAGTAATCCAGTTTCCTTCGATATATTTTGAAACTTTAACTCCAGTTTCAACGTTAAAGTAAATTGTTTCATTAACGATACCTAAATTAGTAACTAAATTAAGGTTATAAGCTTCCGCTTCTCTGTCAACAAATATCTCAGCGCCATCACCAAGAATTCTAATTGTATATTTTTGATTAAGGTAAGAAATTACATATGTGTGGTTACTCATTCCACCTAAAAGGCGGAATTCGATTTTTATTTGATCAGGTGAGGTACGAAATACCTGTGCTGCCTCCTTGATAATTTGTCTTTCCATTTCATATCTCCTTTAGTTCTATTTTATCTTTAGTAATAATTGCATATTGTAAATCGTAGCGAAGTGACCCTGGATTTAGATAGTAAATCCCGTTAACTTCTTCTAGTTTTTGATGATGTGTGTGGCCATAGATAACATAATTTGCTTTTTGATCTTGACCGAATTGGTATAACCGATTAAGACCACTTTTTACGCCGTGAATATGGCCGTGAACTATTAAAATTTTACCTAGTTCATTTTCAATAACACGAATTGAAGGTAAGTTACTAAAAAAATCAGTATTACCTTTAACTGATACGATTTGCATCATCGCAAGTTCTTGACTAGAAAGATTTGAATCTCCTGAGTCAAGATGTAAATCGTATAATTCCTTTTTTCTTAAAAAACCTAGTGTAGCCTTGTCACCATGAATATCACTCGTTACTAATATTTTCATCTAAATGTTCCTTCAATAAAAGTAATGCTTTAGCGCGGTGAGAGTGTTTATCTTTATAACTTGATCCTAATTCAGCTAATGTTTTATTTTCACTAGGAATTAAAAAGAGTGGATCATAACCAAAACCTTCACTACCTCTTAGCTCATTTGCAATTTCACCAGTCATAACGCCTTCAAACTGAGTAATTTCATTTTCATCTTCAAATAGTGTTAAAACACATCTAAAAGAAGCCGTTCTATTATTTGAATCTTTAAGTTCTTCTAAAAGTTTTAAGTTATTTTGATAATCATCGCCGCCGCTATAACGTTTAGAGTTGATTCCTGGTTGATTGTTTAAACTAATAACTTCTAAACCAGAATCATCAGCGATCGTAATTAGGCGATACTTTTCAAAAAAATGGTTTGCTTTTAAAAATGAATTTTCTTCAAAAGTTTGACCAGTTTCAATAAAATCTTCATTGTCATTTAATTGTTTTAAGCTAATGAACTCAA
>CAZYSQ010000100.1:0-424 GCA_964649865.1 uncultured Acholeplasmataceae bacterium
CAGTTGCCCATACACTGTGGAAAAAGCGTCCTTAGTAGTGCGGTGGTCTCTCGTTTGGAATCTCTTTTTCGTACTCAATGAACCGTTGCTCTAATGAGGCTATTCGCATCTGTAAAGCTTCAATCATCTTTCCTTGCTCAATAACTAACTCATTTAATGTGTTTGTTATATCTTCGGCATAGGCCAATTTAGACTCAATGATCATAATTCTCTTTTCCATAAAGGCATTGTAATGCTCTCACAAATGAAGAACAAGAAGGAATCAATCAGAAGGGATCTCCTTTCTCACATATCGAGAAAAACATTGCAATTTTAAACTCAACACAGTATTCTAGTATCACCATGTGTATAGGAGGAGAAAATGAAAAAATACGTATGTGATTTATGTGGATACGTCTATGATCCAGCCGAAGGCGATCCAGAT
>CAZYSQ010000100.1:434-2704 GCA_964649865.1 uncultured Acholeplasmataceae bacterium
AGAGAGAGCCCACAAATAAAGGCTTGCAACTGAGCCGTACGGAGAGTAGTTCTTTACGATATGATCAAACTCTTTCTTACTTACATCCTGAGTTCCGCAGTAAAAACAAAAAGGAAGGCTCCTAACTTCTTTTTTTAAAAGAAATTAAGAGCCGATTTTCGTGCCACAATATCGTGGACAATGTAGTGCACTAATTCAAGTTTTTTGTTGAATTATTCATTGATCGTAGTTCTTGTCTCGAATAAAACACCTTCCATAGATCTAAAGCTGTTGCTATTCCAATCTTCCGTAAGAGCGGAGAGGCACAGTAGTTTTTGTAAATATTGCCTTTCACCTCACCAATCTTTGCAGAACGTAAGGTTTCAATAATCTGAGAGTACGGTATCGTTTTGTTAAGCTTTTTAATCTCTAAAATGCGAATTAACAGTAAAGCCACAAAGCAGGTAAGAAAGTGTGCTTGAATACTTTCAGGCTTTCTTACATACACAGGTCGTGTCTTAAGATGTGTTTTAGTAATCTTAAAGGTCTCTTCTATCTTCCATAGACCACGATACATATCCACAATATCTTTATCCGACACTGGTTTATTAAGTTCAAACAAACAATCATACGTCCTAAAGCGAGCAGTACCACTCCACGGTTTCTCATCCTCAGAAGTGCCTACCACATTCGTCTCAATAAGGTAATACCCATCAAGTAACTCATCTTCTTTAATCTTATCAGGATTTAACCAACGAATATGTTTTGCTGAATTGAGCACTTCTCCTGTTTGAGCGTCCAAGGCACTTTTGTAATAATATTTGTTGGCAGCATGAGAGTTAAATACAGAACCTGTTTGTTGTGCTTTTTTTATCGACTCACACCGATCTATACGAGCTCGTACTTGGTACTTGCGACTGAAAAAGACAATCTGACGTTTATTCACAGTTACTTTGACTCTTTTTGAACCGTCTTGAACCCATGTGGTCTTTGTAGAAGGAATAAGACGAGATTTCATCTTAAAGACAACTACTTCTTGTGTTTGGCCTTTAGCACCAGTGTATTCTCCTAAGGTGCCAGCGTAATCCATTAACCTTTGTTGTTCATGAAGGGTTTTACTGCTGATGAACTCTGTTGTACAACTATAACCTTGTTCATCAAGGATAAAGTTCTTAGTCTCTTCATTTTGCTTACGTACACTGTCACTAATGATGTATCCCTGCTTTTGAGCTAGAATGTTGGCAACATTCGTACCACTCATGATCCCTTTATCGGCAATATAGATCATTTTATGTAACCCCATCTGCTCTTTGGTACGCTGAATCATCGGTAAAAATGTTGTTACATCGTTATTGTTGCCAGGGAATAACCCAAAATCTACCGGCAGACCTTCACTGTCCATAAACAATCCAAGTTGTACAATCGGTTCAGGTCGGTGCTCTTTAGAGACTCCGTATTTACGTAAGCCCTCACATACTGTTCCCTGTTCATCAATTCGATCTGTATCGCAGTTATCTATTTCCCAAAAGTAGTTAGTCACATCATAGAACATCAGTGAAGAGTCCCGGTTGTAGAGTTTTTTCACCTTTTTATGAAGATGAACAAGTAAATCATCACTGTAGGAGGTAAAAAACTCTAAACTACGGTACACATCATCATCACTAAAGCTCCCTTGCCCAAGAAACAACTGAGAACGCTTACGCCATGTGGAGAGCTTGGAATGAGGAAATAAGACTCTTCCAAAGACTAAGAGGCGAAAGATTTGTTCAACATTTGCCTTAACTGGCCAATGACGTCGTCTGTTCTTAATAAATTGGTCTATTTCAAGTTCATGGTAGATTGTAGATAAAGGCAATTGACCTAACGCCAACAGTTCGTCAGTCACAACATCCTCCTGGGCACTGCCTTCAAGGGGGAAGTGTTCATCTAAGTTGATGTGAAGAGTGACACTACGCTCTTGTTGTTGCTTTTCAGTAAGCCTTTTTGCCTCTTCTCTGAAATGCTCAATAGGATTTTCGTACAGTTTTTTCAGATCTTCTTCATATCCAAGAAACTGAACCACCTCTTTGGTGGGGTTTTTGCGTCCTTTTACGCGAACGCTACGCATGTAATAGAGGGCTTTGCCCCTATCGTTCGAAAACACTTTAAGTTCCATAGTGCCTCCAGTGGTATACTTATACTACACTACACTACGATGTAAAGTCAACAAAAAAAGACAAAAAAAGGGCACAATTACTTGTACCTAAACAAATTCACAAGACGCTTTTTCTCTGATCACTGCGGAAGCATGG
>CAZYSQ010000101.1:0-2675 GCA_964649865.1 uncultured Acholeplasmataceae bacterium
CATTAAATATGATTTTTCATCGCGAGGTCTAACTTTTACAGGGGATTGGAAAAATGGATATGTTTTATCGCTAAATAGTAACTCTTCTTCTTTATCTGGATAAATTCTTAAGTAGTTTTCGATTAAATCATATAAGTATGTGAAGTGATCTTGCCAGAAACCTTCACCATAATTAACTTCTAATTCATATCTTGAATCTTTTAAGATAACTTTTAACTCTTCATACGCTTTTTGGTTATTCATTCCTGAGTCTATTAGTAGTTTAACTGCTTCACCAGGCGTAAATAGTTCATTTAATTTATTTATATATGTTTTATTACTACCTTCATATCTAAACTTCACACCTTCAATTGATAAAGGATTATATCCATCTGGTTGAATTGTTGAAGCAAAATATTTAATATTAAAGTCTTTAATATGAGGGTAAAAGAAATTATCATTTCTTCTATTTTGTAAGACATCACGGAAATTTCCATTTCCTTGAGAAAAATACATCGGTTCTAACACGAAGAAGTTATAATCCCGTTCTGGATCACCATGTTTTCTAGAATATAGATGATAACTCATTTTCCCGTCTTTAGTTTCAAATGGGTAAGGTTTTCCACCACGAAGTAAGTTATCTAATTGGCTTTGTTTTAAATAAGCATCAAAGAGTGGAAAGTTGGTTGTAACTTCTAACTCTTCTAAAACTTCTTTAATAACTTCTTCGTTTTCAATTAGTTTGTTATTAAAGTAGTTTTTATCGATTCTTTTTAAAACTTTACTAATATCTTGCTTGTTACTTGCGTATCCAAACATTGATTGAATTTCTAATTCTTCTTTAATTTCCCCTTGATAATATGAATATGCACAAGGAACTTGGTTAACTGTAACTTGATTTTCTAACTCCAAACCTTTTACAAATCCATGCGGATAATTAAAGCTTGTATCATGTTCAAAGACTCGTTTAATATCAACCATCATCTTCGCATTTTGATTGTTGATTTTAGAAATAAAGAAATTGCCATCAAATACTTCACTAACCATTGTTGAATCAGCGGTTGATCCTCTTAGTTTGAAAAACGTAAACCCTTCTTCAAAATCAACATCCATCCAACTTTGAAGCAAGTTTGAAACGGCTTTAAATCCGCCGTAGTCAATCCCACAAGGCAGTATTTGTGTTAGCCCGTCTAAGACTTCTATATTTCTTGTACCTTTAAGATTAGTAATTTTTACAAGTCTAGCTAGTGCGCTAACTGATTCATTAGGAATTGTAAAATATTTAATTGTAACAGTTAGTCCTAGCTCTTGATTAGTTTCAATAATTTCAACACGATCTTTATAAATTCGCATCTTTTGACTTTCATTTGGTTCATTGAAGAAACTATAATATTTTCCATCAACTTTTATAAATGTTTTAAAACCATTAACTCTTTCATACATATAACCAGCATTAGCCGGAAAAAATTCTTGAATAGCACCGTTTTTATCTCTAAAGCCAAACGACATCATTAGTTGGCCGCGGTTGGTATAAAACGTCCAAAGTGGACGTCCAAATAAACCAGCTATTCCTGGTAAAAAACTTGTGAATGGTTTTTTAATACCGTAGTTTTTGATTTCAATATAGTTAATTTGCATCTAAACTCCCCTTTATTTTATTGAATATAGGAAATCGGTTTCCCTTATTCATACAGTTATATCATACCACATAATGAAAACGATTTCAATACTTTTTTGTAGTTTCTCTTAAAACTAATGAAACTGGTAATTCAACAATATCTGGCACCTTAAAAGTAGGATCTTCAATCATCTTAATTAAACTAGCGGCAGCCGCTTCTCCAAGTTTTATTGTGTCTTGTTTTACTGTCGATAAACTTGGAGTAATTAATCTTGATATGTTGATATCATCAAATCCAATTACTTGAATGTCTTCAGGAACTTTAATGTTATGGTCGTGAAGACATCTTAAGACCCCAACTGCGAGATCATCAGAACCAACTACTAATCCTTGAGGTAGTTCTTTGCATTCTTTGATCATCTTCTCCATGGCTTGATATCCCGTTGTAAAGCCAAATGACTTTGATTCTTGAATATGTTTAGGATTAAACTCTAAATTGTTTTCTTTCATATATTTCATAAATGCATCATATCTCATTTTAAACGCTTTTGAATTTAGAGGTCCGCTAATCATCCCGATTTTATCAAGCTTTGCTTCTTTTGTTAAAAAGTCTAAAGCGATATAAACACCTTGTTGGTTATTAGAAATAAATGTCTTGACCCCTTCAATTAGTATGTCATTAGATACGACTGGAATATCTTTGTTGGCAAGCTCGATAATACCTTCATCATCGTAGTCGCCAACCACGATATAAACACCATCAACTTTTTTATTGATGCACCACTCGTAGTAGCTCATTTTATGAGTTCCTAATTGGGAAACAATAAATGATAATTCATAACCTTGACGTTCTGCATAAGTTTTAAAATGTTGTAGTAAACTTGAAAAAAATGTATGTTCAAGTCCGATATTTAATTCTTCTGTAAAAACAACTCCAATTGTATAGGAACGACCACTTTTTAACATTCTCGCACTTGTAACTGGAACATATCCAACCTTTTTAACATAGTCTAAAACTCTTTTTCTAGTTACTTCGCTCACGTTACCTTTATGATTAATTACTTTTGAAATTGTCGAT
>CAZYSQ010000102.1:0-2654 GCA_964649865.1 uncultured Acholeplasmataceae bacterium
ACAATTAATAGAGGAATTTATATGAGTCAGTCTGGTAATGAACCTTTTGAGTATATTTATACATTATCAAATAGCGGAATGATTAGCTTTAATTTATTAACTATGACTGAAGATCAAATTCTTAGCTTTAATTAAGCCTCTTTAAAAAAGATACCGGACATTGTTCCGGTATTTTTTATATCTAATATAAAATATTAAGATTTAGATTATTTATTAATTTTAATTGGTGTATAATTAAATTGGTGATTATATGAATAGCAACGACTATATCTCAAAAATTAATAGACTTTATCAAGATGAAAGAGAAATAAATTATGTTAGAGTTGAAAACACAACTCCTTATTATTTATCTTTATTTATCTATGTTGTTATATTTTTTGTAGTTGCTAGTTATGTTACTTTTGGTATTTTAATAGATGCTGTTCATTATCATGATTTTTATTCTAGCACTGAAAATACTAGTGAATTTTTAAATTATAATGAAGGTGTTTCAATCGCAGATATTTCTGACTACAACGCTTTATCTAACAAAGATAATTTTAATTATGTAAGAATTAGTAATTATGTCATTTATTATACCGAAGGTCTCTTAGACTATCCCAATAAACAGTTCATCTCAGAACAACAGTTAACTGAAATTTTCACTAATAATAATTACTTAAAAGTGTACCCTACTACTAATGAAGAGTTTTTAGATCAATACGGTTTTACAGTTTTTGATAATTTTGATATTACGGTTGGTGGTAGTATCGTCTTAAAACCAATTATAGTTGCAATTAGAGATTTTTCTTTGTATGCTTTGGCCGTTATCTTTTTAGTAATGTTTAATAAAAGAGTATTATTAAATGATTTTAGAAGTTTAAGAGGTAAGTTAATTAGAACATTAAAATATAGCTTATTTGGATTACTTTTTTTAGTAGTTGGTTATTTTCTTGTTTTAGGAATAAATAGATTATCTTTTTCTATCTTTAATCAAAGAATGGTAATTTATTTCGATCAAATTGCTTATTTAAAAAGTTTAAAAACAAACTATTCTGTTTTTATTTTATTCACTCTTATTTTACTTGCGCCTATTACTAATGAGTTTATTTTTAGAAAAGCAATATTTTCTTTAATTATTAATAAAAAAGCAGCCTTAGTTTTAAGTTCTCTTTTAATTGCAGCAGTTTTCGCAAATGGCTTTGGTATAAATTATTATTTTAGTTTTGTTAACTACGTAGTGATGTCGTTATTATTAGGTCTTCTTTATTTAAAAAATGAGGAAAACATTATTCCAAACTTATTAGTCAGTATCTTAATTAACTCACTTATCTTACTTACTACTATTTATCTTTAATAACATTTATAAAAAAAAGGGAAAATCCCTTTTTTTATTACCAACAATTAATGTCATTATAATATTTAGCTAAGCCGCCTTTTGATGTTTCTTTATAGTGATCATGCATATCTTTTCCAGTTTGATACATTGTTTTAATAACCATATCAAAACTAATTTTTCTTGAATCACTTAAAAAGAACGCTAAACCACATGCATCTACTGCCCTTAAAGCAGCTACTGCATTTCTTTCAATACATGGTATTTGGACAAACCCATTAATAGGATCACAAGTAAGGCCTAAGTGGTGTTCCATAGCTATCTCGGCTGCATACTCCACTTGATCAATACTTAAATTAAAGAGAGTCGCATGAGCTGCCGCAGCCATACTACAAGCACTGCCAACTTCAGCTTGACATCCCGCTTCTGCACCAGAAATAGAAGCGTTAAACTTAATTAAGTTACCAATTAAACCAGCCACTGCTAAAGCTTTAACAATTTTTTTATCAGAAAAGTTATATTTATCTTGCATGTATTTAAGTACTGCTGGAAGTGTACCACTAGCTCCACAAGTTGGAGCTGTAACTACCATTCCTCCAGAAGCATTTTCTTCGTTTACCGCAAAAGCATAAGCACTAATTAATCTGTTTTCAGTTATTTCTGGGGCTTCAAATTTTAACTTTTGTTTAGTAAGTGTTTTAGCCCTTCTAACTACTTTTAAATCGCCCGGTAATGTTCCTTCTTTACTTAGGCCATTATTAATGCTTTCTTTCATCTTTCCCCATATATATAAAAGAAATTCTTTTATTTCTTTTCCCTCAACTTTGAAAACATAATCAGATAAAGAGAGCTTATGTTTTTTACAATAAAGGGCAATATCATTAAAACTTTTGTGGGGATAAATGCTTGGTTCAATTTCTTCTTCAGATTCAAAAATAATTCTTCCGCCACCAACACTATATACTTCTTGTTTATGAATTAAGTTATCATTTTCATAAATTTCAAAAAGAAGTGTGTTTGGATGTTTTGACTCATCAATCTTAAACAAAAACTCAACTTTCAAATTTGGAAGCTCTTTTAAAATTGCGACATCAGTAAAATGACCTTTGCCTGTTAAAGCTAAAGAATTATAAAGTGTGATGATATATTTATTTCCTTGTGGATATTTTTCTTTTAATATTTTTGCGGCATTAGATGGACCCATAGTGTGAGAACTTGAAGGTCCATAACCAACCCTATATAAGTACTTAATAGACTGCATAGATACCTCGTTTTATTTATTTATTGTTAACTATTATTGTTACCTAGTCTATTTTATCATAGTTTTTACTTTTATAAA
>CAZYSQ010000103.1:0-2572 GCA_964649865.1 uncultured Acholeplasmataceae bacterium
TATGACAAATAAAGAAGTAGTAGTCGGGTATCTTCCTGACGAGAAACCAACGATTGTAAAATCGTTACTATTTGCGGTTCAACAGTTTTTAGTAATGTTACCCGCAACAGTATTGGCAGCCTTATTAATGAAATTTAATATTCCCACTGCCATTCTTACTAGTGGGGTAGCCACTTTGGTATTTTTATTAGTGACAAAAGGTAAGATACCTTTATATTTTGGAAGTAGTTTTTCATACATTCCAGCGGTTTCGATCGTAGGGGCATCTTATTATGCATCGTTAGGACAAGATTGGAACAGTGTTGGGTTAATTGAGTTAGAGATTTTAGGCCCGATTCAAATCGCTATTATATTATCAGGGTTAATTTCAATCATCGCTGGGGTCATAGTTAAATATTTTGGTAAAGACAAAATAGACAAAGTATTACCAGCCCATGTAACAGGACCCGTAGCGGCAATCATTGGGTTATCATTAGCAGGTGGGGCAATCACTGGTTCCTTTCAAATCGGATCAAATGGGATGTTAGATACAACGAGTTTCTTAATATCTAGTATTACTTTATTATCCATTATTGGGTTTACATCATTTTTAAGAGAAGGCTTTGTTAGCCAGATACCAATTTTATTAGGCATGTTAGTTGGGTTTGTTTTAACCTTAATCTTAGATATTAATTTAATTGGTAGTGGTGCTGGTCAAGCAACTGGTTTTGATGTTCTAAATTGGACAGTCTTTTCTTCGATTCCAGCCGCTGATTGGTCATATCTACCAGCAGCACTATTAGCGATTGTTCCAATTGCCTTAGTGACAATACCAGAATCAACAGCGCATGTTTTTCAATTAGATTTATATGTAAACGAACTTGCGGAAAGAAAAGGTGTTAAGAAGAAATATGATATCGCCAATCGATTAGGGGATAACTTAATCGGAGACGGTGTTTGTGATATTGTCGCAGCCACATTAGGTGGTCCAGCAGGAACAAACTATGGTGAAAACATTAGTGCTAGTGCTGTTACTAAAGTATTTTCAACTTGGGTATTTGGCCTAACTGCTGTGTTGGCGATATTGTTTGCTTTCACGCCACTAGCGGATTTCGCAAGCTTTTTACCGGCTGCTGTTACAAACGGGGCAAGTATTTATTTATTTGGTGTCATTGCTGCTCAAGGGATTACTTTAATGATTGAAAAGAAGGTAGACATGTTTAATCCTAAAAATCTAGCGGTCATTGCCGTCATCTTTGTTATTGGGATAGGAGGTCATTATGCGATGCCTAATGGTGGATTCCCCCTCTATAAAATTAATGGGAATATTGTTTATTTTCCTGCCATTGCCGTAGCGGCAATTATTGGTATCTTATTAAATTTAGTCTTACAGATCCCAGAGTTTATTAAACATTTGAAATAGAAAAAAGAAAATATATTATCTAATGACTTAAAAGCCTAAAAACAATTTGGCTTTTTTCTTAAGTATCTTGTATCATATTAATTGAGGCATATTATATGATTAGATTAGGACACTTAAATGATTTAGACAATATCATGAGGATTATAAATCAAGCTCAAAAAAGAATGAAAGAAGCGTCTATGACTCAGTGGCAAAACAATTATCCCAATTTAGAAATTATAAGCCAAGATATTAATGACAAGGCTTTGTTTGTTTATGTAGATAATGGGCAGATTGTGGGGACAATGAGTGTATACGCTTATGATGAAGTTTATGATTCAATAACGGGCAAATGGTTGAATAACAATCCCTATAAAGTGATTCATAGAATTGCGCTGTCGGATAGTCATATTAATCAACATTTGATAGAAGAAATGATTAATTTTGTTTTCAGTCATTTTCAAATTAAGGATATCCGGATAGATACCCATCCATTGAATAAACCAATGATTAGATCATTAGAACGTCAAGGATTTGTAAATTGCGGGATTGTTCATGTAAAAACGGATAGTGATTCTTTAAGATTTGCGTATCATAAAAATATTTAACCAGTGATTATTTTATTTATTAAATCAAAGTAAATAATAGGTTAGTGCAGGCTATTGATGTAGTCTGCATTTTACTTTATACGTTGTTTTTAATGTTAAAAAAACTAAAATAGATATGTTATAATTAGTTAAGGAGTGATTATATGAAAATATTAGTATCAGGTGGCTTAGGCTTTATTGGATCTCATACCGTTATTGAACTTTACAATGAAGGTCATGAAGTTGTCATCGTGGACGATTTGTCTAACAGCCAAATTAGGACTTTAAATGTATTAGAAAAAATAACTGGAAAAACAATCCCTTTTTATATGTTAAACTGTACCGACATGGGCAAAATGGAAGTGATTTTTAAATCACACCAATTTGATGGGATTATTCACTTTGCTGGGTATAAAGCGGTTGGTGAATCCGTTAGTAAACCTTTGGAATATTATTTTAATAATCTAGGCTCAACAATTCAGCTTTCTAGACTTGCGATCAAACACCATGTGCCAAAGTTTATCTTTTCCTCTAGTGCTACCGTATATGGAGATCAAAAATCACCATTTACTGAAGACATGCCACTAGGAATTACCACAAATCC
>CAZYSQ010000104.1:0-2529 GCA_964649865.1 uncultured Acholeplasmataceae bacterium
TGATACATGGTTTTCGTTAAATAACTCTTCATAAGTAGAAACGTTAGTATAACCATCTAATATACTAACATTTAATTTAGCTAACTCAATTGTTTGTCCATATTTAGAATAAGCAATCACTATTGTTTGCTGGCCAACATCTGTAAATCTAATTTCTAAACCTAACATCGTAGTTCTAGCTGAACTTTCAACATCTAATGTGTTAAGATCAATTGTCTTAACTCCAACTAATTCTAAGTTATCACCTAACACTTTAATATTTTCAAATTCTTGGCTATCTAAGTTAATAAGGCCACCAACATAAATTACAGCATTATTTAAATTACCATAACGATAAGAATAAGTTGAGGTAAATGTTTCATAAAGAGGATTTACTGATCCATTTTCATATTTATTACTATAGTAAATATTAGGATAGCGATATCCAAATCCAACTGTTGGATTTTTTGTAGCTTCAATATAACCATTACCAAACTTATCATCTACATCTCTTTCTAGATCATCTTTATTATAATCAAGTAATTTTAAATAATCTTTACTAATTTCAGTATAGAGATAATTTGTATCATTTATATTAAACTGGTCTGTAACATCTAGACCATTTAATTTAATTGAAGATATAGTTGCAGTCTTAATCCCGCTTGTAACACCATTAATACTAGTGTCAGGTTGTTGGTTTAAGGAATATGTGATTGTTAAGGCTTTTTCAAATAATGCATGACTTGTAGGGACTTCGTGTTCCTCGCCTTCTACAAGTAATTGATTAGTTGCAATAACATTAATTTCTGTTTTAACAATGTTAATTATAAAATAGTTGTTTTCTACTGTTTTAAAGTTAGTGTTATTAATGTTGTAATATACAGCATATCTACCAACATATTTAAATTCGTTAGTTGGTTCTGCATTATCATTTTCTAATTTATAGTTAACAACAGTATAACTAAATTCAGGTGATGATTCATTAACTATTACCTTACTATTATCTAAATAATTGATGTCTTGGAAATTATATGTTTCTTCATATAAATAAGTAGCGCTAACTTCTTTTGGATTAATAATAAAGTTAGTAGTTAATACTTTATCAAAATGGTATTCTTTTGATAACTTTAAAATAACTTCATAAACATTAGCGTCCTTATAATACTCATTATCTATTTCTGTAACATTATATCCTAAATCAAGTAGATATGAAATATCATATTTTTGATCTTGGTAATTATACACTACTTCTTGAACATTTAGTTGTTCATTAATTGTTCCAATATGAGTATATGTATACTTCATCTTATTTTCATCTTTGAAAATGTAGTTACTATTAGAAATAATAGTTGCAATATGACTTCCTGGTGTTAAATTTTCATTGTTGATATAATTAAATATATCTCCAACTTCTAAATCTACTGATGTAGCAAGAGCTTTGTAATTGTCATAAGACCATTCAATTTCATCAATTAGTTTCGGTTTAACAACTATATTAAGTGATTGATAGTCAATTTCATATGATGTTGTAACATCTAATAATCCTTTATTAATTGTAATATCTAAATCATATGTATTAGCACTAATAATTGGAGCATTATTAATAGCTACACTGTCTCCTAAGGCTAAATTTTCACTCATTGGTATTATAATTTGTTTTTGACCATTATAAATAAATTCATCTTGATTAAAAGTAAATGAAATAGATCTTTTAGTAATTTCAAATAACACTTCATCAAGTTCTAGTTTGTAGTTATTCGAATCACTAACAAGTGAGTTAATAGTAATTAAATAACTTCCTACTACTTCTCCTTCAACTCTTGATAAGTGACCACTTATTAAGTTGTTATCAGAGCCAACATACCCGCTTACTGTATATTTAAAATCAGGATCACTTTCACCATACACCTTAGATAAAGAGTTTGGTGTAATAGTTAATACTTTTTGATTAATAGTTAATAAGTGGATTGGATTAGTTATGTAATAATTATTAGTAATATCTTCATCTTCTTCGTTATATATTAACGGTGTAATTGAACTAACGCCAGCGTTAGTTAAATAATTATCAAATTTAATATAATCGCCAACTCTTAAATCTAGTGATGTTGGATTTTCTACTAACACATCACCATATGTAATCTCAGTTGGTAAGTTATAGTTAATTTGGATTTGTTTTTTATTAATTGTGAAAAATTGAGTTTCTTCATCTAATTGGAAATAGTAATTAAGTGCTGATAAATTTGATAAATCAAATAAGTAATCATCAACATCTTCACCTAATTCACGTAATAATAAACCGCTAATTACTGATTTAGTTTGTCCCCTTTTAAAGCCAGTAGCATTATATTCAAGTAATGGCTCCATATCGCCAAATACTTTAGATGTAATAAATGGTTTAATAGTTAATAAGGCTTTAGTTATTTCAAATTCATGACTATTATTTAAGATATGATATTGATTAGTAACTTCAACATTATTCTCATTATAAATAAGTGGAGTAATTAACTTAATACCTGCATCTTCATTAATTGTATTTAACTGAATTCTATG
>CAZYSQ010000105.1:0-2507 GCA_964649865.1 uncultured Acholeplasmataceae bacterium
TTTTCATAAGCAATCCAAATTTGTTGTTTACCAACTTGGCTAAACGATACTTTTAATCCAACTTTAGTCGTTCTAGCGCCCTCATGGATAGCTTCATGGGTTAAATCAATTGAATTGATATCTAATAAAGTAACGCCATTACCGATAAACTTAACATGATTAAGCTCAGCGGTTTCTAAATCAATTAAACCATCTATATAAATAGTAGCTGGGTTTAAATTACCAAATTTATAATAATAATTTGAACTAAAGGTATTAAAGCTTTCATTTAATACACCATTAGTAAACATATTAGAATAATATTTATTGTGGTAACGATAACCGAAACCAATTACCGGATTCTTGAAAGCTTCAATCGTATTATTAGCGAATTTATTATTCGCCTTACGATCGATATCATCTTTGTTGTAGCTCATTAAATTTAAGTAATCTTTACTAATTATCGTATAATTAGCGCTAACTGATTCAGGATATTCAAACATACTAGTTAAATCAACACCTTGGTGTTTAATACTAACAACACTAACCGTTCTTACACCTTCAGTTAAACCATTAATAGTTTTAGTTGTAGTAAATACTTCATTATATGTAATATCTAAGTCGATACTAACATCAATTTGATAAATTGGTGCGGAATGTGGCATTCCTTCAACTAAAACTTCATCATGAACCAAAATATCTAAAATATTTGGAGAAACAACTATCATCATCGTGTTGTTTACTAAACGATAATTAAGATTAGAAACGGAAATTTCCACAAAATAATTGCCAGGTTCTTTAATTGCATAAACAACATTATTAGGACTAATCGAACCAACATAATATGTAATTATATATTGTAAATCATTTGGAATAATTATTAAACTATTATCTAAATGGTCTTCATTATCAAACATATAAACATCTTGGTAGTTATATGTTGCAAAAATATCTTTTGGAGTAATAAATAGTGATGTTTCATAAGATTTTTCATAATAGTATTGTTTTGACAATCTAAATTTAACTGGATAAGTTCCTTGATAAATACCACCGTTGTTTTCAATAATTTCAACACCATATCCTAATTCTTGTAAATAGGTAACATCATAATATTGTTTGATTCCATTAAAGATAACTGATTGTGTTGCCACATCAGCAAAAATCGTTCCAAAATGAGTATATTTAAACGTCTTATCTGAGGCATTTAAAAAGGAATAGTTAGGATTATCTACAATCGTTGCGTAATGTTCTCCTGGAGTTAAATTTTGATTATTATTGTAACTAAACTCTTCGCCAATTTCTTCTAAATCTGAAGAGCTAGCTTTAGCTTCATTATTATCATAATAAACCCAAGTCACCGAGTTAATCACTTTTGGACTAATCGTAAAGACAAGCGATGATAAATTAATCTCATAACTATTAGTTACATCAATTAATCCGTTACTTATCTTAATTGATAAATTATATGTACCAGCATCAACAAAGGTATTATTTAATATTTCAACTGAATCAGTAGCTAATAAGTTAGTAGTCAATAACTCAATATTAAATGTTTGTCCTTGATAGATATAACTAGTTTCGCCGAAGGTGAAACTTAATGCTTTTTTATTAATTACAAACACATTTGGAACTAAAGTTAAGTGATAATTGCTAGATTCACTTAATACTGAACCTAATTTAATCGCATAATTTCCAGCAACTTCTCCTTCATTTCTTGAAAGTAATCCGTTAACTAAATTACTTTCTCCATTTACATATCCTGAAACAGTATAACTAATTACCGGATCATCTTCACCATATGTTTTAGATAAACTTGATGAAGTAACTAATAACTCTTTAGTATTTACTACTAAAACGAATGTCGGATTAGTAAATGCGTAGTTATTAGTTAAGTCTTCATTTAAATTATTAACAACTTTAGGACTTAAAGTATAAGTTCCAGCATTTGTTAAATCGTAGTCTAATAAAATACTATGACCTGAAATAATATTTTCAGATGCCGTTGGTGCTAAAACTATTTGATCTCCATATGTATATGTTTCATTTAAATTATAGTTAACCGTAATTAAACGTTTTCTAACTTCAAATGAAGTAATACTTCCGCCTAATGCAAAATTATAGTTGGCAGCTGATAAATAAGAAACACTAAATTGATATAACCCAACAACTTCTCCCGCTTCTCTTTGAAGCGCTCCACTGATTACCGAAGTTGTATCATTTTTCTTTAAACCACTAACTAAATAAGTTAAAGTGCCATCGTTATCGCCATATGTTTTCCATAATTTTGTTGGTGTAATCGTTAAAGTGGCTTTAACGATTTCAAATGTATGTGATGGATTAGTAACTTCGTAGTTAGCGGTAACTTCGTTATTAGAACTATTATAAATTCTTAAAGTTAAGGTTTTTGAACCAATACCGTTCATATCACCAAATAACTCAATACGATCACCGGTAACTAAATTAGGACTAGTTGCTTGATGATTTGAATACGGATCACCATAAACCATTGTTTCGCCGATTCCGTAGTT